>JAPYOO010000557.1 GCA_029938135.1 Bermanella sp. | reverse complement strand
CGTTTGCCACCGCAAATAGCCTTGGTGAATTAGGGCATATATCTTCTAGTGCTGGCGAGTTGTCTTCGGTAGTCGGAACAGCCCCTCCTTTTCAATTTGTACTTTCAGGCAATAACACCATTCATTTGTTAACCGTACCTGATGGGGTGGCGACATTTGCCATTAACGCCAATGGCACCGGTGCGGTACATTGGCCGCCAGAACCTCAAGAGGAATCTGGGCACCCAGGATATGATGATAATTTTTCTTGGACCATTGATGCTGCGGGTCGCGCACTGATTAGTTACATCAATACTGACGGTAACGTAAATGGGGTTGATCGCCTTAACATTATGACCAGCGATGGGCAGGGTGTTGGTACAGTAATGTTAGAAATCATAAACGAGAATGGTCTATACCAAAATGTAGGCACCTTCCCATGGTCTAGCACCGTTGCCACAGGATTAACGGCGTGTACCGTTGGTGATGTGGAATGGGATGCAGGCACCGACCCCACGGGAGCCACTCTTAAATCACGTGCACAATACGATGCAGCAATTACGGCCTGTTTAGGAACAGACGTTAAACCTGACATTTATATGTCCCGTGTTGTTGGCACCACATTTACTTCGGCCGATGGAGATTATGTCTATACCTTTAATGGGTACAGTGCAGCAGATAGCGAACCCTTGGAGACCGCAGTGGGTACTCTTGTTACGCCTGATACAGCTGGTGGAGAGCCGCTGGACTTCACATGGAGCATGGAACGGGTTCAAGATGTAGACCCTACTCATGAAGAGTATGACGACTTAACAGGATTGCTCACATTGATTTATGATGATGGTTCGCATGAGTCTATATCCTTATTATCGAATGACAGTACAACGGGAATGGCGTCCATTAAAGGCAGTACTGAGCTTATACTGGGAGAAGACAAGAGCGATATCTGGAGCGGCTTGTATCTACAATCCGCACAAACTAGAAGCACGTTAACTGAATTAGCAGCCGCTGGCATTGTTGATGAATCACGATTTGATGGCACTAGGAATACCTACATAGAGTTTGTTGATAATGGAGGTAACCAGGGTGTGGTTAAATTTTATGAAAGGGCGGAATCAACTAGTTGTTATATTTTAGAGAGTATTCCGTTAACGGATAATGGCGATGGTTTCTTTTTACTGGATGTTGGAGGAGGTAATGTTTTTCCAATTCCTTGGCAAATTGGTCTAGACGACCGCCTTTATGGTGATGCAAGTTCACATCCATTGGCGGCAGACCAGAATATAATATCCACTTTAACGATGTGTACACCTTAGTTGGTTAATTAAGGTTTTTTAGTTTAGGCGTCATGACATCCAGTGTAGAGCGTTAATCCTTAGGTTATAGGCTATCCTTGAGTAAAAAGGCGCGGTTGGGCTTGACGCATTTGCCCTATATCCGTAAGATTCGCCGCACTTAACGGATAACCCCTTGGGATATCTTGAAAGT
>JAPYOO010000556.1 GCA_029938135.1 Bermanella sp. | reverse complement strand
GGAGTCTAGCAAAAGCTAAGGGTTAATTACTTAACCAAATGCTTAAGCTTGTCTGCAACGCCATCCCACTCTTCGGCGTCTGCCAGTTTTTCTTTCATCTCGGTGATGTTGGGCCATTTCTCGGCTAAATCAGCGTTTAGTTCGGTGAAGTGCTCTTGTCCTTCAGGCACTTCATCTTCACTGAAGATAGCTTCTGCTGGACACTCAGGCTCACACAACGCGCAATCGATACATTCATCAGGATGAATAACCAAAAAGTTTGGGCCTTCGTAAAAACAGTCTACTGGGCATACTTCAACACAGTCGGTGTATTTACACTTAATACAATTGTCAGTAACAATGAATGTCATGGTCTTTTCTCTGTCTCATCGGCACACTATAAACAGCTGCACTCTATTTTAATCTGTTGGCTCTAACGGCGGTAAAACTCTATGGCGGCTATTCTAGTGATGCAGCCTAAACAGAGCAAGCGCTCGGCCCTTTTTCGTATACAAAAGGCGCCAGTTATTGTGTTGTATCAGGTTTTATACCCTGATATCGCATAGTTTTAAAATGGTTTAAAGCTATGATTGTTATCCATTCTTTAGATAAAGAGCTAGATAAGTAGCCCATAGGCACTTAAATCAGCGTCCACCCCACTGACAGCGCTGGTTACAACTTAGCCTTAAGCTCATAAAGCAGTGCCAGCGCTTCACGAGGGCTTAATTCATCCGGGCTAATGTCTTTAAGGGCTATTTCTACCTTAGATGGCTGGGCTGACATGGCGAACATATCAGTTTGAGGAGAGAGTGCTTGTGCTGAAAGCGTTTGCGGCTGGCTATCAATCGTTGCTTTCTTAACGGCTGTAGACGGCGCGTTAGGCGCCAGCAAGGTCGCATCCATCACACTGCCATCTTCCAAGCTCACCAATTTGTTTTTGGCCTGTTCAATAACGTCGTCAGGCACACCGGCAAGCTTGGCCACTTGTAAACCATAACTCTGGCTAGCAGGGCCTTCTTCCACATGGTGTAAAAACACAATGTGATCTTTATGTTCGGTAGCGGTTAAGTGCACGTTCACTACGTTTTCTTGAATGTCACTGAGCTGCGTCATCTCAAAATAGTGAGTGGCAAACAGGGTGTACGACCTAGCCTGTCTCACTAACTGCTCGGCACAGGCCCACGCCAGCGACAAACCATCAAAGGTACTGGTACCGCGACCCACTTCATCCATCAGCACTAAACTGTGCTCGGTGGCGTTATGTAAAATGTTGGCGGTCTCGGTCATTTCTACCATGAAGGTAGAGCGGCCACCAGCCACATCATCACTGGAGCCCATACGGGTGAATATTCTATCCACAAGCCCTATGGTCGCGGCAGTGGCAGGTACATAGCTGCCAATGTGGGCCATTAATACAATGTGCGCCGTTTGACGCATGTACGTCGATTTACCGCCCATGTTCGGGCCGGTAATAATAAGCATTTTACG
>JAPYOO010000156.1:3400-8003 GCA_029938135.1 Bermanella sp. | reverse complement strand
GGGTTATGAGCCCGACGAGCTACCAGACTGCTCCATCCCGCGTCTGAGTGGGGCGAATATACGGGGGTAGTCATCATGCGTCAAACTATTTCCTTGAATATTGGTAAATAGTTTAACTTAAGCTTCAAACCGCCGGTTATTTAGCCAGTGCCGAATTAAAGCGTGCTGAAAAATTTAAATACTCATCAGAGCAGGCGCTTAAGGCAAACCAATCAAGCTGTAATAATTCAACCTGTTCGGTGACCTCGGGTAATTTTTTCCCCATATTTTTCTGTAGGCGTTCAACTTGCAGCGCCATACGCGCAGCTTGGTCATTACTAGGGCTGGCCACATCTTGGGTGATTTCAAGTGCAAGGCACAGTTTCAAGTAGTCATTGTTACTGTGCCTTGCATTATTACTTAAGCGTTGTTGTAACGCATCAGCGGTACCCTTCGGAAGTTTGGTTTCTAGAATTAGAGCTGTAATAGCTTGTACATCTCCTGCTTGATTCAGCTCCCACTGGGCAACTTGTTGACTAAGCGCCATGGCGTCTACCCATAGCTGTTGTTGCGCTAATACTTTTTGATCGCGTTTGCTCTGATGTATTTGTTCTTCAACTTTATTAAGTTGCTGGTTTTTAGACTCCATGATGGAGGCTGGCAGATCTAATTGCTGTAATGCCAGTTTTAAATCTGTTAGTTGCTGCAAATTGTCACTGTTAGTACTTTTAAGCAACAAATTGGCTTTTTCTACTAGGGCATTGGCCTGGATTTTTTCAGCGTTTAGTTGTTCTTTATGAGCTTGATTTTCAGCCGTGCGACGATTAAATAGTGCATCACATTGTTCACGAAAGGTTTTCCACAAACTGTGTTCTTGGCGTCCGGCAGCTGCGATGGTTTTCCAGTGTTGTTGAAGTTTTTTACATTTTTCAATGGCGCCCGCTAGATCGTCTTGTGTTTGTAATTCTTTAGTTTCATCAATGATCGCTTGTTTCAGTTGAGCATTCTCTTGATAAAAGCCAATTATTTTTCCGTGTATTTGCTTGGTTGCAGCTTGAAAGCGGCTTTGCAGTGCTTTGTGAACGCTATTTTCAACGGGGCTGTATTTCTTAAATTCACTGTTTGCGTAATCTAATAATGTTTGTATAGCAGCCCAGTCGGTATTAAGCCAATCGTTATCCGTAAAGAAAGACTCCAATTGCTGGCAAATTTCTTCTTTTTGTTCTTTGTTGTACGTTTTAACTTTTGATAGATCTTGGAAGTACTGCTTGCAAGGCTCATAGGCAGTATCGCTGGCTTTTTTGAAGCGTACCCAAAGGGCCTGGTGTTGCTGCTTATCAGGTAATCCCCCCAGTGCTTTCCACTGATCCTGTAAATCGTGAATCATACCAGAGAGTTGCTTGGCATCATTTTGTGTGGTGATAAGGTTTTCCATTTCGTTACATAGGTTTTCAAACTTAGGGGCCGCCGCATAACCCTGCCAGTCTTTTAACTCTATCAATTGGCTAGAAAGCGTTTGAAATTTATTATTTAGGCTTTTATCACCCTGTGGTGGCAACAGTTTTAAAAGTTTACGAATTTTTGAGTCGGTGTGTTTGGCGTTTTTAAGCTGTCCATCTTCAATATCTTTTTCAAGCTGCTGTAAAAAGTTATTGATAGCGTCAACCGTGTTTCGTTCATTTTTTCTGTGTTCGTTTAGGTTAGCTTGTTTTAGTACTAGGCTTGCTTCAAGTTCATGCAGCTGTTTACCGGCCGGAAACTCTGTAGGCCAGTTAACCTTTTTAATGGTTGATTCAATACTTTTAAATTGCTTAAGGTGAAGTAAGAAATCAGTGCCTTCTTTATTGTCTAGTGGCTTCAGCTTACTTAGAGTGTCTAGGCTAGATTGTAAGTCTTTTAAAGGTTTAAGCAGTGCATCAAATTCCTTTTTACTGGTTGGATCTGCCGTATGTAACTGGGAAGCTTGTTGCCAAATACTTGATATTTCTTCAAGGCTGTTGGTTAAAGTTAATGCGTCAGCGCTAGAACCTGCTTTGCATTCTTCAAAAACCTGCTGTAATTGATTTAACGCTTTTTTATGCAGTTCTTGTGCTTCTTGAATGTTTTTCTGTTGTGTTAGCAGTTCAGTTTGTTGCTGCTGATTATCAAGAAGTATTTGATCACACACATCGATGGCTTTAGTGAAATCTAATTTTTGTGTATCACTAGCGTCTACTTTTAACCATGCTTGTTTTAAATGCGTGAGTTCAGCCAAATAGGTAGGTTTAAAGTTTGCAGCGGCCAACTGAACGGCATTGCTAAGCAGCTGGCTGGTGTGTGCAATGGCTAGTTGTTGATTTTTATCCGCTTCGTTAAGGGTGTTTAGCTTATTTTTGGCTAAACGAGTAAGTGCCTTGTCTTTATTTTTAAACTGTTTGGCGAGTTCTTTTAAAAGTTCAGGTTGAGATATTTTTTCCATGGCCAGCTGGCGGGCTTTAGCGCTGGCACTTTGATTAATAAACGTGACCAATTGCTGTTCATCTTGAATATTACTTAATGCTGCCTGGGCCAGTTCATTATTTCCCATAACGGTGGCGATGGTCATTAACAGTTGAGTATCTTGAACTTGTTCAATTTTTAATAATTGCTGTTGTGCATCGTGTGATCCTAAGTTTACGGCTAAAAACTGCTGTGTAGCGGCTTGCTTAATTTCAGTGTTCTTATCGCTAATAAGTTGAATCAGAAGCGCGTTATCTAATAGTAAGCTGATGGCTTTAAGTCGCACGTCTTGATTGTTGTCATCTACTGCTAAAGTGTTGATCACTTGTACGTCAGTACTGACGTCTAGGGCCGTTAAACGTACTTGTGCATCTGTGTGTTGCCATTTAGGGGTAAACAAATTTTTTAAAAATGTTGCCATGAGCTAACTGCCTAATTCTTATTTGTGAGGTGCATAGTGCAAGGAATCTGGGGGGGTATTCTACTTGGCTGGTGCTCACTGGCAAGCAAAGTACAACTGTGCCAGTGATATTGGCCAATCTATTGTGGCTTGGAAATGAATTAAGTACCTAGGTGCCAGTTAACATGGGGCTCTGGCTATTTAAACGCACTTGTAAGACAATCAAAAACTTAACTAAACGTTACCCTTTAATTGACTTAAAACAATAATAATTATGACTTGGCTACAGATACGCACCGGCAGTTTATTGCTGCTTTGCTCCACACTATTTGGTTGTACCTTCATGGGTACTCAAACCCTGCCTTATGATGTGTTGAGTAAAAAATATACAAACTCCAATAGTCGCTATGTGGATGTAAATGGTTTAACCATTCATTACCGAGATGAAGGGACGGGGCCTCCATTGGTTTTGCTGCATGGCGTAGCGTCTTCTTTGCATACTTGGGATGCATGGGTAAAAGAATTACAGGGCAAGTATCGGGTTATTCGTTTAGATATGCCTGGTTTTGGTTTAACCGGGTCAGACAGTGCCGAACCTAACGGGCAAAGTGCTCAGTATATGGTGGAAATGATTGAGCAATTTACGCAAAAGCTGGGTCTTAAACGATTCTTCTTGGCGGGAAATTCACTAGGCGGGTATTACGCTTGGAATTATGCGGCACAACATCCTGAAAAATTGTATAAGTTGGCCTTAGTGAACGCCACTGGTTACCCACAGGACATGCCGTTTTGGCTGGGCCTAGCGTCTTTCCCCGGACTTCATTGGATAACGCCTTATATGATGCCTAAATTTATGGTGAATCGTACTGTTGCCAGTGCTTATGCCAATAAAGAGGTATTAACGGATGATGTGTTGGAGCGATATTTTGATTTTACCCAGCGCCGCGGTAATCGTGAGTCCTATGTTAAACAGTTTAGAAAACTGCGAGCCATGTCAGATGACGATGCTTTGGGGGTAAAAGTAAAAGAAGTCATGGTGCCTACATTGCTGATGTGGGGCGCGCTAGATGACTGGGTACCGCTAGATGTCATGCAGATGTTTCACCGTGACTTACCGTTCAGTGAGTCTTTAGTGTACGAGGGTATTGGTCATTTGCCCATGGAAGAGCTTCCGGTTCAGTCGGCCAGAGACTTGAATAACTTCTTTATGAGCGAGATCCGTAAATCGAAAAACCACCCTCAAGAAACGGATATTAAGTTTTATGACGGCCAAAAGTATCAATTTCATATGGGTAAAACGGAAAAGCCTTAACCTTTCTTTTTGTTTAAATATTGTTCAAATGTGAAAATAGTGAAATAGCCAGATGTCGAGCCAGCTTAAATTGGTTAGAATCTGGCTTTATTTTTTATGACTGCACGTGGGCCCATGAGCGAATCTATTTTTTGGTACGACTTTGAAACCTTTGGAGCCAACCCTGTATGGGATAGGCCTAGCCAGTTTGCGGGTGTTCGCACCGATCTAGACTTAAACATTATAGAAGAGCCCGAAAACTTTTATTGTCGCCAAAGCGATGATTACCTGCCACATCCTATCGCGTGTTTAATAACCGGTATTAGCCCACAAACCTGCCAACAAAAAGGCATGGTAGAGGCTGCATTTATTAAACGTATTAACGAAATTTTCTCTGTACCGGGCACCTGTGCCGCCGGTTACAACAGTATTCGCTTCGATGACGAAGTCACCCG
>JAPYOO010000156.1:0-3300 GCA_029938135.1 Bermanella sp. | reverse complement strand
CAGCCTAAGTTGTATCAGCACCTGTTTAACCTGCGTCGCAAAGATGTGGCAGCCAGTATGTTAGACACTGTGAATAAGCGCCCAGTACTGCATATTTCCGGTATGTTTGGAGTGGATAGGGGGTGTGCCGGCATGATGGTGCCCTTAGCCATTGATGCAAAGAATAAAAATGCCATTATTTGTTTTGATTTAATGAGCGACCCCACACCGCTTTTTGAACTTTCGGTTGAACAAATTCAAGAGCGTCTATTTACCCCTAAAGATAAAATGCCTAAAGGAATGGAGCGCCTATCTTTAAAAAGTATTCATGTTAATAAGTGCCCAGTGGTGCTGCCGGGTAAAATGGTGGATGCCAGTATCGCCACCCGCTGGGGATTTGATGGCGCAAAAATGCGTGAAAATTTGCATATAATTAAGAATGGCCAAGATCTCACTCAAAAGCTGCAAGCGGTTATGACACGGGAGTTTGATGCCCCCACCGACCCTGACGGCATGATTTACAGTGGTGGCTTTTTTAGTCAAAACGACAAAGCCGCCATGGCACAAATTCGTGATAGCCACCCTGAAGCGTTAGCAGATTTGGATTTGGCTTTTCAGGATCGTCGCTTAGAAGAAATGTTTTTCCGTTACAGAGCTCGAAACTATCCGCAAACATTACAAGGGGATGAAAATGAGCGCTGGGAAGAGTACCGCAAACAAAAACTATTAGGGCCACAAACTGGGCCTGCGTTAAATTATCAGGCATTTTCAGCAGCATTGAACGAAGCGGCCAACAGTGCTCCGGTTGAAAAACATGAGTTATTACAAGAATTGGCTACCTATGCCGAATCTATTTATCCGTTTTAAATAAGTACCAGGCAAGGAAGTCAAATTGAACCGCTTTATCGTTAAACGGTACACACTATTTTTAGTCTGTACTCTGTTAAGTGCATGCAGTGTGCAGCATGCTAAATTTCAGTCAGAAGTGATTGATCCGGATTTTCAACCTCAGCACATTAAAAATATTTCCTTAGAGGTGACAACCGATAAAAACGAATTGTTGAGTGATTTAAATGAACAATTCTTAGAGTACTTGGATATTAATGATGTTGAGGTAAATGCCAAATCAAATAATCGCTTAAGGTTGCACTGTGGTGAGGTTGAATATCTAGAAGATCGCACTTTATTTATAATGGGAACAACACATACAACTGATGCACTAAATTCTAATCGGCATCGGTATGACCGTGTAAACTGGAAACTTCCAGGAACATATTTAGCCTGTAATGGCCTTTTTTCAAATAATAAACCGTTGTGGCGATTCAGTTTTTCTATTCACTCTGATTACGCACATGATTTACCTGATGAGGCTATCAGTAGTTTAAGCCAAATGATGTGGTACCGCGGAGAGGGATTAATTAATCTAAATACTGGCGAGGTGTACTAGCGGCGTATCTTCACGATAAACCGCTAGGCATAATGTTAAGAAGGAATTAACTCAGCGTTTTGTTGCTCGCTAACGTGAGACTGATCGGCAGCGCCTTCATTGCTTACAACCTCCAATACTACCGGCACACCATTCACAGCCGCATTTCCCGATAGCGTATCTATTAAACTTTCATCAGTAAGATCATTCACACTCACACCAGCATGTTTTTGCGCTATGCCTTGGCGAATACCTTTACGATTATGTCCCCAGCCATGAGGGATGCTAACTACCCCCGGCATAAGTTCATCGGTGACCTGTGCTGCTATTTCAACACTGCCCACTCTTGATGTAACTTTAACAAGGTCACCATCTTTAATACCCTGTTGCTGTGCCAGCTCTGGGTGCAGCATTAAGGTGCAACGAGGTTTGCCTTTGACTAAGCGCTGACTGTTGTGTAACCAAGAATTATTACTGCGCACATGACGACGGCCAATTAACAAAATGTCGGCACTGGGTTGAGGTGCTTCCATGTTAAACGTTTTTTGCACACGCTCTAAATCGGCCTTATAAAAAGCCACATTAAGATGAATTTTTTTATCTTTATGTTTTATAGCATTTGGAAGCAATGGCGTAAGTGGGCCAAGGTCAATGCCGTGGGGGTTCTTCTTAAGTGTTTTAAGAGACAGCCCTTTATATATGCTGCGTTTTAACCCTTGGTCTAATAAAAATTTAGGGCCCAATAAATTGGTAAGAAAGCGGTTTAACTTCGTTGAAAAGTTTGCTTTTTTATCCAAGCGTTTAGCTAACTCCAGTGAAATTTGCCAATCGCCTTTTTGCCCTTTGGGTGTCTTAAATAATGCAGGGGAATATTTGCTGGTGTTGTGAACCGCAAAACCATGAAAGGTTACATCGTAATGGTCTCGCTCTAGGGGAGATACTGGCGGCAAAATAATATTAGCATGTTTACTGGTTTCATTTAGGTAGTAATCAATCGAGACCATAAAGTCTAAGTTCTCTAAGGCTGACTCCAATTTTTTACCATTGGGTGTGCTTAATACCGGGTTACCGGCAATATTAATAAACCCTTTAATTTGCCCTTCACCGGGTGTGAGCATTTCTTCACTCATGGTCACAACAGGGAAATCGCCATTAAAGTCTGGTAGCTGACGCACACGTGTTTTACGTTTACCAAGGTAGCCCGGACCCGTACTGTTAACCACATCGACTGCTGGATTTGGGAACATTAATCCGCCTTCCACATCAATGCGGCCAGTGACTAAATTAATTAACATAATTAAGTACTGGCTTAGTAAACCAAATTCTTGCACCGATACTCCCATGCGGCCATACAACACCGCTGATTCTGCTTGGCAGTATTCCTTTACTAAGCGCTTAATTTCGTCACTTGGAATACCGGTTAATAAAGAAACTTTATCTGGGGTGTATCCTTGGGCTAAATCTTTAATTTGATCCAGTTCGTCGGTTAATTTGCTGGCTTGGCTTTCTTTATTAAATCCTTGGGCATAAATTTCATTTAACATGGCCAGTAGCAATAAAATATCTGAGCCTGGGCGAATGAAGTGATGCTCATCGGCAACGTCGCATGTTTCGGTGCGTCTAGGATCAATAACTACAACCTTGCCGTTTCGAGTGCGAATATCTTTTATTTTTTGTCGAACGTTGGCTGCTGTCATGATGCTGCCATTAGATGCCAGCGGATTAGCCCCTATAATCAGCATGTGTTGCGTGCGATTAATATCGGGCACCGGAATACGCAGCATGTGACCAAACAGATGCATGCACACAATATGGTGGGGCAGTTGGTCTATAGATGTAGCTGAAAAACGGCTGCGGGATTTTAAACCGGTTAATAAATGGCGTGCGGTTAACAT
>JAPYOO010000155.1:5401-8019 GCA_029938135.1 Bermanella sp. | reverse complement strand
CTTTATATAAGCCGCCATTTAGTTGGGAGAATTTAAATGTTACTTAAACGCCTATTAACCATGATTTTTGGGCTTAATATTTTACTGGTATTGCTCACCACTGGGTTGGTATTTTGGTTGCAAAGTAAAGTAACCGACTTTGATGAAGCGTCAAATAATCGCATAGACTCCTACTTGTTAGCCGATGAATTGCGTCAAAGCTCTGATGACCTCACACGGTTAGGGCGCACGTATGTGCTTACGGGGGATGAAAAATACGAAAAAATGTATTTTGATATTCTCAATATTCGAAATGGCAAAATGCCCCGTCCCGAGGCGTATTTTAATATCTATTGGGATTTGGTATTAGAGCACGGTCAAAAACCTCGGCCAGATGATATTACTAAACCGTTACGCACTATGATGGAGGAGCTCAATTTTTCTGATACTGAATTTTCACTGTTAACTCAAGCTCAAAATAATTCAGATGCATTGGTGGGCCTTGAAGTCAGGGCCATGAACGCGGTTAAAGGAAAATTTGATAATGGCAATGGTCAATATACCCAAATAGGTGAACCAAACTTTAAGCTGGCTCGGGACTTAGTGCACTCGCAAAAGTACCATGCCGAAAAAGCGAAAATCATGGCCCCCATTGGGGATTTTATTAATGAATTAAGAAACCGTACGAATACCCAAAGCGCCTTGTCTATTGAGCGGGTGGCCGACATGGTGACCTATATTTCACTTATTTTATCGGCATTAGTGATTCTATCGATTATCGGATTTGTGGTGGTACGGAATCGGGTGAGTAAACCTATTCAGGAAATATCCAAGGTATTAACCGACATAGGTGAAAACGTAGATTTAACGCAGCATTTAACCCAGCACTCGGATGACGAATTAGGGGTCATTGCCATGCAGGTTAATAAATTGGTCGATAAATTTAGAAACTCTATTATGGAAGTGTCTGGGGTGAATGACACCATTCATGGTATTTCTAATGACGTGACTGAAGCGGTGGCAAAAAGTAATTCGGTAACCGATAAACAAAAACGTGAAACCGATATGGCGGCGGCGGCCATCGAGCAAATGACGGCGGCGTTGTCCGAAGTTGCACGTAATACCAATAGTGCCGATGGAGCCTCAAAAGAAGCCGAGAGCAGTGTCAATATGGGCAATGAGTTAGTGCAAGATACCATTAACCAGGTAAATGAACTCGCAAAGGAATTTAGCACCACTAGCCACGTGGTTAACGACCTAGCCGAAGAGAGCACTAAGGTAGGTTCGGTGTTGGACGTGATTAAAACCATTGCCGAGCAAACCAATTTGCTTGCATTAAACGCGGCCATAGAGGCCGCCCGTGCCGGCGAGCAAGGCCGTGGGTTTGCAGTGGTGGCCGATGAGGTACGCTCGTTGGCTCAACGTACGCAAACATCTACCCAAGAAATTGAAAGCATGATTGAGCAGCTTCAAAAAAAATCAGCCGAAGCGGTGGCGGCCATTGAGCGGGGATCATCCGGTTTACAAGAAACCATAAAAAGAGTGAGTGGGGTAGATGAATCCTTAACGAAGATTTTAGACAATATGGAGGTGATCTCTAACCTAGCCACCACCATCGCCGCCTCCACAGAGCAGCAAACCAGTGTGAGTGAAGAAATTAGCCGTAACATAAGTAATGTGGCCGACAATTCAGGTGAGATGGTAGAAGATCTCTCTACTTTGTCCCGCAGCATTAGCGATTTACAAGCGGCCTCTGAGCAAATGCAGTCATCTATAGGGCGTTTTAAAGTTTAGCTTTAAAGCGCGCCACCCCCATCGATAAAGGCTTTTAAGGCACCCTATGGCATTAAGCAGGGGTGCTGTTCCATATGTGCAACAAGCCTTTTCAGGCTAATGTCGGGTTTTTTGGGTGATAGCGCTTTCATTCCAAGACGATCGGTCATATTCTAACAACATGGCCAGACCCAGACGCAGTGAACAGACCCGAGAAGCCCTTATCAGTGCCGGTATTGATCAAATATCAACACACGGATACCACGGCACCGGCATTAAACAGATTTTAGACATAGTGAATGTCCCTAAGGGTTCGTTCTATAACTTCTTTGCCAGCAAAGAAGCGTTTGTGGTGGAGTTGGTTAAAACCTACAACCACAATTTGTTAAATGAAGTGCAGCAGTTTAGACGTGGGCCGGGTGCGTCGTTAAGCCCGCTTAATCAAATTAGACAAGTGGCTAAATATGCTTTGCAAAAACATGCCGACACTCAGTGCCAAAAGTCGTGTTTAATTGGTGCACTGGCCATAGATATTGGCAGTGAAAGTGTTATGTGCCAGCAGGCCTTAACGCTTGCCACTCAAGAATGGCAAGCCTTGTATATAGAATTATTTAGCTTGGCTCAGCAGGCCGGTGAAGTCCGCATGGATATGAGCGCACAGCAATTAACCCGTGTTTATTGGTCTACTTGGGAAGGCTCGTTATTAGAAATGAAAGTCAGTAAAAACACCCAAGAAGCCGCCGATACTTTGGAATCGGTATTGGGGGTGTTGTTTAAGCCGGTATTAAGCGCCGCTTAAATTGTCACAACATAAATAAAAAGCCCTTAGGCTTTTTATTTACATAATTAAAAGACGATCGGTCTAA
>JAPYOO010000155.1:0-5301 GCA_029938135.1 Bermanella sp. | reverse complement strand
TATTTAAGTCGGCCATGAGTGAACAGCTGGGCACCCGCGAACACAATCCTACTCCGGGCCTAGCCAAATTGTACGGTCGTTGGGCGCAAGGGGGCATAGGTTTGTCCATCACGGGTAACGTCATGATAGATCGCGGTGCATTAGGTGAACCTAAAAACGTGGTGCTGGATGAAAAATCCGATTTAAGCGAATTTAAAAAATGGGCAGCAGCGGGCCTTCAAAATGGCTCTCAAATTTGGCCGCAGCTTAACCATCCGGGCAAGCAAATTCCTAACTTTATCAGTAAAGAGCCCGTGTCTCCTTCGGCCATTCCCCTAACCGGCGGTCTTGAAAAAGGTTTTAACAAACCCCGTGCCCTAACCGAGCCTGAAATTCTAGAAATCATTAACAAGTTTGCCCTTAGTGCCAAACTGTCAAAAGACGCGGGTTTTAGCGGTGTGCAAATTCACGGTGCCCACGGTTACTTAGTAAGTCAGTTTTTATCGCCCCGTCATAATCAGCGCACCGACCAATGGGGTGGTTTGTTGGAAAATCGCATGCGTTTTGTCTTAGCAATTTACACCGCTATACGTGAACAAGTGGGCGATGATTTCCCCATTGGCATTAAACTAAATTCGGCGGACTTCATGAAAGGCGGCTTCACCGAAGACGATTCTATGGTGGTGGTAAAAGCGCTGGCGGATGCGGGTATTGACCTCATTGAAATTTCTGGCGGCACTTACGAAAGTCCATCCATGGTGGGCCACAAAGTAAAAGCCTCTACTCTTAAACGCGAAGCCTACTTCTTAGATTACATCGAAAAAGTACGTAAAATCGTTGACACGCCTTTAGTATTAACCGGTGGTTTCCGTTCATCCAAAGCCATGCAAGCGGCCCTTGATAGTGGTGCCACCGATTTTATTGGGGTAGCCCGTACTACGGCAGTAGATCCAGACTTCCCTAACAAGCTAATCAGTGATGCCAGCCATAAACAGGAGTTGCGTATTCTTACCACAGGCGTGAAGGGGGTGGATAAGATGGCCATGCTTGACATCGTTTGGTATGAATTTCAATTGGCGCGCATGGCAAAAGGTTTAAACCCTAAACCCAAGCTAAACGAGTGGGGTGTATTCTTAAAGACTCTGGCCTCGGCAGGTATGTACGCCTTTAGAAAACGCAGGGCTTAAGTTTTAAGTAGTTATATTATTCGTTTTAAAAGCCGCTAATTTAGCGGCTTTTTTGTTTAAGCGGCTTTTTTTTAAGTAGCCTGGTCCGTGGTTTTAGCGGCTGGCCGTTTTACTTTTAAGGCTTTAGCAATGGCCAAGGGCGTTAAGCCATTTTTTTTGCCTTTTAAGTAGCTTAAATAATCTGCTACATAAGTATTACCCATGAAACGATCAAGATAAGGTAAAAATCCCGCGTAATTGCCTTTAAACTTAGCATGATGAAAATCGTGATACACAGGCCCTTCATATACCGGTAACCAGTGTGCTGGATTCCATGGGATATCGTAAC
The DNA here is from genome assembly GCA_029938135.1 of Bermanella sp. Classification (GTDB taxonomy): domain Bacteria; phylum Pseudomonadota; class Gammaproteobacteria; order Pseudomonadales; family Oceanobacteraceae; genus Bermanella. The sequence goes on along the minus strand of JAPYOO010000155.1, from coordinate 3,807 downwards.
CTGCGTGCCCATCTACCGCTTCAAACTGGCGAATTACCACCCAAATCCATACCACATATAAATGGGCACCAATTAAAACTGGGCCTAATAACATTAAGGACGCGGTGGCGCAAAATTCAATCCAGTGCATGTAATTACCATTAATGCCGCAGGTATTGCGAATGCGGTGGTGCACACTGTGTACGTTTTTTAACAGCCATTTATTTTCATGAAAATAGCGGTGCATCCAATAGTATAAAAAATCATCCATAAAAATAAAAAACAATATTTGTGGAATAATAAAATACCAAGCGGGCATCTCACCCATATGAATTGGTGTTAGTTTTATAAGCGGCCAAGACAATATTAAGATGCCCAGCATGGCTAAATTATTGGTAAATAATCGCCCGATAGACGGCCAAAAAAATTGTTTAAATTCAAACTCTTTATCTTGAATTTTATATTTTTGTATTGCCTTGGGGTTAAACCAAGCAAGCAAGGTCCAAGGAATGGCAAATGCTACAAATGTACCTGTGCTGATAGCGATGGTGGCAATGGGAAATTGCCAAAACCAAGGGTCTTGATAAAAGTTAAGCCAAGGGCCAAGTAGAGTCATTAACAGATCCACGGCGCGCTCCTTTGTAATGCTAAGTGTGTGCTAACTGAATTAGCGTTGTTTTTATTTTTATGGGTGTATGGGTTAGCCAGATGTATATAGAACTTACCTTGACGAAAAGAGTACGTGCCCTTACCCTCTAAATATTGCTTTTAGGTGACATTTGTTTGCTTTTACACGACAAAGCAATGTACTTGGCCTTCCTGGGCTAGGGTCATGAATTAAACCAAGTAAAAGGCAGGGCGTACGGCGATGATAAAAACGCCCACTCTTAATGGCAGTGAGACAAATAACCCCGAGCAATTTGTAGTGGGGGAATACCGTCAGGCGTTATTGGCCGCCATAACCACGCAAGGGGGCTCATTAAAAACAGTCGCCGCCGAATTAGGGCTTACCCAAGCACAGTTGTGCAGCAATACCGGCAACATTTCAGTAGATCATTACCTTGAATTGCTGCGCTTAAGCCAAGAACTCACGCAAGATGCTTTTATGGGGCTAAAGGTAGGGCAGCACGTACAGGCCGCCACCTTTAGTGTACTGGGGGAGGCCATGTTAAAGGCGCCTACTTTGGGCGCGGCACTGCAACAAGTGTTAGCCCTAGAGGGGTTAGTACACACGTTAGGGCATTCACAGGTGCTGCGTGAGCCAGGTGTTGTACGATTTGTATGGCACTGTCATTACCAACTGCACCCACAAGCCAGATCGTTGGTTGAAAGCGTGATGGCCGGCATTATTCAGTTTGCCAATCAACTGGCAGGGCGTCCTATTCCCATGATGGCCGCCAACTTTATGCATGTTAAACCGCAAGGTCGTGCGCAAGAGGCGTATGGGTTGGTGTGTCGCAGCAGTTGTTATTTTTCACAAAGCCAAAACAGCATAGTGGTGGCGGACGATGTATTGGCCTGGCCCAATCAAATGGCGCGCGCGACTCGCTCGTTAATAAACAACCAAGTCCAAGACCCTGATATATTGTTAAGCCAAAAGGTGATTGCCTACTTACAAGATCGACTAGCTCTAGGTAATCCACCTTTAAGTGAAGTGGCCGCACAATATCACCTTAGTGTAAGAACATTTCAGCGCCGCCTTGATCGCGAAGGCACCCAATATATTGTTATTTTAAACCGAGTGCGCAAGCGCCTAGCAAAAGACTATTTACTGTATTCCACCATGAGCACATTACACATTAGCCAATTATTGGGGTTTAAAGAGCAAAGTTCGTTTAATCACTTTTTTAGTGAAAACGTCAACATGAGCCCCACCCAGTTTAGGCGCAGCGGCACGCAATAGAACGTCTAAACTGAGTTAAGCGCTAATGTTTAAATGTCTAACCAATTATTAATAGATCAACTGATTTAAGAGCGAGAAAAATAGTCATGCAAAATATATTGGTGCTTTACGCTCACCCTAATCCGCAGGACTCACAGGTCAATAAAGCATTGTTAAGTGCGGTATCTAATCTTGACCACGTCACCGCGCACGACCTTTATCAACATTACCCCGCCTTTGACATTGATATTAAAGCCGAGCAAACACTTTTACTTAAAGCCGATGTCGTGGTTTTTCAGCACCCTTTATACTGGTATAGCTGCCCGGCGATAATGAAAGAGTGGATAGACGTCGTGCTGCAAAACGGCTTTGCCTATGGGCATAACGGCTCACAACTACAGGGCAAAAAATGGATGCAGGCCATCACCACCGGCGGCGATGATCAAAGTTATAGCAAAGCAGGTAAACACTTTTTTGCCATGGAAGAATTTTTAAAACCGTTTGAGCGTACCGCCGCATTTTGTGGCATGGAATTTTTACCGCCCATTATAAATCACGATGCAATTCATTTTGAACAAGAGCAACTTGAACAATGTGCTCAGCGATACGCACTCGCGCTTAAACAACTCAGCGAAGGAGTAAACCCCCATGCATGATGGTGGATTTATGTACATGGCGTTTATTTTTCTGCTGGCGGCGGTGGTGTCAGTGCCCATTGCGCAACGTTTAGGTTTAGGCTCGGTGCTGGGCTATTTATTAGCCGGTGCCGCCATTGGTCCATTTGCGTTGGGATTAGTGGGCACAGATGTAGAAAATATTATGCACTTTGCCGAATTTGGCGTGGTGATGATGCTGTTTTTAGTGGGCTTAGAGCTACAACCCTCGTTATTATGGAACATGCGCTTGCCGATATTGGGTTTGGGCGGTTTACAAGTGGTGGTCACCTCCAGTGTGTTTTGCCTTATTGGTTTACTCATGGGATTTGAATGGCAAACGGCGTTGGCAGTGGGATTGATACTGTCGTTGTCATCCACGGCCATTGTATTGCAGTCCATGAATGAAAAAGGCCTTATGCCCACGGAAGCGGGGCAAAGTTCGTTTGCGGTTTTATTGTTTCAAGACATCGCGGTCATCCCCATGTTAGCGCTATTGCCCTTACTGGCACTCACCAGTGGCCAAGATATTATTGCCTCCCATGGCGCGGGTTTAAGTGGCTGGCAACAGGGTTTATTAGTACTGGGTGTCGTGGCGGGCATTATCATCGGTGGCCGTTTGTTAATTCGCCCCTTGTTTCGCATTATTGCCAGCACTAAGTTGCGTGAAATTTTTACCGCTACCGCTCTGTTGTTGGTCATTGGCATTGCGTTATTAATGGAGGCAGCCGGTTTATCGGCAGCACTGGGCACATTTTTAGCGGGTGTGGTACTGGCCGACAGCGAATACCGCCACGAGCTAGAAGCCGAAATAGAACCCTTTAAAGGTTTGTTACTGGGATTGTTTTTTATCTCGGTGGGGGCCAGCATCGATTTTGAATTATTAATGAGTATGCCCGAGGTTATATTAGGTTTAGTGGCCATTTTGATCGCGGTAAAGTTTGTGGTGCTTATAACCCTAGCCAAAGTATTTAAATTGCAAAGTGAACAACAATGGACCTTCACCTTTGCCTTGGCCCAGGGCGGTGAGTTTTGTTTTGTACTGTTTTCCTTTACCAGTCAAAACAATATATTGCCTGCCAGTGTCAGTGCTCCGCTAGTGGTGGTGGTGGCCTTGTCCATGGCGTTCACCCCTTTATTAATGATTATAAACGAGCGTTGGGTACAACCTTTGTTTAACCGTCAGTTAACAAACGAGCAACCAGCAGATGTGATTGATGACGGTGAGACACAAATTATTATTGTGGGTTTTGGGCGTTTTGGCCAAATTGTTGATCGCTCGTTAACCCTTGC
>JAPYOO010000154.1:1667-8073 GCA_029938135.1 Bermanella sp. | reverse complement strand
GTGAGTCAACCGGCTGCTAATGACAGCCGGGGTACATACTTTTTTACAAGCATGGCCTAGCCGCGAGAGTGCGTCAGCAGCCAATTGTGTTTCAATAAATGATGTGTAATATAAGGCATGTTTTTCCTAGCCTGTTATTAAATTGTAATCAGGCCAAGCCATTAAATCAGTTTCCTGCTCTTGTGCAAGAGTTATGATAACGGATAATGATTTATCGCTATTTATTTTAATGTTGAAGGTGTACCTGTGTTTAATATTCCATTACCTGTGTGGCTCATTGCCTTGGCCCAAACCTTAGGAATGGTGACGGCCCCTATCGTTATTTTTGTTGGCGGATTTCTGGGAGTCATGCTGGCACCTTCGGCATCAATGGCTACCTTGCCTATTGCGGCTTTGGTGGTGGGCAGTGCTATTGCCAGTATGCCTGCGGCCTTTATTATGCAAAAAATTGGTCGACGCAGTGGGTTTATTTACGCCACCATGTTGGCTCTATTAGGTTCTATTTTAGCGTTCTACAGTGTGCGTAATGAAAATTTTTGGGGATTGTGTTTTAGCATTGTATTGTTGGGCATGCACTTGGCTTTTGTTCAACAATTTAGATTTGCCGCGCTTGAATGGGTGAAGCCAGAGCAGGCTGCCACCACCGCGAGCGTAGTATTGATGGGGGGGCTAGTAGCCGCTTGGGTCGGGCCTGAAATGGTAATGCTGGGGAAGGGATTGTTCACCCAAACGTTCAGTGGTGTTTTTGTTTTGTTAGCAATAAGTCATAGCCTGTTGCTTTTGTTGCTTAATTTTATTCCTTTCGCAAAGAGTAATCATAGTGAGCATGCTGATTCAGGGCGCTCCTTAAAAACGTTATTGGCAACGCCTGCCATTGGTGCTGCCGTTACCAGCGGAGCAGTGGCGTACGGGGTAATGAGTTTAATCATGACCGCCACACCCGTCAGTATGACCGAGATTCAAAACTTTCCATTACAGGAAACTAAAACCGTCATTCAAAGCCATATCATGGCGATGTTTTTGCCCTCATTAATTACCCCATTTTTAATACGCTGGTTTTCCATTAGTGGGGTTTTATTATTGGGTATATTGTCGATGGTGTTGGCTATCTCCATCGCCATATTTGATCAAGGTTATTGGGGTTACTGGACGGCGTTGGTATTGCTAGGGTTGGGCTGGAATTTTTTATTCGTAGGAGGAACCACCTTATTAATGCAAAGCTATCAACCTCAAGAGGGTTTTAGAGTGCAGGCGGTGAATGAAGTGTTGGTGTTCAGCACTCAAGCAATAATGTCGTTAATGGCGGGTTGGCTGGTCTTTAGTTATGGATGGTTCGTGGTGAATATTCTGTCTATTCCACTATTAATATTGGCACTAATAATGTTGTCACGCTGGTACTTGGTTAATACCAAGCAACTGCGTGACGAATAGTGCTGTAAAGCCTGTTTAAATGTAAATATTAGAGCACGCTTTTAAACGTCCTCTAATAATGAGTCCATACCAGACTCAATGCCATTTAGTTGCTGTAAATCCTCTAAGGCCTGCTTAGTGTCCATGTTAATGGCTTGCGCAACATCCTTAGGGAAGTTCTCTAATATATCTTTGTCTGCCAAGCCTTGTTTATGGCAAGTGTGAATATAAACCGCCAAGTGCACTAACGCAGACAATGGGTCTACCTCTTTAGGCGCTAAGGGATTTGAGTGGTGGCGAATACCATTCACTATGTCTTGGGGGAATTTCCAGCGACTGGCAAGTTCTGCCCCCACATCAGCATAATTATACCCAAGCATGGCTTTTTCAACTTCGCCTATTTTACCGCCCGCTTCCACCGCAGCCGCCACTTTTTTAGCTTCACTGGGCATAAGGAGCTGAATTAATAACTCTCCAATACTGTGCAGCATGCCGCAGGTAAACGCGGTTTCACCATTGAGTTTGCAATAGGAGGCTATCCATTTTGCAATGGCTGCCACTGCAAAATTGTCACGCCAAAACTCTTTTCGGTCGAAGTCATCGGGGGACTGCATCGCTCCCGTTATACCACTTGCCAGCACTAATGTTCTTAATGTTGAGAACCCCAGTAAAACGGATGCATCAGCAGTACTGGCCACAGAACGGCTCACGCCATAATGAGCACTATTGGCAAGGCGCAGTACTTTTGCGGTTAATACTGGGTCTAAACTAATTTTATTGGCAATCTCATCCATATCAAAATCTTCTTGATTGAAGGTGTCGATAAGCTCCTGAACAACTTTGGGGATATTGGGTAGATTATGGGTTTGCTCAAAAAGGGATGCTAAATTCATGTCCATAAGTCCTTATAATTCCTGTTTTTTAGCTTAGGTCAGTCACGGATTATTGGCGAACTTTCTTTCGAAATAATTGAGCTGCTGTAGGCATCAAAATAGGAGAGAATATGACTAAACGGGATAAAAGTAGGCGAATTATGACTAAAGTGGGCTTTATTGGTATCGGGCTAATGGGCCTGCCTCTGTGCCAGCGTCTATTGAGTGCACAAGTAAATTTAAGTGTTTGGAATCGCACATCTAATAAATGCCAGCCCTTACTTGAGTTGGGCGCTAGTGGTGTGGATAGCTTACAGGCGCTGGCTGAAAGTGTTGATGTGATTATGCTGTGTGTGTCTAACACCGACAGTGTTATGGCAGTGACCCAAGGCTTGTTGCCGTACCTAAGGCGCGGTCAGAGCATTGTCGATTTTAGCTCCATTAGTCCAGATGTTACCCGTGAATTGTGTGGGCAGGTGGCCCAAAAGGGAGTTAGTTGGCTAGATAGCCCCGTTTCTGGGGGAGTAGCCGGTGCGCAGGCAGGTTCACTGGCTATAATGATAGGAGGGGACGAAAGTCAGGTAGATGCACTGCGCCCGCTATTGGCACCACTATCAAGCTCTGTTACGTATATGGGGCCTAGCGGTACCGGGCAAACCACTAAGGTGTGCAATCAAATGTTGGTGAGTTGCAATGTATTAGTCATGGCAGAAGTGATGGCTATGGCAAAAAGAAGTGGTGTAGATGCTAGTCGAATACCGCAGGCATTAAAGGGCGGTTTTGCTGACAGTATTCCCCTTCAATTAACCGGTACCCGCATGGCTAATAACGACTTTGAAGAGGTTAAATGGCATGTTAAAACCCTGTTAAAAGATTTAGACATGGCAAGTCAGCTCGCTCAACAAATGGGCAGTGCCACGCCCATGGCAGGTTTAGGCCTACAACTAATGCGACAACATGCCACCAATGGTTACAGTGATAAAGACCCCGCGACCTTGGTCTGTATGTATCAACAAGATAATTCGAAAAAGGAATAATCATGAGACTGGCGGCTAATATTTCTTTGCTGTTTTGCGAATTGCCTTTGCTTGAACGTTTTCAAGCCGCCAAAGAGGCGGGCTTTCATGTGGTAGAAATTCAATTTCCCTATAAAGAAAAGATTGAAGATTTAGTTGCCGCGAAAAATTCAGCCCAGGTTGAAGTGTGTCTCATTAACGTGCCGGCTGGCGACTTAATGGTGGGAGGTGAGGGTTTAGCGTGTGTGCCTGATGAGAAGGCAGAATTCGAAAAAGCGCTTAACCTTTGTTATAAATACGCCAAAGCACTGGATGTAAAGCTGGTCAATGTATTACCCGGGCGTTGTCTTGACCCTGCCAATGAATACGATTACTTAGAGACGTTAAAACACAATTTAAGCAAGGCGGCCACCGCGTTTGGTAAACACAATATATTGGTCACGTTTGAGGCGGTCAATACCCGAGACATGCACGGTTTCTTAATACACAGTAGTCAACAAATGTTAGACATTATCACTGAGGTAGATCACGACAATCTTAAGATGCAATTTGATATTTATCACATGCAATTAATGGACGGTCACGTTGATGAATGCATCAAACATCATGGGCATATGATCGGCCATATCCAATTCGCCGATGCACCGGGAAGGGGGGAGCCGGGCAGCGGTAACTTAAATTTCATCCATATATTTGATGACATAAAATACAGTCATTACCACGGATACGTGGCTGCAGAGTACAAACCCACTACCAACACGCATGACAGTTTTCAGTGGATGCAAGAGCATGATTTAACATGGCTTGAAACCCCGGCGGTTGTTAAATAGAACACTAAAGTTTGGCAGGATTTGGCCGTTAATATAAATAGGCAAACGGATTACTTGCTGGGCAGGATGCTACAAATAAAGCCAGGAAAGGCTTTAGATATAGGTAGTTAAACACTCAGTGCTAGGGTGATAAAGGGAGCAGGTGGGTTCATAGGAAAGTGGAAAAATTGACCTTAAGGATAAGGCTGAGCCCACCATTTTTATTTTTTTAAATACTCTTAAATATTAGAAAATGATTATTCGCGGGCAGTATATGGTTTTCTTGTAGTTGAAAGTTATGTTGTTGAGCCAATTCAATAATCACGCTTAATTCTTTAATGCCTGCCTCAGGGTTTATATCTTGTTTTAACCAATTGTCTAAACTGGCATTCCCGTCACTGGTGAACCCTTGGTTATTATAGGGGCCATACAATGCTAATACCCCTTCCTTTTTAAGGCTCTTTTGTATTCCGGTAAACATACTGCAAACCGTATCCATGCTGACAAAGTGCACTAAGTTAGCACTGTAGACATAGTCATAACGGGGCAGATTCCAGTGCTGTTGGCAGACATCAAGATTTTTAGGCGGCAGTAAATTCTTCAAGTTGGCCTCTTCTATCCACAGTAACGCCCCCGACAGTGATGCCTCAAGGTCGGTAGGTTGCCACGTTAAATGGGATAGACGCTGGGCAAAATACACGGCATGTTGAGCGGTGCCGCAGGCCAGTTCTAATACATCTCCTGGTTGAGAAAAGGCATGTTGCAGCTTTTGAAAGATAGGATCTTGATTGCGCAAGCAAGGCTGACTAGTGGGTTTTAACATTTTAACGGATTTCACTTTAAACCTGGTGCATTTGCTCTGATAATGGCACCGAATCCTTGAATTTAAAAGAGACTAACATGAGTAAAGTTGTACTGATTACAGGTGCTAACCGCGGCATAGGTCTTGAACTGGCCCGTTTATATGCTTCTCAAGACTGCGAAGTCATTGCCGTGTGTCGTGAAAGCAGTGACGAAATTGAAGAACTGGCCGATCAAGTCTTAAGCGGATTAGATTTAACCGATGATCAGGCTACGGATGTGATCTTACAGCTGTTGGATGTCACTTTGGGTGAGGGTGGCAAAATAGATGTACTTATTAATAATGCTGGGGTATTTAAAAATGAAACCCTGCAAGACATGGATTTAGACACTATTCGTTTACAATTTGAGGTGAATGCCATCACCCCATTAAAGATCACCCAAGCATTGATGCCCTATTTAAAGGAAGGCAGCAAAGTGGCTAATATTACCAGCCGTATGGGAAGTGTTGAAGACAATGGCTCGGGTGCGTATTACGGATATCGTGCCAGTAAGGCTGCATTGAATGCCTTTGGTAAGTCCCTAGCGATCGACCTTAAACCTCAAGGCGTGAGTGTGGCCATGTTACACCCAGGCTATGTGCAAACGCGCATGGTGGGATTTAACGGTGACATTAGCCCCTTGCAAGCCGCGACCGGTATCGTAAGTCGCATAGAAGAGTTAACCCTGCAAAACAGTGGTGGCTTTTGGCACAGTAACGGCGAAGTATTACCCTGGTAGCCGCTCAGTAGGCGATTTAGCTAGGCCAGTGTTATAATGGGTTCGTTCCAAATATTTAAGTATATGCAAGGGTTATTATGCAAATTACAAAAGACAGTGTTGTGTATTTTCATTACACATTAAGCGGTGATGACGGTAAAAAATTTGAATCAAGTCACGATTCAAATCCCATGACGTTCATCCATGGCCATGGCAATATTTTACCTGCCTTGGAAAGTGAATTTGAAGGTAAAGAGGAAGGGGACCAATTCCAGGTGACACTTTCTCCTGAACAAGCGTATGGCGTGCGTAATGAAGAATCAAAACAGCGTATTCCCATTAAACACTTGGCCAATAAAAAGAATTTACGTGCTGGCATGGCCGCTAAAGTGAATACCGAAAAAGGCATGCGCGACGTAACAATCGTGAAAGTAGGAAAATTCAATGTTGACGTGGATACCAATCATCCATTGGCAGGGTTAACCTTAACATTTGATGTGAGCATTGAGTCGATACGTGCGGCCGAAGCAGAAGAGTTGTCTCATGGCCATGTACATGGCGTAGGTGGGCATCAGCACTAACGCTGAAAGTAATAAAAACCCGCTATATTAAGCGGTTTTTTTTGTTCAGGAAGAACGGCCATTTTTTGCTCCATGCAAAAATGGCATTTCCACCATCCATGGTGGTCATGGCAAAGAGCCTATATGTTCAGGATGAGCCCATAGGTATCTAAGTTCTA
>JAPYOO010000154.1:0-1567 GCA_029938135.1 Bermanella sp. | reverse complement strand
TTCTATTCAAACATGTCGGGCTGTTCAGCCACAATTGTGTCAAATAAGGGTTTAAATTGAAATTGCCCAGCTAGGCTATTGCCCACTGTTTGAAAAGTAGCGGCAGCGGCCTGTGGACTAATGAGTTTAGGGGTGCCCGCAGCCTGCGCTAACAGTTGAGCCTGACAGCTTCGCTCCATCGTAATAAACCACCATGCTGCAGCCTCTACCGTTTCCCCAACAGTCATTAGGCCGTGGTTTTGTAATATAGCCGCTTTGTTGTTGCCTAGCGCTTTAGCAATGCGCACCCCTTCACTATCGTCTAATACCACCCCTGTAAAATCATCAAATAGCGCATGGTCTTGGTAAAATGCACAGGCATCTTGAGTGATAGGGTCAAGTAATTTCCCAAGGCTCGACCAACTTTTACCATAAATAGAATGGGCGTGGGCAGCAGCGACTACGTCGGGGCGGGCACTATGAATGTGAGAGTGTATGGTGAAAGCGGCACCGTTCAATAAGCCTTTTCCTTCGACTACTTGCCCTTTGTGGTTAACTAGCAGCAGTTGAGACATTTTAATTTGCTTAAACGAGACCCCCATAGGGTTTACCCAAAAGTGATCGGTTTTTTCTGGGTCACGTACGGTTATGTGTCCGGCAACGCCTTCATCAAAACCAAATTTTCCAAATAAACGGAAAGCCGCCGTGAGACTTCTTTTACGGTGCAGGCGCTCAGCATCCATGTCTTTAGATTGTGTAATAGCGGTTGGCATGTCGCCATTCATCACAATGCTGTTTACCGAATCACTCATGATTGTCTCTTCTTTTTTATTGTGTAGTTAAAGCATAGGGTAAATGATGGGGTTGTTCAGTGGCAATGTGCGCCTTGCTCGTGGCAATGAGAGACAGGCTATAAAATATTGATGCGAACTTTACAGAGCAAATAAATTTCACTAAATTAAAGCCTTAACAATAATAAGCAACATACCCTTATGTCCGCCGTTTCATCAACACTTCAGCAAACACTAAAACAGCAATTACGTTTACGCCGAGACGGGCTTAGTCAAACCCATGCTACACGCCTGCATCGAGCCTTAAGCTGGTTGCAATGCGCCGCCTTACAGGAGGATAACTTAGATATACAATTAATTAGCTTGTGGGTAAGTTTTAATGCCTGTTATGCGGTGGATGAAGGCGGCAGTGAAAGTCTTGCTGAGCAGTTTGCATTCCAACGACTTGTTGAAAAACTGGTGAAACATGATGAAAACAAAAAGATATATGCCTGCCTATGGCAAACCTATTCAGGGCCGGTTAAATCACTCATTAAAAACCCATATGTGTATAGCAGATTTTGGGCCGCTAAACGTAAAGACAAAAATGATGAAAGCTGGCAGCAAGAATTTAACCAGCAAAGTGTCGCCGCATTAAACAGCCTAAGCAGGCAAATGGTACCTGAGCTGTTAAGCATCGTTCTGGACCGGTTATTTGTGTTACGTAATCAATTGTTACATGGCGGGGCCACCTATTTGTCCGCAGTGAATCGCGAACAAGTGCAAGATGGTGTGCAACTTTTAGGCTCTTTAGTGCC
>JAPYOO010000153.1 GCA_029938135.1 Bermanella sp. | reverse complement strand
CACATGCATACAGCACTTTGAAAACGGGGCTAGGAAAGGCAACACAAACAGCAGACGAAAAAAAATCAGAACCCGTTAAGATTCTGATTTTTAAGTATAAATGGCGGAGAAGAAGAGATTCGAACTCTTGGAGGGGTATAAGCCCTCGCCGGTTTTCAAGACCGGTGCTTTCGGCCACTCAGCCACCTCTCCGCACAGGCCACGCATAATACGGATTTTGATTTTTGAGTCAACAAAAAAGCTGAAAAAGCCTTACTTCAGGGGTTTTTGTATGTTTATCATTCAAATCAAACAAGAATTAGGGAGTCCGGATTCAAAATTGAACTCAACAAGCCTGGTTTCAATTCACAACCTTCTGAGCAAAGGCACCTTTAGCAACAAATGGAATTCAAATTACATAAAATTAAAATAGTTTTCGGCTGAATCGACAGCATGTTGATTTTTACCCAGCAGAAAATATTTACACCTCTGGTGTGAATATTGTTTATTAGAAGACCCGCAAGATGATATTCAAGGCGGTTTTAACAAAGAAGTTAGCATTCTCAGCGAAGAACTACACAATTCAAACTGCTGATTAACGCAGACTATCTTAGTAGGCGTTAATTGTGTAAATCCCCTTCACTCATGTCTTTAAACAGCCAAACCATGCGATCTACAAACCAAGCCTTAAAAAGCATGATCCACATATTCCCCAGCACCACCAACCAAATATTTAAACTGTACAAACCATAAATAAAGATAGGAAGACCTAGGCCTGACATAACTTGCAATACGATTGCGGGCTTTACGTGGTGCTCGGGTATCGGCTTGGTATTGCGAGCCAAATACAGTCGCTCGCCAAAGGTGCCCATTGAGGCCCAGTTATGGGTATTACTTGGAACGTTAAACAGTCTGGGGTTTATCCATACCCATATGAAAGACATTAATATAGGGACTAACGAAAAACAGCCTAGCCATTCCCTGGACCAAAAAGCCAACGACATAAGAGGTAGGATTGTAAATCGCGTATAAACACTCCAAGGGTTTGAGTGCCTTTGCCAACTTTCGTCATTCATCGACATTAATTTTTCAGCAAACCGAGTGATGTCCATTTACTCTCCTAGCCTATTTAGATGGCCACATTATGTTTTTATAATACGAGCTGACAAGCTAAAACCCATTTTAACAAACAGCTTTACGATGAATTCTAGTGGAACCACACTATCACCTAGAACCTCAAGCGTGTGCTGACCGCTTAGTTTCCTTCCCTGTATCTATTAAGCGATTTCAGAAAAGCCACAGAATCACCAAAGAAGCGCAAAATATGTACTTATCATTTACATATTTTTATCGATTAACTCACTATTTTCAAAGCAAATGTACTGACGCCACCGATAAAAAAACAGTTCCCCTCGCTAGATCATCCATACAAACCCCTCCCCGACTTTCAAGAGCGGTGCTTGCGATCATTTAGCCACCTAAGCACATAACAGGGCGCTTTTACGACTGATCATTTAAAAGCCAAGCTAAAACACAAAATAATGTTAATTTTTAATAACTTAGGGGCTTAACAGCACTTAATGCCGAATTATTAATCAGATCACATGAAAGCTTGAATTAATTGTCAACGCCCTTATTATCTACCTATAGATTACACACAACTCATAACAAACCGGAGCCATCCATGCAACGAGCCACCCTTGGCAGCAGTGCACCCATTGCCAACAATGCCGAATCTCAAAAGGTATTACGCAATACCTACATGCTTTTAGGCATGACCTTGGCCTTTAGTGCGCTTACCGCGGGCATTTCCATGAGCCTTCAATTGGGTTCGGGCATGGCCATGATGATGTCTATCGCAGCTATAGTGCTTGTATGGTTTGTACTACCACGCACCGCAAACACGGCTATGGGCTTACCTGTCGTTTTCTTGTTTACGGGTTTATTAGGCGCTGCACTTGGGCCCATGCTTAACCGCTACCTAGCCTTGCCAAATGGAGCCGAGATGGTCATGCAAGCCCTTGGCGGCACAGCACTTATATTCTTCTCGTTGTCTGCTTATGTTATCTCTAGCAAAAAAGACTTCTCTTTCATGGGCGGCTTTTTGTTTGCCGGCATGATGGTGGTTATTGTGGGCATGGTAGGCGGAATGATCGCGTCTTACTTCTTTGGTGTAGACGTTTCGGTATTACGTCTTGCTATGTCTGGCGCCATTGTTCTTTTGATGTCTGGTTTCATATTGTTTGATACCAGCCGCATTATTAATGGCGGTGAAACTAACTACATAATGGCAACGGTTAGTCTTTACCTAAATATCTACAACTTATTCACTAGCCTATTGCACCTAATCGGCGCTACCAGCGACGATTAAGCAAACAAAAAAGGAGGCTTTGCCTCCTTTTTACTTTAAACCTCAAACATCCAAAGCCCTATGAAATTCTCTTTATTAGTTCTTGCCAGCCCCTACTCCCAACAAGGGGGATTAAGCGCCCTTCAGTTTGCTAAAACGTGCTTAGATCAAGGCCACCAACTTTACCGCGTATTTTTTTATCACGAAGGCGTGCAAACAGCCTCTGCGTTACAATGCCCCCAGCGTGATGAAGTGAACCTACACGATCAATGGAAAGAACTGGCTGATCAACACTCAATAGATTTAGTCACCTGCATTGCGGCTGCCCTTAAGCGTGGAATATTAGATGAGGGTGAAGCCAAACGATATGAAAAAGACCACTTCAACCTTAACAAGCCTTTTGAATTATCGGGACTTGGGCAGCTGCTTGATGCTCAAATCAATAGCGACCAACTTATTACTTTTGCATAGCGCTTAAACTCCATGACTAATGAAATACTCATCATCGCTCGCAGCGCGCCTTACGGCTCAAGCTTGGCCCGCGAAGGTATCGATTACATTTTAACCAGTGCCGCCTATGACCAAGACATTAGCATTTTGTTTTTAGGGGACGGTGTATTCCAAATACTTAAGGACCAAAACCCTGCTGACATTAAGCTTAAATCTCATTTAGCCGCATTAGAAATACTGCCCCTTTACGACATTGAAAAATTGTATGCTGTGAAAGAGGATTTACTTGAGCGCGGATTAGACATTAATCAGTTGGGCGTAAAAGTTACCGTTATAGAGAGAAGCCAGGTTGATTCATTAATAGATTCACAAGACAAGGTATTGAGCTTTTAATGAAACTACACCTTATACAGCGCAGCCCGTTTTCAAATTCAGCTTTAAAGGATTGCCTAAACACTATAGGTGAGAACGACAGCGTATTGCTTATGCAGGATGGTACCTACTCGTTAAACCACCCGCTATTAACGGACATTAAAAACCCCACTTACGCTCTTTTGCAAGATTCTAGCGCCCGCGGCCTCACGACACCTGCCAGCACTAAGGCAATAGAGTATGATGAGTTTGTGATGCTTTGTAGCCAACACAAACACGTTTTAAGCTGGTACTAAAAAATGCCTCCTCCTATTCAAACAGCCGACGTAGATAATGACGGGTTTTTAAAAGACTTAAGTTGCTGGAATGAAGCTATTGCGTGTGGCATTGCCCAAAATGACAATATTGAATTAACACCCAGTCATTTTGAAATTATTTATTTATTACGCACATTTTATCAAGCCCACCAAGTGGCCCCCGCCAACCGCCCTTTTGTAAAAATGGTTCAGTTGGCACTGGGCAAAGATAAGGGCAATAGTATTTATTTAATGACACTATTCCCTCAAAGCCCGGCAAAACTGGCCGCCAAAATATCCGGCCTTCCCAAACCCCCTAATTGCTTTTAAGAATGACCATGAAAATTGAACACGAATTTGCACAATACGTAAGAATCCTGGGTAAGGGACGCAAAGGCACCCGCTCATTAACGTATGACGAAGCACTTAATGCCATGACTATGATATTAAATGGCCAGTGTGAAGACGTGCAGCTGGGCGCTTTTATGATGTTGCTTAGGGTAAAAGAAGAAAGCGCAGAAGAATTAGCCGGATTTACACAGGCCGCGAAAAACTATATTGCCAAAACCAACCCTACGGACTTAAAAGCCGACATTGACTGGTCTAGTTATGCAGGCAAGCGCCGCCACCTGCCTTGGTATGTATTAGCCAACCTTACCTTGGCTGACAACGGCTACAGGGTATTTATGCATGGGGCTGATGGCCATACCGAAGGTCGTATATACACTCGCGCCGCACTATTAGAGCTGGGTATTAAACCCGCTACCGATTGGAAAATGGCTGAGCAGCAATTAGATGACACTAATTTCAGCTTCATGGGCATGGAATCTTTATGCCCGCCCCTGCAAGATATTATAGATTTAAGAAGTACCTTTGGCCTTAGATCGCCAGTACACAGCTTTGCACGGCTGTTAAACCCGCTTGACTGTAAGTTCGTAACCCAGGGAGTATTTCACCCAGGTTACGGCCCGTCACATCAGCACAGCGCCAAATTGTTAGGTTACCCACGCTTATCTATTTTAAAAGGTGAAGGTGGCGAGTGTGAATGCAACCCAGACGCTATCTTTAAAATGCACCACTGTTTTGATGGCGAGCTGATAGAAGAAGAGTGGCCACCCATTTTCCCTAAACGCCACGTAAAACCCAAAACACTAGAGCTGAGCGACTTAAAGAAATTATGGAAAGGTGAGCTTGAAAATGAATACGCAAAAGGGGCTGTAATCGGCACACTGGCCTATACCGCCCGACTCATGGGACTTGCTACTGACCAACAAGCCTGCCTTGAACAAGGCAAAACTTGGTGGGAAAACAGAAACTTAACCCGCCTAGACTAGTTGTCTACTGCTTTTTCTAACAAAAACAATAAACGATGAGCCAAGGCCTCAAAGGCTACAGACTCATCGTTTTTGGGGTCGGCGGTAAAGGAAAACAACAAACGCTCAATTTCTTCGCGACTCATGTACTGAATGGTTACCGGGTTTAACATATTTATCCCCACAGCCTAATTATTAGGCAATCAACTGCCTACTGTATTAATAAACAGTACTTTACGTCTTTTAAGCCCGCAAAACAATCACGGCTTTTTAATATGGTACTCAAACACGCCATCAATCTCAGATTCACTTAAAAATTCAAACCCTAAGAACGTACAAAATTTCTTTATGTCGCGCGTGGTTGAGGGGTCGGTGGCCAGTATTTTTAATACTTGCCCTTTTTCCATCTCTTTAACCTTAACATGCAGCATCATAACCGGCTCAGGGCACATCAACCCTGTTGCATCTAATTGTAAATCAAACGTCGCCATGGATTTTACTCACCTTGCTTACATCGCCTTTAAGGCACTCCGGACAAATCTGCTCTTGCATACTGGCAAGCCAGCCCTGCCCCTTCATCGCTTCAATTGCATCTTGGCGCTGATCATCAGTAAACTGCACAAATTCCATTTGGCTGCTGACATGGCAACGATCACAACACACATCTAAACGCCTTAGGCTAAATTCATTCACATCAGGACCCTGACACTTAGCCTGCCAAGCACCTACGGGGGTTATCATTGGCTCTACACTTAATACCACGAGCTTTAAACTGGTATGAAGCGCGCCTTTAACTGGCAGCAATAAATACTGGCCCTTTTCAGGAAAACCACCTTCACCCTGTACATCATATATGCCGTTACCCTGCGCATTCACCGCTAAGGTATTGGCTAATTCGGTCTTATGCCCTTGATCCATTAACTGGATTTTGCCCGCGGGCGTTTTTTCGTAACAAATATAGGTAATCATGATTATAAAAATTGTGTCTAGGAGCTGCGCAGCATACAATTTGCGGCTGCTAAGTAAAAGGCTAGGACTAAAAAGAGAGTTAAAACCTAGCCCACACTCAATTTAAAACGCTTTATGGAAATTTCTTAATGCGCGCAAGCCAATTTTTAATCGCTACATTAAAAGAATCACCGTCTGATGCTGTTGTAAAAAGCCATCAGCTTATGCTGCGAGCAGGCATGATTCGCAAACTGGCATCAGGTTTATACACTTGGCTGCCACTGGGTTTACGCACCCTTCGAAAAGTAGAAGCCATTATTCGTGAAGAAATGGACGAAGCCGGCGCATTAGAAGTATTAATGCCGATCGTGCAGCCCAGTGAATTATGGGAAGAATCGGGTCGCTGGTTTGAGTACGGCGGCGAATTAATGCGCATAAAAGACCGCCACAACCGTGATTTCTGCATGGGCCCGACCGCTGAAGAAGTGATTACCGATTTAGCGCGTAATGAATTAAGCAGCTACAAACAGCTTCCTAAGAACTTTTACCAAATACAAACCAAATTCCGTGACGAAACTCGTCCTCGCTTTGGCATTATGCGCTCTCGCGAATTTTTAATGAAAGACGCTTACTCATTTCATGCCAACGCTGATTCTTTAAATGACACCTATCAGCGCATGCATAAAGCGTACAACAAGATATTTACTCGTTTAGGCTTAGATTTCCGCCCCGTAAATGCCGATTCAGGTTCCATTGGTGGTGCTTTGTCTCACGAGTTTCATGTACTGGCGTCATCGGGCGAAGATGACATCGCCTTCAGTGACACCTCAGACTATGCCGCCAACGTAGAGATGGCCGAAGCCATTGCACCTAATTTTGAGCGTCCAGCTGCCACCGACACGTTAACCTGTGTAGATACTCCTGATCAAAACAGCATTGAAGACGTTAGCCAGTTTTTAGGGGTTAACAGCAATCAAATCCTAAAGACGATACTTGTTGAAGGTGAGCTTAGCGAAAAAGAACAAAAGGACGGCGTAACGGCCCCCTTGGTTGCCCTAGTATTACGTGGCGACCACGAACTTAATGAGCTTAAAGCTGAAAAAATAGACGGCATTGCCGCCCCGTTAGTGCTGGCCAGTGAAGAACGCATTATTAAACTACTAGGCTGCAAGCCTGGTTTTGTTGGCCCTAAAGACCTTCCCATCGACGTATTAGTGGATAGATCGGCGGCGGTTGTCGCCAATTTTGTATGTGGCAGCAATGAAGATGACAAACATTTAACCGGCGCAAACTGGCAGCGTGACATCACCTTTTTGCACGTTGAAGATCTTCGTAACGTGGTTGAAGGCGATGCCAGCCCTGACGGCGAAGGCCGCCTTAATATTAAACGTGGCATAGAAGTGGGCCA
This sequence comes from Bermanella sp., assembly GCA_029938135.1. Classification (GTDB taxonomy): domain Bacteria; phylum Pseudomonadota; class Gammaproteobacteria; order Pseudomonadales; family Oceanobacteraceae; genus Bermanella. The sequence goes on along the minus strand of JAPYOO010000153.1, from coordinate 986 downwards.
TATTTTCCAAATTGGCGACAAGTATTCAAAAGCGTTAAAAGCCACAGTACTCGATGAAAACGGCAAAGCAAAAGTAATGCACATGGGTTGTTACGGCATTGGTGTATCACGCGTAGTGGCAGCAGCTATTGAGCAAAATTTTGATGATCGCGGCATTATATGGCCTAAAGCCCTCGCCCCTTTTCAAATTAGCATCGTTCAAATCGATGCCAACAAATCAGAAGAGGTGATAGAGCGCAGCGAAGCCCTGTATCAAGCATTGAAAGACCTTAATGTAGAAGTATTCTTAGACGACCGAGATAAAAAGACCAGCCCAGGTGTTAAGTTTGCCGACGCGGAACTCATGGGTTTTCCTCATCGTGTAGTGATGAGTTCCCGCGGCCTTAAAAATGGCATCGTGGAATACAAAGGCCGTGAAGACGAAAAAGGCGATGCGGTAGAGCTTCCATGCGACGACATTTTAAGTTTCGTAAAAAACAAACTCGACCTATAAAATGCTTAAACACGGGTTACTCATTCTAAGTTTATTACTGACATCGACACCGGCGTTCGCCAAGGTAGATGCGGAGCTTAGGGGCTATTTAAAACACGCCATAGAGAATACCAGTAGTTTTAGTGATCGCTTTGAAGCCGAGGTATGGCTGGTGGATATGTCCGCCCGCCTATCTCGGTACATTAAAGACAAAGAATTTAGAGTTAAATTCTTGCAAACCCTTCACCATGAAGCCAATAAACACGATTTACCACCTGAAATGGTATTGGCCCTCATTCAAATTGAAAGCGCCTTCAAGCCATTTGCTTTATCCCGAGTAGGCGCACAGGGCTACATGCAAATAATGCCCTTTTGGCGTAAAGAAATTGGCCGCAGCGATGACAACCTTATGGATTATCAAACCAACATAAAATACGGTTGCGCCATTTTAGCCCATTACCTTAAACGTGAAAAAGGTAACTGGATACGAGCATTAGCGCGTTACAACGGCAGT
>JAPYOO010000555.1 GCA_029938135.1 Bermanella sp. | reverse complement strand
GTAAATCCTACGTTCATAGCATAACAAAGGGGCTTAGTTCTTTATGGGCCCTTTATGGAAATTCGCTTAATTGAGGTCGTAGAGTTAGGCCCTAGGGGGCTTGAACAACTGGGAGGTTAAGGTAATAGGATTGCTGGGACGCAGCAGGTTAATACGGGCTTCGCTGCCCTGTAACGCTGGGGGTAAGAAGACAGATTGTGAACTTTGACAATGACAGCAATGCTGACAGTCCACACCGGACGAAAGCTCTTGTTCGGTTTGAATGTTGTCTGAGTGCACTAGACTGGCGGATTCTTGATGTTCGTGGCTATCCGCTTGATGTTCCGGGTGTATATCCGCCACCGCCATAACCGACTGCAAAGCAATCAGAACGACCAGTATGTGGGATAACCAGGGTTTCATCATGTGATACCAAATTGGGTGTGTGCGGTTGGACCGTCAGTTGTGCATAAGTTTAAATAAAATCAAACCTTTACGCCATATCCTAAAGTCATAGGAATTGTACAAATTTCTGCCTGCTTGGTGTGACCTTTTACCTTTCTTTACGGAGTGTAAGGCTGCAAGCAATGAATAGAGGTGGCCTTAATTAAATAAACCCTTTAAGTCCTCATCCATGTCGAGTATTTCACTTACTTCCATTTCAGGAGGAATGCCTACTCTTTCAAAAGCGCCCACGGTAGCCCAGTCTACCTTGGATAAAGGGTGCTGGGAGTCGGCATGACTTTGTAACACCGCCACCGTAACAAGGTCGGCATAATCTACGCTATCAACTTCTCGATCAAACTTTAAATACTGCGAGGGCACATTTTGCAACGCCTTGGGGAATTTCCACGACTTGAGTATGTGGTGGCCAATTATGGGGTGCAGCTTTGAGATGATTTTATCCAGTACAAACACGTCGTTTAATAAGGCGTTATTGTCTTCGGCATACGCAAGTACCGGCAGGGCACCAATTTTATGAACGAGTCCGCCTAACATGGCTTGATCGGGTTGTAGCTTAGTGAAATGCCCTGCCATTACATGGCATATAGAGGCTATCTCAGAGCTTTCGCTCCAAATCATGCGCATGCGTTTATCCACCACATCGCTGGTGGCTTGGAACATTTGCTCCATGGCCAGCCCCATGGCCAAACTAGAGGTGACATTAATGCCTAAACGACCCACCGCAGTACTAAGGTCGGTGACTTCAGAGGAGGTGCGCATCAGTGGGCTGTTAGAGACTTTAACAATGCGCGCACTTAAACCCGCATCCTGGCTAATAAGGTCGGCTAACTGTGGAATAGTTGAGTTCACGTCTTCGGCCACATCGCGCACCCGAAGACACACTTCTGGCAGGCTAGGCAGTACTAACGTGTCGTCTTTTATTTGTTGAATTAAATCGGTGGCAACGGTTTCGATAAGGCTGGCCATGCTTGCTCCCGGTAGAGTAAGCATGTGGGGATCATATGCTTACTCAGATTTGACTATTGTCTCGTAAGGTAAGGATAGCAG
>JAPYOO010000554.1 GCA_029938135.1 Bermanella sp. | reverse complement strand
CGTCACCAGGGAAATCGTACTGAGATAGAAGATCACGAAGTTCCATGTCTACTAGTTCAACCATTTCTTCGTACTCTTCAGTACCGTGGCCACCACAGTCTTCAGCTAGAAGGTCAGCTTTGTTTAGGAAAACAACGATGTATGGAACACCAACCTGACGTGAAAGCAAGATGTGCTCACGAGTCTGAGGCATAGGGCCATCGGTAGCGCCACAAACCAAGATCGCGCCATCCATTTGAGCAGCACCGGTGATCATGTTTTTAACGTAATCGGCGTGTCCTGGGCAATCTACGTGTGCGTAGTGACGAGCTTCAGTTTCGTATTCAACGTGAGAAGTGGCGATAGTAATACCACGCTCGCGCTCTTCTGGGGCGTTATCGATGTTAGCGAAATCAACCATCTCGCCGCCAGTGATTTCAGCTGCTACGCGTGTTAGCGCGGCAGTTAGAGTAGTCTTACCATGGTCAACGTGGCCAATGGTGCCCACGTTTACGTGTGGCTTGGTACGGTCAAATGTTTCTTTAGCCATGATAATGCTCCTAGTTTTTTAGTAAAATCCAATAAATCTTTTCAGACACGAAAAAAGGCAACTCAGTGCTACTACGCATTGAACTACCTTCAAAATTTTAACTACATGTAAAAACTGTAACGTATATTTTATATGAATCAAGATTCTACTCTGGATTCTATATAAATGGTGCTGATACCAAGAGTCGAACTTGGGACCTCATCCTTACCAAGGATGCGCTCTACCACCTGAGCTATATCAGCGAATAATGGAGCGGGTAGCGAGAATCGAACTCGCATCATCAGCTTGGAAGGCTGAGGTTCTACCATTGTACCATACCCGCAAAACCCTAAAGGCTAACTCAGTACTGCTTTAAGACTTGCTTTAAATAATGGTGGTGGGGGCTGGATTCGAACCAGCGAAGCTTTCGCGTCAGATTTACAATCTGATCCCTTTGGCCACTCGGGAACCCCACCAAATTATCGCGCAGATTTTGCCGTTACCGACTAAACTTGTCAAGTAATTCCGTTAGAAATTACATACTTACAAGCATCTGAACAATCTTACCGCCGATAGAACTTGCGGTAAGGGCGCGCACTATACCCAATTTTCAAGGTAAAGCAAACCCTTGCAGAATATTTTCTTTTAATTACTAGCAGCGCACCTGAGTCCACTGCAAATCCTTACCTTCTAATAAATTTTCACGGGTTTTCTCGCCTATTGCGGCGCGCTTGTTTATGGGCGCCATTAACCAAGTTTGACTTCGCTTACGCTCAAGTGGTTTCACCAAAGGTAAAATTCTTTTTTTCGCGAGAGATTCAATTAACCTATCTACCGACTCCTGCTGACTAAACAACCCCAAAGAAATACCGTTCGCCAATTCACCTTCGGTAATCACAAAACTATCTACATTACGCTTTTGCAATTCCTTAAGTTTTCTTAATGCCATTTTTTTATTGGCCAAGGGTGGTAAATATACCCAGG
>JAPYOO010000553.1 GCA_029938135.1 Bermanella sp. | reverse complement strand
GTGTCCAATGTTCACCGTCGTTGTCTTTATCTTTATTGTATCCATTACCTGAATGGTAGGTTTCATTGTCAAGGTAGAAGTACTTAACGTCAAAGTTCTGAGATTGACAATATTCAATCATATCAATCGCTTCTTGTAGTGCCTCAGCCTGTCTATCCCATTCCATGCCTGAGCTAAGGTTTATACCTAACATCGGCTCTGTGCCAGCGGCATTGCTCAGGATTATATACTCATCCAAGTCCATATATTGTGAAGGGTTTTCATTGTTTGAAGTATTATAAGTAGGGTTCCATTGATCAACCCAACCAACACCGGTTAAATCATTCCAGTGGTACATAGTTGAAACGGTGCCACCTGGCCAACGTAGAAAACCCGTGCCAATATCTTTATATAATTGCGCCATAGAGCCATCGGCATAAATAGCATCGGCTTCCATTGAATAAACTAAACCTTGCCCTTGTATCATGGGATGCACGGTATGGCTTTTTTCGCTGACATCAATGTCTATCACTACTTGTGCGCTAACATGTTGAGTTGTCGCACATAAAAGGACAAGTGATGCTAATAAGTGTTTCATTTTTTTCCTAAAATTCTAGTTATTTAACGATAAAATTAATTAGGGTCAGATGAACATTAATTTAACGTTGATCTGACCCTCGTTATTTAGTGATTAGTCAATTCACTATCAAGTTGCACAGATAAACCTATTTCATCTTTAAAGCTAATTTCTTTAGCGCCGTATTTAACTTTAACGGTTTTACCCGTTGCGTTTTGAGTCGCTTTTCGAATAGTGGCAGAAACAAGCTTGCCGTTAGCCCAAGCTAGGTCTATTTCAAAACCTCCACGCGCACGTAAGCCTTTAATTTGTCCCTTAGACCATGCATCGGGTAGGGCAGGTAACAGCTCTATTGCGCTGTCATGAGATTGTAATAACATTTCTGCTATGCCAGCCGTTGCGCCCATGTTGCCATCAAGTTGAAATGGAGGATGGGCAGATAAGAAGTTATGATAAACACCACTGTCATAGTCTCCGTGATTTTTCACTAACACACCTGAACTATCGGCTTCTTTAACGCCTACCGAGCGCATGGTACGTTGTAGTAATTTATAGGCGCGGTTACCATCGGCTAAACGTGCCCACAGATTAATTTTCCAACCTAAAGACCAACCTGTACCGCCATCACCGCGAGCGTTTAGAGAAACTTTTGCGGCTTCTGCTAATTCTGGGGTACTTAAGCGACCAATTTGGTTACCTGGATAAATAGCAAACATGTGTGAAACATGACGATGCTTGCTGTTTGGATCATCTAAGTCTTCAGCCCATTCTTGCAGCTGTCCCCATTTACCTATTTGTGGAGGAAGTAACTTTTCTTTCGCTGAAGCTACTCTGTCCGTAAATGCACAGTTGAATGAGGAAACCTGACAAGCTTTTAGGTAATTAGTAAAGAGGTTATAAACAATTTGATGATCCATCGATGCACCACCCGATATAC
>JAPYOO010000152.1 GCA_029938135.1 Bermanella sp. | reverse complement strand
AAAGAAGAACCGAAGTTCTCGCTACATTCTCACCGCATTCCCCTGACGGGAAACGCAGACGCATCATGTAAGCTATTGAAAACAATATCTGTAAGGCATTTGTTTTTATTTGTAATCTTTTGTTATCAGTTTTTAAATTGATTATTTAACCAACAACATTCCAGACAACACCCGCCATCCCAGCCGTTTTAAAGCAATTAACGTTAAAATGTTTGATGGCTCTTAGGCCATAACAAACTCATTTTGGCACCACCCCAGCGACTCTCACCCACTAATGCCGTTCCGCCATGCCAATAAATAATGCGCCGCACAATAGATAACCCTAAACCATAACCACCCGATGCCCGGGTACGGCTATCATCCAGGCGCGTAAAAGGTGAGAACACTCTATCCCAATCTTTTTCAGGAATGCCCTCGCCATCATCTTCCACATCAATGCGGCAAATATCATTATCAAAACTAAATTCTAAACACACATTTTTTTTAGCGTAGCGACACGCATTGCCCACTAAGTTTTGAATGGCACGATGCATGTAACGGTACTCAATATCACTAAAAACATGTTCATCTAACGTGGTTTGGCTGTGCCATTGAATATCTACTTTATCGGTTCGCCGGCGAGTTTCTAATACTACTTGATCGACTAGATCTAAAAGGTTGGCCGATTTAAATTCTAATATGGGACCACCCTCTTCCAAGCGAGCATAGGTAAGAATTTCGTCCACCAGTTCATCCAGCTCTTGTAAATCTTGATCCATATCCTGCACTTGTTTTTTTAAGTAGGCATCTTGCGTGGAGTCTTCCATCATTTGCACCCCAAAACGCATGCGTGCCACTGGCGTGCGTAATTCATGACTCACCGCGCGAATCATTTCTTTTTGCACCCCCATTAAGTGATGTATTTGTTCCGCCATACGATTGAAAGCCTCCCCTAAGCGGCCAAATGCATCAGTGCTATTTACTTTAACCCGTGAATGCAAGTGCCCAGAAGCAATACGTGTGGTGGCACGTTCAAGGTGCTGTAAATTAAGCTCAAACCGGTGCACCAACCAATAAACCGCAATACCCGCCAAAATAATCGACAGACCAATGACCACCAATAATGATTGCAACGACAAACCTTGATGAAAAGTGTAGGGCCCCAGTTCGATATACCGTTGTATCCCAGGTATAAAACTAAAGAACTGCTCTTGATTACCCCCAATACTAATGCGTGATTCATACATAGGCGCCATCATGTGATTTTTTTGTAAAGCCAGCACCTGTACTTCCTTGTCACTTAAAATGCGTACCGGCAAGCTTTCTGGGCTAGAGTAGCGGGTCAAAATTTGCGCTAATGAATTAGGGTTTCTTTGTAACATCTGCTGTATTAGTGCAACTACCCCTCTTATATGATGACTACGGATATCATCAAACTTACCGGTTAATACGTGTTCAACCTCTTGTATGGATAAACTTAAAGAAATATGCAGCACACCTTCACCATCAGCACTTTGCAGTAACGCGCCATAACGCAACCTTTCCATTTCGATACGGCTCAATTCCGTTTGATGAAATGGCGTTAAGGTAAGAGGTATTGCTAGTAATGCGCGAGTGGGCGCGACATTACCGCCGTCCGCTTTAATTTGATTCGCGGCCAGCAGTAACATGCCCCCCATTAGGGTATGTCTTTGTTGTTTTTGATTAATATGAGCCACTAAACTAAACGAACTCACACCGGCTACAATAACGATTAATAAAATCGCCAACACCCCAAGATAAACACGAGAAAAGATATTCCCTCTCCTTAATGCCTTTAGGGCACGTTTATGTAATAGCTTTATGATTTGAAACTGGAATGAGGACCTGCTTTATAGCAGGCCCGCTTTACTGAGGAGCATTAAATCTCTTTTACGAACAAATACCCTTTGCTGCGTACCGTTTTAATTCGCTTAGGCTGCAATGGGTCATCGCCTATCTTGGGACGTATACGGCTTACTCGCACATCGATTGATCTATCTTGACCATCATATTCAATACCCCGAAGCGCCGTAAATATCTCTTCACGACTTAATACTCGACCCGCATTACTGCTTAACAACCATAACAAATCAAACTCGGCACTGGTGAGGTCAATAGGATCCTCATTTAACCAGGCTTCACGCATACTGTTATCAACCACTAAATTGGCAAACGTCACACGGCTTAGCTCATCCGATTCTAGTCCGCCGGCAGCCTTAGGTGCTGATATATCCTTTAAACGACGCAGTAATGCGTGTATGCGAGCCAGCAATACTCGAGGGCGCACAGGCTTGGATAAATAATCATCTGCTCCCATCTCTAAACCCAATACCTGGTCTAGATCATCGTCGCGAGCGGTTAACATGATAATAGGGCCACTATAATAGGGACGCACCAAACGGCAAATAGACAAGCCATCTTCGCCAGGCAACATTAAATCTAGAATGACTAGATCGGGCTGCTCCGTTTTAATTCGATCAACCGCCACAGCGCCATCACCCTCTACTGACACCTGCAAGCCATTTGACTGAAGGTACTCTCGTGTCAGCTCAGCTAAACGTTCATCGTCTTCGACGATCAATATTTTCCAGCTTTCGTCGGAGTGAGAAGCCTGTTCCATATGTATTCCTAGTGTAATTTATAAACCAGATACTTTAAATTTAGACCCATGTGGGCCAACTGCCTAGCCCAAGGCATTTTCTGGTCGGACTGGCAACGCCAATATTTTTTATTTTGTTTTCACCTGTCTAATCGTAGTGCATATTACGCTGAGTTTCAGCTTCTTATTGCTATCGCTTATAACGACAAGTTAGCCACCACTAACCTTGTTGTTTTACCCACTATTTACTCACACTTTATCCACAAGCCAAAGTTAGCCAAACACTATATGTGGGGTTGATTTGATAACTAAACAGCATATGATGTGTCTTGTTGAAATTAAGCAGTATTGATAGCCCACGCAAACTACCAAATAAAGCTGAACAAAAAGCTTTACAATAAGAAGAAGGTAGCGGTAGTGGCTCGCAAATTTTTTCGTACATTTCCTAGTTTTCTAGTTTTACTGCCGCCTCCTGGGTGGACAGCTATATTTTTATGGGGCAACAGTCAGCAATGAACAGCACACTACATGTGACAAAACGAGACGGAAATCGTGCACCTCTTGATTTAGACAAGATCCACAAGGTGTTGACATGGGCAGCCGAAGGCTTAGATAACGTTTCTGTATCTGAAGTTGAACTGCGTGCCAAAATCCAATTAATGGAAGGTATTACCACTTCTGACATTCATGAAACACTTATTAAGTCGGCTGCCGATTTAATTTCTGAGCAAACGCCTGATTACCAATATATGGCTGCGCGCCTAAATATCTTTCACTTGCGTAAAAAAGCCTTTGGTCAGTTTGAGCCGCCTAAACTATATGATCACGTTGCTCGTTTAGTCGACACAGAACGCTATGACCGTCACCTATTAGAAGATTACAGCGCCGCTGAATTCGATGAAATGGATACTATCATCGACCACAGCCGAGATTTAAACTTTGCTTATGCCGCTGTAAAGCAGCTTGAAGGCAAATATTTGGTTCAAAACCGTGTTACCGGCGAAATCTATGAAAGCCCGCAGATTTTATACATCTTAATTGGTGCCTGCTTGTTTTCTAATTACCCTAAAACCACCCGTATGGATTACATTCGTCGTTTTTACGATGCAGTGTCTAGTTTTAAGATCTCTTTGCCAACGCCTATTATGGCCGGCGTACGCACCCCTACTCGCCAATTCAGTTCATGTGTATTAATTGAAACGGGCGATTCATTGGATTCTATCAATGCCACTTCAAGTGCCATTGTTAAATACGTAAGCCAGCGTGCAGGTATAGGTATTAATGCCGGACGTATTCGTGCATTGGGTAGCCCTATTCGCGGTGGAGAAGCTTTCCATACCGGTTGCATCCCTTTTTACAAACACTTCCAAACAGCGGTAAAAAGTTGCTCTCAGGGCGGCGTACGTGGTGGTGCAGCCACCTTGTTTTACCCCATGTGGCATTTAGAAGTTGAATCGTTACTGGTTCTTAAGAATAACCGCGGCGTTGAAGAAAACCGCGTACGCCACTTAGATTACGGCGTACAGCTAAACAAGCTTATGTACACTCGTCTTTTGAAAGGCGGTAACATTACGTTGTTTAGCCCATCTGACGTGCCTGGCCTTTATGATGCCTTTTTTGAAGACCAAGAGACGTTTGAAGCGCTCTACGTTAAATATGAAAACGATGACAACATTAACAAAAAGACCATCAAGGCCATGGAGCTGTTCTCTATATTAATGCAAGAACGCGCCAGCACCGGCCGCATTTACATTCAAAACGTGGACCACTGCAATACCCACAGCCCGTTTGATTCTAAAGTGGCGCCTATTCGTCAATCGAATTTATGTTTGGAAATTGCACTGCCAACTAAACCGCTGCAGGAAATAAATGACGAAGAAGGTGAAATTGCCCTTTGTACATTGGCCGCCTTTAACTTGGGAACCCTAACTAATCTAGATGAGTTAGAAGAGTTATCCGACCTAATTGTACGCGCTTTAGACAGCCTATTAAGCTACCAAGACTACCCCATTATTGCGGCACAAAATGCCAGCATGGATCGTCGCACACTAGGGGTTGGTGTTATCAACTACGCCTATTACTTGGCTAAAAACGGCGTAAAGTATTCCGATGGCAGCGCCCTTGAATTAACACACGAAACGTTTGAAGCCATTCAATACCACTTATTGAAAGCCTCTAATCAACTGTCCAAAGAATTTGGTCCTTGTAAGAAGTTTCACGAAACCACTTACTCACAAGGTATTTTGCCCATCGACACCTATAAAAAGGATTTGGACAAGATATGCAATACCGAGCTTAAGTACGATTGGGAAGCGTTGCGCAGCGAGATTCAAACCAGCGGCCTAAGAAACTCAACACTCACCGCGTTAATGCCGTCTGAGACATCTTCGCAAATCAGTAATGCGACTAACGGTATCGAGCCTCCTCGCGGCTACATCAGCGTGAAAGCCTCTAAAGATGGCATTTTAAAACAGGTTGTACCTGAGTTTGAAACACTACGCGAAAACTATGAATTGTTATGGCAGCAGCCAAACAATGAGGGTTATTTACAGTTAGTGGGCGTGATGCAGAAGTTTGTTGACCAAGCTATTTCTGCCAATACGAACTACGACCCGACCAAGTTTGAAGGTGGAAAAGTTCCTATGACACAATTGCTTAAGGACTTAATGACCTCCTACAAATTGGGACTGAAGACGCTTTATTATCACAACACCCGTGATGGCGCCGATGATGCTCAAGAAGATCTAGATGACGGCTGTGCCGGTGGCGCTTGTAAAATTTAAGCCCACCTAAAGACGTATTTTAGTGATACTCACTAAAATACGTAATGATTAATACACTGGTCGCTAGTTAGGATCATTACATTTTTTAAAAAATTGATACACAAAACCATGGCTTACCAAACATTTAACCGTAAAAACTTTGATGCACTAAAGCAGCCTATGTTTTTTGGCGAGAACGTAAATGTATCTCGTTATGATGTACAAAAATACTCCGCTTTTGAGAACCTCATTGAAAAGCAATTGTCTTTTTTCTGGCGCCCTGAAGAAGTAGACGTATCAAAGGACCGTGCCGATTGGCAGAAACTTTCAGAGTCTGAAAAACATATTTTCATTTCAAACCTAAAGTATCAAACCTTATTGGACTCTATGGCTGCACGCAGTGTAAACGCGGTATTTTTGCCTTTGGTATCGTTGCCTGAAGTTGAAACTTGGGTAGAAACATGGGCATTCAGTGAAACGATTCACTCTCGCTCTTATACACATATTTTACGTAACTTATTCACCGACCCGGGTGCTGTATTTGACGATATCATGGTGAACCCTGCCATTCTTAAGCGTGCCGAAAGTATCGCTTTTTACTTTGACGAAGTGATTTTGCTCACTCAGTTAATGTACTCTCAAGGTGAAGGCTCTTACCAAGTAGACGGTAAAACCGTTGAAGTCAGTATGCGTAAATTAAAAGAGAAAACCTATCTTGCAGTATGTTCGGTTAATGCACTTGAAGCCATTCGTTTTTACGTAAGCTTTGCGTGTAGTTTTGCTTTCGCTGAACGCGGCTTGTTAGAAGGCAACGCTAAAATCATTAAAATGATTGCCCGCGACGAAGCATTACACTTAACCGGTACCCAGCATATTCTAAATATTTGGAAGTCCGGCGGTGATGATCCAGAGATGGAAGAAATTAGCCGTGAAATGGCCGATCAAGGCAGACAAATATTTTTAGATGTGGTCGAACAAGAAAAGGAATGGGCTGAATACTTGTTTAAAGATGGCTCGATGATTGGCATGAATAAAGAAATCATCTGCCAATACATTGAATACATTGCCAACCAACGCTTAAACGCCATTGGCTTTGAATCGGCCTTTGATATTAGCCGCAATCCATTGCCTTGGATGAACAGCTGGTTGGTAAGTGACAACGTTCAGGTTGCACCACAAGAAGCAGAAATCAGCTCCTACCTAGTAGGCGCCCTCGACAGCGAAGTATCTTTAGAAGACTTTAGCGATATTGAACTTTAAACGGCTGCAACGTGCATGTTGGCAATGAAAGACAAAGAGCAAAGCGATGAGCAAGGTTTTCAACTTGATAACCAGCCCGAGAATGGGCCGGAGTTTCATCTTGATAATCTTGAGCCTGAGCCCATTGTCACAGATGCGTTGCAAACCGAGCTGTTTTTACCCACCAGTGACGCGGAAGCCCCTGAAGACGAGCAACAACTTGAATTTAAGGGACTAGAGAAACCCATCTACGCCATGCATGTGGAAGGGGTTGAAAAGCCCCTTCAATTCCATTACGCCAATAATTTATTGGAAAGCCTAGAAGCTCAAGATGTACAGGTACACTATGAGTGCCGCGATGGTTATTGTGGCGCTTGCCGTACCGACCTAGTTGAAGGTGAAGTGGCGTATTTACAAGAGCCAATGGCTTGGATTAATAAGGGTGAGATCCTGCCCTGCTGTTGCGTACCCAAGACAGCTCTTAAGCTGAGGCTTAAAGGCTGATAGCGCTCAAGACATAAACGCTTAAAAACTACCCTCCTGCATTATGCCAAATCAAACACCCAATAAAAAACTAACTTTCAAGGAGATGATTTCATGATTCGCCCAGATATTGGAAAAGTCGCGCCTCACTTCACAACATTCGATGACACTGGTAACCGTGTTTCTTTAAAAGATTATCGCGGCCAAATTGTACTGCTGTATTTTTACCCAAAGGCCATGACGCCTGGGTGCACAACCCAAGCCTGCGCATTGCGTGACAGCCAAAAAGAACTTAAAAAACTCAATGTGGTGCCACTGGGCATTAGTCCAGACAAACACGAACGTCTTAAGCGCTTTAAAGACCGAGACGAGCTTAACTTCACCCTATTAAGTGATGAAGACCACGCCATTGCAGACTTGTACGGCGTATGGGGCTTAAAGAAATTTATGGGCCGAGAATACGACGGCATCCACCGCATCACCTTCATTATCAATGAGAAAGGTAAGTTGGTGCATATTATGGATAAGTTTAAGACAAAGACTCACCATGAAGATGCATTAAATTACATCAAACAAGAAATGGTCTAGAACACAGCCAAATCCCCCACTTCACTACCCCTATCAGCCACTGTGTCTATACTGGTTAAATACCAATATTAACGCAGTGGCTTTTGCGCCTATGGATGGGACCACCCCTTTGCCCTCCCTAAAAGATGCAAAGGGTAGTCGCTGCCTACGGGGAGGCTTCATGGCTAATCAAACATATGACTTTGACCGCTGGGCAGAATACCTCACGGTGACGGTGGCAGAAAACGCGTCCCGCTGCGACCTTGGGCATAATCAAGTCAAGAAAATCCAATTGAATTTCAGTGATCAATCCCTTAACCCTATCGGCTTCAAGGTCACATTAAACAACGAGCTCATTGCCCGCTACAATAAACACAAGCAAAGCAATGAAGACTCTAGTTACCCCATAGATTACAACTATCAAAGCCCTAGCAGCATCGCTCTACACGGCAACACACAAGACAGCACAGGCAAAAGCTTCATCCAGCAAGCCACAAGGTTAGATAGCAGCTTCTATGGCGAAGGCTGGGCGTTACAGTT
>JAPYOO010000151.1 GCA_029938135.1 Bermanella sp. | reverse complement strand
AATATTGGGCATGTGCCTTTCCGTGCAAACGCGCATGCGCACAATTAAGCTGTTAAGTGTAAATATGTTAAAGAAGCTAATTTCTTACTTTAAAAAAAGTGAAGCTGTAATACCTAGCAGCGATATAAAAGAAGAAGTAACCCCTATCAATATTACACGTTATGGTGATACCCAAGGTCTTTGCCAGTGGGAATTAATGTATGAAGGAATACAGCTTGTAATTTTGAAGCGTAATTCGCCATCTCCACAAAGAAAAAACCTTTTAGCCTTTAAACCTTACGGTGATCTAATTTGGGAGTTAGAGCCACATACGAAACAAGAGCATGACTGTATTGATCGGGTTTATATTAAAAACGGTGATTTGATAGCTTGCTCGTATTCTTGTTTTAATTTAAAAATAGATTATAAAACTGGTGAAGTTCTTGATATTCACTACACCAAGTAAACACTTAACAAGAATATTAATGATCGCCAGCAAAGCTGGCTGGACGCGCAAAAAGCCACGCGCCCATTATATTGGCGTTATTTTTCTAGATCACTACTATGAATAAAAAACTTGTTGTACTAGACCTAGATGAAACACTCCTACATGCTTGTCACGAATGGATTGGTAAGAAGCCCAGCTTTGTGATCTCAAATGCGATGATCCATCTTAGGCCTGGGGTAAATGATTTCATCGAAGTAATATCAAAACACTTTGATATTGCCATTTGGACTGCTTCATATGGTTTATATGCAAAAGATATAATAGAGGAACTATTTGGTACCAAAACTAGTCTTCGTTTTGTACTGACAAGAGAAGATTGCGATCTTATTACTGAAAGTGACGGGTACCCAGCCTTCGAAAAGAATACTCAGAAGATATTGGATCTCGGCTGGTATCATGAAGACTTCATCATAGTTGACGATAAGCCCCATTTAATAAAATCTAAGCATTTAAATGTTATAGAGGTAAGTCCATATTACGGAAGCACTACGGATACAGAATTATTTGGATTGAAAGAACGAATTTTGTCGCTTATAGGAACTGATCTAAAGTATGCAAATAAAATATAATAAGTGCATTATCACACTTAAGCGTGTTGGACTCTCAGTGTTTTATACTGAGGCCGGTATGTCAGGCGTTAAATACAAAGCATCAGTAAATCTGTACTAAATTTAAAGGTTACAGGGTAGGTTACTTTCTCAGGCTTGAAGGTAGGAACAAAGACAGCGGTGATTAACAGGCCCATTCGTATTGCTTTTTGTGTTTTGCCTTAACGACGGCGAAGTAAACATAAAAGTACGTTCCAAAATTAACCCTGAGCGCAATCTCTTATGAACAATAAAAATTTTAACGAATTTTGTGATTCATTAACTGTTTCATATCATGGTTGTCTAGATATAATAGTCTCGACTTGATTATGAATTTATTCTAAACATGGATGTTATGAAAAAGAACCCTTTGATTTTACTGCCTATTATAGGTGTGCTCATTGCAATATTTTGCCTTGTAAAGGCGATACTACCTGATGGACAAATAGATAAGGGTCAAATAGCTCTTCAGAAAATGCAGGCTGAAAACCAGCGTAGCCGTCTAAAGATGCAAACCGAGCTTGTACAGCTTAAAGAATTAAAAAATCCAACCGATCATAATATCTGGCATATTTCACACATTGAAAAATCGATTGCGCATTTAAGTCGTTATGATACGCCTAGGTTTCAAACGTCAACATCTTTAACACGTCACAGGTTAATCCCAATGTCGATAGTTGCCACAATTGCGATTGTGGCTTTTATTTATATATGGCATTACGTTAGAAATCGATCTAAGTTTGCACCTCGCCCTGGGCTGAATAATGGTGCTGTGCGAATTCATCCTAACAGTGACCCTGTCGCCGCGAAGACACATTGGCAGTCTATGGCCGCTGGAGCTTCAAATTTTAAGATGCAGCAGCTTGAAAAAAGTAATGCAGGCTTAATTATAAGGGCCAGTTTTGAGGTTAAACTATTCTACTGGGCTTTTATTTTTACAGGGCTAGTACCCATAGTACTAGAGTACTTTTTCTTATGGAATGATATAGATTTTATTCTTGATCCTTTGTTAAGTACGTGCGGCATATTTGTTTTGGTAGGTATGTTACTTAGCTGGATGTTTACGGGTAAAAGAATTGAATTTAATAAGGTAAGCAAAACCATTTATACGTCAGAACGTAAGTTCCCATTCAGTGAGGTGTATGCGCTTCAGGTTATCACTAGTTTAGCGGGTGGGCACGGACATGGTATTTATAGAAATAACGAATTGAATATTGTACTTAATGATGGCCAGCGTATTAATGTACTAAATCATGGAGGGGTGGCTGCATTCGAATATCAGGAGCTGCAGCTAAGTAAATTGCTAAATGTCCCTGTATGGCAAGTATAATAAAAATTAATTAAATTATGCAATTCTCTTTACATTCAAATATTTTAAACATGCATCTGTAATTTTCAAAATATGATTGTCTATATATGTTTAATCACCGTGTTAGCTCTCTCTTTATTAGCTTGCGATAAAAATTAGAAGTAAAGCAGTCATTAAGGGTTATCTTCCACCGCTTACTAAATGCGGCCGCTCGTGTTTGTAAACCATAAGCACTTCGTTGTATCGTCTTACCTCGTTTAATATAAGCGTCTGTAGTGGGCCTCTAGTTTAGTATAATCAACTCTGAGATTACGCTTTTTTCCATGGCCTTTTTTGTTGCCGCAGACTTAAGGGGGTCAACGTCATTACATTTTAACTTTATTGAATAAGAATTAAGACTTTACAGAATAAAATGATATTAGCTTTTTTAAGTCATTGGGCCAGAATTAGGAAAGTGCTGTGCCTTTGGGAGGCAAGATGACAACACCCCAAAAAGTAGCCTTTTTTGTCAGGGTTTCGTTTTTAGTCTCTTTATTAAGTCTATTAATGGCATGTGGTGGCGGTGGGGAAACTAACAGCGATTCAGCCATAAGCGATATAGAAGATAATGACGATGATGTTCCAACCGAACCAGCCCCTACACCAGGGCCGATAATTGACGTCAACAAAAGCCCTCATGCCTGCTTACAGGGTACATGGAAAGCCACATCACAAATCATTAATGGCAATCAGGTGGACTTGTTACCTGTTTACATGGTGGTTTCAGGCCTTACTCCAGATGATAATAACGGCACAGGTACTCATTACCTTTATGAAGGTGGAGAAGTCCGTATTTTTCAAATGACTGGTGGGCAAATACAAGACACCTATACCAATAACTGGGATGTATTAATCAGTACTCATAATGATACTGGTGCCAGCGATGGTTTGTTTACCATTCACGACGCTTGCAGCACCGTTTACAGTGGCAGTGTACCCCGCGATATTTTTCCAAATTGTTCCCAAGACGCTTTTACCAATACCAGTGATGTCACTATTGATTGCAATACTAGCCCAGCCAACATGACTCTTACCTCACCTATAGCATCTGTAAATTATTTAAGAATTAATACCAGTACAAATTTAAATCAGCCTTCCCTTTTAGAAACACTCATTAGCAATACTCCCCCCATCAATGTTGATGCTTTAAACGCGGTGCCTGAAGCTGAGGGTTTCAGCGGTGAAGACGTGCCCAGAGAATTACAAGAACCGTATATTTCGGATGCTCCGTGGATATTAGATAACACTCAATCCGCCCAAGGAAATGCCAGTTTGCGAAGCGGAAACCTAGAAGAATATGAAAGTAGCCAAACCCAAGCCGCTAACTATTATCAAGCCGGTGAAGTGAGTTTTTGGTACAAGACTGAAGGAACCTATAGCTCTGGATTACAGTTTCTGGTGGATACAAAGGAACAGTTCTATCAAGGCGGCAACCAACAGTGGCAATACTTTAGTAAACAAGTGGAAGCTGGCTACCATAATTTTCACTGGAGTTATTCTCCCAGTGAAAACTCAGACAGTGGCCAACATGCTTGGATTGATAATGTAAGCCTACCACCCATCGACCCTTTTATTACTCATGATCCTAACTTTCCCGCTGTTAATAACAGCATCACACCTAAACGAATTTCCGCAGGTTATAATCACTACCACGGGGTAAAAGGCGATGGGACCTTGTGGAGCTGGGGGCTAAATAGACAGGGAGTTATTGCCGATGGTACCGATAGCGAGGGGGTTGTTGTCACTTTTCCCACTCAAATAAACCTATCCAATGTCGTATCGGTTTTCAGTCAAAGTTACTATTCAATGGCATTATTAGCCGATGGAACCGTGTGGTCCTGGGGGCTAAATAGTAGAGGGCAACTGGGAAATAATGATCCAGGCTTTAGCGTATACGGCCATGATGATAAACCCGATGCGGCCTCCTACCACAGCATAATACCGGTACAGGTGACAGGCCTTAATAATGTGGTACAAATTGCCATGGGAGATTACCACGCTTTGGCATTAAAAAACGATGGCACAGTGTGGAGCTGGGGTGATAACTTCAACAAACAATTGGGTCACCCTGAAATACCCGCACGCAGCAGTGCACAACAAGTTCACGGCTTAAGCAATATTATTCAGATTGCTGCTGGATTTCTTAGCTCTATGGCCGTGCGCAGTGATGGCAAGGTGTTGTCATGGGGGAACGGTAGTTTCAGCGGTACTAACCTATTTGGTGATGACAGTATCCGTATCAGCCCCGACCCGATCGTTAACCCACACATAGATAATGTGGTGGCCATAGCCCATAGCGACTCCCATGTACTGGCATTAAAAAGTGATGGCACGGTTTGGAGCTGGGGCGTTAATGCTCACGGAGCCTTGGGCAACAACAGCACCGAAAACTCTATTGAACCTGTTCAGGCTCATGGGTTAGCCGATGTGATACAGGTTTCAACTAAGAATTACACGTCCATGGCACTGAAAAGTGATGGAACGGTTTGGATCTGGGGAGTCGATCAATCAGGGAAATTATGCTCAGAAAGCACCGGCGACAAACACATACCCACACAAACCCCACTTGCCAACATAGTGGAAATTTCAGCGGGCACCAGTGGAGTTTTGGCACGGAACAGTAACGGCAATATATTAGCCTGCGGCAAGAATAGTGATGGCTATTTAGGTTTAGGCTTGCCGGAGTTTGGTGCATCCTATACGGCCAATATTCCTGAGTTTGTAGTGGGTGAGTCGGGCAGTGGCATCTTTAATTTGGGTGATGGCTCCTCTACCCCACAAAACCCTGCTCCCCCAAGTACCGACGGCCAAATATTAACACCAAATAATTCAGACAGCCCTTGGGGCAAAGATAGCGCTACTCAACTTGACGGAAATAACAGTTTTTCCACAGGTGATATTAACGACAATCAAAGCAGCATCATGAATTACACAACCACATTTAGTGCCGGCCAGCTGAGTTTTTCATATAAGGTTTCAAGTGAACAAGATTGGGATTATTTTTATTTTTACGTAGATGGAAACCAAGTACTGGAGATTTCTGGCGACGTTGATTGGACGCTCTTTACTACCACGCTGAGTGCCGGACAACATACCCTTAGCTGGGCCTATGTTAAAGACTCGTTAAAAAGTGAAGGCCAGGATAAAGTTTGGGTGGCCAATCTTACTCTGCCTGACGGCACAATACTAAACCCAAACTTATTAAACGAAGAAGACCCAGCTCCTGAGCCAGACCCGGCGCCTGAAGTGATCACTGTTACAGGTACCCTTAACCTGGTGATTGAAGGGTTAAAATATCAAACCCGTTTAAGCAGCGGTACTGTGGTGGCACAAGGAGCTACCGATGCTTTGGGGAATTATGAATACGTAGAAGGTGAACCTGTTGAGTTTTATATTGGTGAAAGCCTAATTCATACGTTAACCGATGCAAGTGACGAACAGTTTATAGATATTACTTTATTGCCCGGCTGGGTAACTGATATTCAAGAAATATTTATTGCCAATTACAATACTCAGATTTTAAACGATCACACTAGGCTATTAAATACTGTGCGCTTATTGTTTACTCTGGATGAAGATCAAACCCCAAGCAACGGCGTTCAAATAGCCAGCATAGTTCACGATGTATTTTCATCATCATCATTCACCAGTGAACTTAAGCCGAAAAAATTCGCTGCCATGGCCGGATCATTTTTAGAAAGCTATAATCGTATGTTATTAGAGCAAACTCTCACCCTTCACCACTTATACAAATATTTTTCTTTAACTCTATATTCGGATGAAAACGTACAATTTACCAATAGTATTTTATTAAGCCACACCATAGATGGTAGTGCTGCCATTTCCGATAGTGCCGATGGCATTGCCGATACCACCACCACTTATGAGTACGATGAATTTGATCGATTGATATATGATCCAACCGAGGGTGCTAATGACGGATTTAGATATACCTATAACGCCGCCGGTTACTTAATTGAGCGTTCACCAGAAACCCCTGCTGACAACACCTCAAAATATATCACCACGTACTATGCATCGGGCTTTATGAAAACCTCGCAACTTTATGATAAAAACGATTTATTGCAAGGTGAGTCCACCACTTACTATGACAGCAATGGCTACCCTACAATCAACGTATCAGAAGGTGGTTCGATTACCTACACCTATGATTCCAAAGGAAATCAATTAACTCACGTTTCTTCAGGAGATGGGGCTTCAGTTACCCTTGTATGGGAATACGATGAATCGAACAATAAAACCCTGCACGAATTGACCCACAGTTCTGGCTATCACGTTCTTTACCTTTGGGAATACGATGCCAACAAAAACATCACCCGTGAATTTGAAGATCGAAATAATGCAGCAATTGTTGAGTATACTTATGTCTATGATGAGAATAATTTATTAATAAATAGATCAGATCACAGCGTCACCGGTTCCTTTACTATATTAAGCAGTACCGATTATTTTTACGATGTTAGTGGCTGGTTAATACGTACCGAGTACGACTATCTTTTAACCACCACTGGTCAAGTTCTGGATGGCATTCCTGAAACCATTACTATTTTTGAAAACGATGTTAACGGCAATGTTACGTCTTCTTATGAGCAAGGTAACGCAGCGACAGCCATTAGTGAGTATGATGCCCTTTCACGATTAATTAAAACCACCACAGTCAGTACAGGTGGTGAGTTAATTTATGAGTATGCCGAATTTGAAGGTGCGATCAAGTCGATCCAGGATATAGCGGCAGATGACATTCCTGAAGTGATCACCATATGGGATCTACAACCCAGTGACTGGCCTGCACCTTCACCGTAGTAATGTTTATTACAGAAGCGATGGGGTGTCACCCTGTACATGTAGATTAGGAAAGGTGGATAGATAAGTAGACAATCATAGTTAGAAGGGATCGATAAAGTTTCACCCTGAATGGTTTTGTATTGTAATACAAAGCCATTTTTTATTTAAAGGGAGGCTCCTAGATTAGGTCTTGCGTTTTGACTGAGGGCACCATACAAGACGTGATCTTCCCCCATCAGTTCAAAATGAATTTAAAAGTGACGTTAATGCAAACCTCTATCTTATTATTTATATTCATGGTTCTGCATAAGCGTATAACAAGTTTAGGCATGCTACGCGGTAAAGCGTTAGTGGGCATTGAACATGACAATAATAAATGTTCAGTTGCAGCCTGAAAGAGAGAACTCTCTATGGAAAGAAGATATCATTGCCGTATTGGCTAAAGGTAGAATCACTCCTAAGGTAAACGAAGGAGATGAAGACGGTTTGTATATTAATGTTACCTTTGGCGTCAAAGGCTCTTGGCTGTACTAGTGTTAAAGCCACCACTATGAAACGAGCGAAGGTTTGGATAATTATCTGTTACTATATTACTTTGGCTCATCGGTAGAAATAGATAGTAAGCCAAGCAGCCACGAAAACGTTTATTAAAGATCACGGCTGCTGTTGGCAACGTTATGCAACACGTACAGATATCTCTCTCTATATAATATGCGTACAAATAACGGGATCAGTTACAAAGTATTAACATTTATCTTTACGAGCATTGGTACCATCTAATATGACAAACCGACTTCCTCAGAAAAACGCCTCGATTGTCTCAACTATATGTACGCTCGACGATCTTGCGAAGTTGGCAAACTATTCCCTCATGGATACGCTTAACTGTGATCCAAGAGCGACGCAAAACGGGGTCGACCACGCGCCACGACAAGTCTTTACGGGCCATTATGTGCCCGTTAATCCTACTCC
>JAPYOO010000150.1 GCA_029938135.1 Bermanella sp. | reverse complement strand
CCCTATACTATTAATAACGGCTCACTTAGGCACAGTACTAATGAACAAGGTTATTACCCAATCCATGCTTACCTGCCCCCATTGTAAGCATGAAGAAACCCTAACCATGCCCACTAATGCCTGCCAATGGTTTCATGAATGCAGCCACTGCCAAACACTACTAAAACCAAAGCCCGGCGATTGCTGCGTATTTTGCTCTTACGGCTCATTCCCTTGCCCGCCCATACAACTTAAAGGTAAACCTGCCGCTAATTAGGGCGGCTTTGGTTAACCGTATTAATTGGCGCTAGCCATTATCATTAACACTCCAGTCCCTTATCCCCCTTTATTTATTGTTCTACAGAGCATTTAACGGCCAAAACACGCACATTTATTGTGTATACCAGCTACTACATCACACCTCGTAAATGCCACTATTTCTTGAATAATAATTCGGTTTATGATTAAGTGGCACAATCAAACTTGAGTATTTGTTCGGCAGTTAAATTTAAGGCTCCATATTGAGCCCTGAATACTCAATAAATGGCGCGGGCTTAAATGGCTAAAGTAAACTCAAGGTCTAAAATATCTAGGTAACTTGAGTGCCTTTAAGCCCTAGTTAGCGCTGTATTTTCAAGAATTAAGGGGCGCCAATGATTATAAGGCTGCCCAAACAGGTATTACCCATGTCAGAACCGTTACAAACACGCATTATTAAACTCAGTACCGCACCTACTGGTTTTGGCGACGTGGCCGACGAACTAGAGCCCGAGATGTTCACCACCCCTATGCCGGTGCAGCACAGCCATTCCGACTATGAAGACGATGACATTGGTTTATACGTGGGTGTTTGGGACACCAACGACATGCATGAAACCCCAGGCCCCTATGCTATGGATGAGTTTATGTGGCTCATTGAAGGGCAGGCGGTCATTAAAAATTGCACCACCGGCAAGTTAGAGACCGTGCATGCGGGAGAAGCGTTTGTTATCCCTAAGGGATATGAATGCCAGTGGCAGCAACAAGGCTATTTACGTAAATTTTATGTGATCAGCGAACACCCTGATGAAGCCATCCCTGCAGCTCCGACTGTTGAGGGTATTGTAAAACCCCATGCTAATGCTGCGCAGTCACCTATTAATGCACACGAGTTATTTAATATTGAAGGCCCATTGCCCACACAGCATCAAGACATAAGCTACCGTAATGAAAACGGTAAGTTCACTTCAGGCACCTTTGACAGCACCGCGTTTACCAGTAATAACCAGGCGTTCGCTGCCAACCAATTTGTATACCTATTGCAAGGCACGCTTACCCTTACCGACGAACATGGACAAACACATACCTTTAACAAAGATGACGCCTTTTTTATTCCCCAGGGCACCGTGTGCGCTTGGCAATGCAGTGACTACATTCGCTTTAATTTTGCACGCTTACAGGCCAGCTAAAACAACACATTAATATTTTTAAAAACAGCACATTATAAAACGCTGACAAACATACTAATTGAAAACGATAACGCTCAAGTAAACCGGGGCTAAAAGAACTGAGGTACATACACATGACAACAAAACTGTATATCAATGGCCAATGGGTCGAGTCTACGTCCAAACAAATCATAGACGTAATTAACCCTGCCACCGAAGAAGTATTTGAAACGCTTGCCGCCGCCAATGCCAGCGATGTAGACGCCGCCGTAAAAGCGGCCCGCGAAGCATTTGATAACGGCCCATGGCCAAAAATGAGCGGCGCCGAGCGTGCTGTTATTTTACGAAAAATGGCCACCGGCATTACTAAACGCTTAGTTGAACTTTCAAACCTAGAAGTGAAAGACAACGGCAAACCCTACCCTGAAGCGCAGTGGGATATTGAAGACACCGCTGGCACCTTTGAATTTTATGCAGGCCTTGCCGAGCAACTAGACACTGAGCCTGAAGAAGTAATTGACCTGCCCGAGCCGCGCTTTAGCAGTACGGTTTCGCGCGAACCTATTGGTGTGGCCGGTGCCATTATTCCTTGGAACTTCCCTATGTTAATGGCGGCTTGGAAAGTAGCGCCTGCATTGGCGGCGGGTTGCTGCATGGTATTAAAACCTTCTGAAGTGACGTCATTAACCTGTCTTGCCTTAGGCGACATTGCCAATGAAGCAGGCCTTCCCAAAGGCGTATTAAACATTATTACTGGCCTTGGAAAAGACGCAGGCCAAGCCCTGACCGAACATCCTGGCGTTGATAAACTGGCGTTCACCGGATCGGTACCGACTGGCGCACATATTATGCAAGTGGCCGCCAAGCAAATTAAAAACATTAGCCTAGAGCTGGGCGGTAAATCGCCATTGGTTGTATTTGAAGACAGCGACATTGAAAAAGCCGTTGAGTGGATTATGTTTGGTGTGTTTTGGAACCAAGGACAAGTATGTTCGTCTACGTCACGCGTATTGGTGCAAGAGTCTTTGTACCCTGCCCTAATGGCGCGCCTAATTGAAGAGACCAAAAAAATTAAAATTGGTGCCGGCGACCAAGACGGCGTATTGCTTGGACCACTGGTGAACAAAGACCAATTTGAAAAAGTAAAACAAGCTATTAAGCGTGGCATAGACGACGGCGCCACGTTGGCAGTAGGTGGCGGTGTTCCTGCAGGTTTCGATAAAGGCTATTACCTTGAACCCACAATTTTTACCGACATGCCGCAAGACAGTTGGATTTGGCAAGAAGAAATTTTTGGGCCAGTGGTGTGTGTTAAGTCATTTAAAACAGAACAAGAAGCCATTGAGATGGCCAACGATTCACGTTTTGGTTTAGCCGCTGCGGTTATGAGCCAAGATGAAGACCGCTGCACCCGTGTTGCCAAAGCATTCCGTGCGGGCATTGTATGGGTGAACTGCTCACAACCTACTTTTTGTGAAGCTCCATGGGGTGGTTACAAGCAATCGGGCATTGGCCGCGAATTAGGTAAGTGGGGATTTAACAACTACCTAGAAACCAAACAGATTACGCGTTTTAACAGCGACGAGCCTTGGGGTTGGTACATCAAGTAAAAGGCCACTTATAGGCCCGAACTTAAACCAACCAATTAATTAACTGAGTACAATATTATGCAACCACATTTAGAAGCACTACAAGACGCCAAAGCCTGCCCGTTATGGCACGACAGTGACGAGCAACCTGAGCAACTGCCATCGTTAGATTCTGATAAGCAGTGTGAACTGCTTATTGTTGGCGGCGGCTTCACCGGTTTGTGGGCAGCCCTGCAAGCAAAAGAACGTGCGCCCGAGGCGGATATTATTTTAATTGAGCAAACTTTTGTGGCCGACGGTGCGTCTGGACGTTGCGGTGGTTTTTTAAATACCAGCCTTGCCCACGGCGAAACCAATTCAGAACATCACTTTCCGGGTGAGTCTGAAAAGCTTGAAGAGCTTGGCACGCAAAACATGAAAGAGTTTCTTGAGACGCTTGAACGTTACAACATTGATGCCCGCTATGAACACACGGGCGCCATGAGCGTGGCACTGGATGAAGAATCTGCTGGGCGTCTGCATGAAGATTATGAAAAGTATAAAGCCGCCGGTGACGACGTGGTCTTTTTTGATAAAGACGCGGTACGTGAGCAAGTAAATTCGCCAAAGATTCATGCCGGTGTGTGGGAGCGTGATGGCCAAGACGGTGTTATTGACCCTGCCCGTTTATGCTGGGGCTTAAAGGCCACCATATTAAAACTGGGTGTGCGCATTTTTGAAGGCACTAAGCTTTTGGATATTCAGCCGGTGGGCAAAGATAGAATGAAAGCGGTGTGTGAAGGCGGTGTTATTCACAGCAATAAAGTACTTATGGGCACCAACGCTTTTCGCGGCGCCATTGGTAAAATTCGTCGTTCGGTAATTCCAGTATGGGATTATCAAATCGCCACCGAGCCGTTGAACGAAGAACAAGCGGCGCTGATTAACTGGCCTAATACTCGCCATGCATTGTCCGACTACAACAACATGTTCCATTATTTCCGTCTAACCAAAGACAACCGTATTACGTGGGGCGGCGGTGGCGCGGTACGTTATTACTTTAACAACGGCACCGACCGTAGCCTTGAGCAGGTACCTGCCCGCTTTGAACAACTGTCTAAAGAGTTCTTTGAATACTTTCCACAGCTTGAGGGTAAAGTTAAATTTAGCCACAAGTGGGCGGGCATTATTGCCACCTCTACGCGCTTTTGCATGGTGCCCGGCACCGCCTATAACGGCCGCATGGCTTGGTCGGTAGGATATACAGGTCATGGCGTAGGCGCTTCTCGCTTTGGCGCACGCGTGGGCATAGAGTTATTGGGTTATAAACCCACCGATATACTAAAAATGCAATTCGTGAAGAAAAAGGCATTGCCTTGGGCGCCTGAGCCATTGCGCTGGATTGGAGTTAAGATCACTCAAGCAGAGTTAACACGCGCCGATAAAAATGGTGGTAAACGAGGATTATGGCTGAAAATGTTGGATGCCTTGAACCTAGGTTTTACGTGCTAAAAGACCTTAAAAAGCCCCTTTTATATTAGAGGGGCTTTTATAAGATTGGCAGCCTCTCCTAGGCTGCCAATCTTATAATTTTTCACTTTACACCAAATGGGCTTTTAATAGCGTGGTTACCATAAGGTTTAAATCTTCCCGAGAACGTTTTAAACGCTCACCCGACATATCCACCATGATTAAAAACAGGCTGTGGGTCATTTCAAGGTACAGCTCAGCAATACGCTGACGCTCCTTTAGTTGTTTGTTCATGCCCATGCGCTTAAAGACTTCAGCGATACTGCTGACTACCATATCGTCGTGTTGAGCATCTAGCTCACGTAACTCAGGCACAGAGAACATGGCTTGCACTAGGGTTAAAATGGCTTTTTGCTTTTTATACACCTTAAAGTTGGCGATCAGCATTTTATCTACTAGATCGTCCAGCGCCATGCCTTCCACATCCCAGCTTTCGTATTCTTTTAGTACCACCTCAATGCCGTCCAACCAACGCATGCCCATGGCATACAGTATGGCGTGTTTATTGGGAAAGTAGTGATACAACGACCCTATGGATATGCCCACTTCTTTGGCTATGACGATGGTATTTAAGTCATCAAAGCCTACTCGCTCAAGCAATTCGCTGGTGACATCGATAATTTGCTTAGAGCGCAACTTAGAGCGCCCCTGAACCGGTGAAGTACGCGGGGCAATGTTCGCAGGCTTTTTAACAGGCATACTTTTTTCAATACTGTCGGCGTTTTTAGGCATGGTTAAATAATGTCTGGTTAATTATCTTTAAGGGCAACTCAATTAGCTGCCTACACACTGTAAATTATTATGCAGCTATATTAACAACCCTAGAGGCGCTTGAAAACGAAATCCTGAATTGGCGACAAAATAGAGCCCCTCGAAGTTTCCCCCAATGAATATGTACAAAAAACACACAGCTCACAATATTAAGAACCCGTTAACCAAAGCGCCATGTATTAGTGCATTTATAGGCGTATTACGTATGACCCCCCCAGAAAGCTGCTCATTGAAGCGAAAGGCGACACCATTTTGATCAATCAAGCGAAAATATGGAACTAATCCGCACCAAACAACCACATAAGTCGAATATACCTTCTATTACTATTCCTATGAATATAGACATTTTACGCTATTACTTGCCTTTTAAGATTGCTTTTTATGGCCATTTTAAATAACCTGCAATCCGAATAATTACTCAAATAAAAAACAGCTTAATGTGCAAAATACGCATTTTACCCTGAGATGATTATTGTCAGCTTTCAACTGGGTTTTATAACCCTCAGCCAGGACGGCTTTAATTCCAAACCAACGTGGTAGTACTAAAATGAATATAACAAAGTTGCTAAAATTTAAAGCACTGAGCGCCATTATGATGGCCCTATTAGTCAGCGTCAGTGTACAAGCTCAGCCCGAACTGCGCTTCTTCAATTGGTCAGACTATATGGCCGAAGACACTATTGAAAAATTTGAAAAAGAAACCGGTATTAAAGTTATTGCCGACGTATTTGATAGCAATGAAGTACTGGAAGCTAAATTATTAGCCGGTCGCTCAGGGTACGATTTAGTAGTGCCTACCAGCACCTTTATGGCACGCCAAATTTTAGCCGGCGCTTTTCAGCCGCTTAACAAATCGCTATTGCCTAATATGAAACATTTAGACAAAGAGCTATTAACATTTTTAGAAAAAAATGATCCAAATAATCGTTACGGCGTGCCGTATCTTTGGGGCACCACAGGAATTGGCTACAATGTTAAACAGGTAAAAAAAGCGTTAGGTGAAGACGTTCCGCTGGATAGCTGGGACTTAGTATTCAAACCCGAAAACATGAAAAAACTTGCTAGCTGTGGCGTGATATTTTTAGACTCAGCCGATGAAATTTTCCCGCTAGCGCTTAACTATGTGGGTATAGACCCCAATTCAAGCAAAAAGAGTGACTATAAAACCAGTGGACAAGCTGCCAAAACGCTTGCCGGCATTCGCCCCTACATTAACCAGTTCCATTCTTCGCAATACATCAACAGTTTGGCTAATGGTGATGCCTGTGTCGCGATTGGTTGGTCGGGTGATGTTTTACAAGCACAAGACCGTGCCAGCGAAGCGGACAATGGTGTTGAAATTGAATACATTATCCCTAAAGAAGGCACCTCTATTTGGTTTGATATGTTAGTTATTCCAGCAGATGCCAAAAATGCCGAAAACGCGCACAAGTTCATTAATTTTTTACTGCGCCCAGACATCATCGCTGAAATATCCAACTATGTTTATTATGCTAACCCCAACCTTAAAGCCACCGCAATTCAGGATCAAGAATTGTCAAACAACCCTGGCATTTACCCTTCAAGCGACGTCAAAAAACGTCTTTTTGCCAGCACAGTACGCAGCCGCAAGATCGAGAAGGTGTTGACGCGCAGTTGGACTAATTTAAAAACGGGTCGCTGAATATCAGCTAACGCAAATTGCTAGGTAAAAGTAAATACCTACCTATACATATATGTAAAAACAAAGCATTTAAATGTGAATAATAATTCACTTTTAAGTGCTTTTTTTTGCTCTAATTAGTAGTTATTAATAATGATTATGGTAGTTTAAAAGGGTAACGGAGATTACAACATAATAAATATAAATGAAGGGTGAAAAATGAAATTACCATCAAACTTTAAAAGATCAGCTGCTGTTCTAGCACTGACTCTAACAGCAGCTATTCCTGCTGCTCACGCACAAAGCCAAGAAGTATTAAAGTTCTTCAACTGGTCTGATTACATCGCCGAAAATACAGTTGCCAACTTTGAAAAAGAAACCGGTATTAAAGTCATTAATGACGTGTTCGACAGCAACGAAGTACTGGAAGCCAAATTGCTAGCCGGTAGCTCTGGTTACGACCTAGTTGTTCCATCATCTACTTTTATGGGTCGTCAAATTATAGCGGGTGTTTTTCAGCCGCTTGATAAAAAGCAATTACCCAACATTAAACACATGGACCCCGATTTAATGAAAAGCATCCAGCCATTGGATAAAGACAATGCCCACGGCGTGCCTTACCTTTGGGGCACTACTGGTATTGGCTATAACGTAGAAATGGTGAAAAAAGCCTTAGGTAAAGATGCTCCTGTGGACAGCTGGGATTTAGTATTTAAACCAGAGAACATGAAAAAATTAGCCAGCTGTGGCGTAAGCTTTTTAGATACAGCCGATGAAATTTATCCACTGGCCCTTAAGTATGTAGGCAAGAGCAGTAACTCTAAAGATGCGGCCGATTACAAGAAAGACAGCGAAGCGGCAATGGTTCTAAAAAGTATTCGCCCTTACGTGACTCAGTATCATTCTTCTTCTTACATCAACAGCCTAGCGAACGGCGATATTTGTGTAGCGGTTGGTTGGTCTGGTGATATTTTACAAGCACAAGATCGCGCAAGCGAGGCCGACAACGGTGTTGATATTGCTTACACTATTCCAAAGGAAGGCACCACAGTTTGGTTTGATATGTTAGCTATCCCTGCCGATGCAAAAAACTCAACGGCTGCACACAAGTTTGTTAACTACCTAATGCGCCCTGACGTAATTGCTGATGTTACTAACTACGTATGGTACGCCAACGCCAACACTGCGGCGACTAAGATTCAGGATGCCGAAATATCTAGCAACCCTTCAATCTACCCAACAAGCGATGTTATGAAGCTATTAACCGCTGGTGAAATGCGCAC
>JAPYOO010000552.1 GCA_029938135.1 Bermanella sp. | reverse complement strand
GAATTGGATCACTTAAGTTCACAAAGCGCCACTGATGTGATGGATATTGTTGAAGCTCGTGGTTATAGCGGTGTGATTACTTCTCATAGCTGGATGAGCAATGCTAAAGGCGGCCAGTTACATGAAAATACCAAACGCCTATTTCGTGCCGGTGGTTTTGGCTCGCCTTACAACAGCAATGTGCAAGGCAACGAAGGCAGCATTTCCCGCTACTTGGATGTGATTGAACAAACCCCATACCTAGCCGGTGTTGGTATTGGATCTGACATGAGCGGTTTAGGTGGCCAAGCGGGTCCGCGTGGCGATGCTGGCAGTGATCCATTGGTATATCCGTTTACCAACGAGTTTGGTTTTACGTTTGAAAAACAAACATCGGGTAATCGTGTATTTGATTTAAATACCGACGGTATAGCGCACTACGGTTTGTTGGGTGATCAAATTGAAGACATGCGTCAGCGCAGCTCTACCCGTGTTTACGAAGCTTTGATGAATTCTACCGAAGCCTTTTTGCAAATGTGGGAACGTGTCGAGGCATCACCTTCTACTAAGTATTATGATCCGCTAGATAACTATGTGAAAATTTATAACCGTAAGGCACAGCGCTGCATGGATATAGGCGGTCACGATGACAATGTAGTGAACGGCGCTAACGTACAGTTGTGGGATTGTGATGACGAGTCGTTTGATCAACAATGGTTGTGGGATCGCAGTACCGGCATGATGCGTAACCGTGTTGATAATAATATGTGTTTGGATAACCGTGGCCAGGCGCACAACGATGGCGAGATTGTGGTGTGGGAATGTGTCGACAGCGACAACTTACGTTGGACCTACAACATGAATACCCTAGCCAGTAAACATAACTCCAACATAGTAGCCGATGCCTACAGCTATGATAACGGCGGTAATGTGGGGCAGTGGGAATACAATGGTCGCCAGTGGCAGGAATGGGAGCTGCGCCCAATGTCTTCTATTTACAAATGGGTTGACTGGCGTGACAAGCGTAAAGGTAAGTGTATTGATGTAGCGAATGGTGTGGCGGCTAACGGCACTAATGTTCAGTTGCACAGCTGTAACGGCACCGATGCGCAAAAGTGGTTCTACGACCCTGTAGTGGGCACCATGCAATCGGGTTTGGCGGGTAACTTCTGCTTAACTACCCCTAACGGTAATACCGCTAACCATACTCAGCTACAAATTAGTGAATGTGTTGCGGGAGATGTAAATCAAATGTTTGATAAAGACGGCAACAAGTTTAACTCGCGCCTAAATAGCAATCAAAAAATTGATGCATCTGGCACCAACAGCGGCGACGCTATTATCTTCCATGAAGCAAATGGTGGTGATAATCAAAAGTGGCGTGCAGGTTTATATTAACCGCACACGTTTCTGATTAACCATGTATAAAAGCCAGCCCATTTATGTGGGCTGGCTTTTTTGTGCTTGTGTGTTTTTAAGTGAACAGCACAAGGCCTAACCCTTTAAGCTACAAATTCATGCA
>JAPYOO010000149.1 GCA_029938135.1 Bermanella sp. | reverse complement strand
ATTTTTTAAACAGGAAAAAGTCAACCACCAATTAACCGGTAAGGGTGCGCCACACTGCTCATTAAACAGCCAGATCATGCGCGCCGACACAAACGCCAAAACCAAAACCCGTCATAACAAAGCTTCAAATCGATCAGTAAACGCTCAATAAAAACCGTATATATCCAACCCTCAGTTTAATTTTTTAATATTTGAGTGGGCGGTCACTCTTCACCAAAGCCCTATCAACAGACCTGTAAATATTCATTTCGGCCATGCTATAGTCAAACATCAAACAGCTACATACGGATATTGGCCAAACATGCATGCAAGCCGATCAATTTTAATAAGCGTTGTCCTTCTAGGGCTGCTTGGTGGGTGCTCGATCATCAAACCCATAACCACAACAGAAGACGTAAAACCCTGGCAAAAAGGCATCCTTGCCAAGCCTGAAATGGAATTGGCCGGCGATCCAATTGATAAATATGTGGATGAACACATTTATTTCAGCAAGGAAGGCAGTACCGGCGGATCAAGCGTAGGAGGTGGCGGCTGTGGCTGTAACTAATATCAAACAAAAACTCACTTTCGCTGCAGCTACCCTGCTTGCAAGTGGCGTTCAAGCTGAAACCGGTGAAGAAGGCGAAACCGCTAAGTTCTATAATAAATGGGACGTAGACGTAGGTTACCTTCACTACAGCGAACCCGACTACATCACCGTAGACACGTATATGGCCATGATTAATGGCGACCTCAGCGATAAAGACACTATTGGCTTAGGACTGGTATTTGATACGCTTTCAGGAGCCACACCTACAGGGGCCCTGCCTGGGTCGGAGATAGCAGCAACCACAGGGGCCTCCAGTGGCACGCCCGCTGAGAGCAGTAAAGGCGGTACCGCTCCTTTTAACGATACCCGACTGGCTGTGGACGCTACCTGGGGGCATGAGTGGAAGCGACTACTTACCTCCAAAGCAGGTGTGCACATTTCCGTAGAGGGCGACTACACTTCGGCAGGCGCAAGCTTTGCGGTTGAAATGGACTCTAAGGATAAAAGCCGAACACTCACACTGGGCGTTGGCACTGCATCTGATAAAGTTAGCCGAAGTAACGAGCAAACCCCTTCCCCCCTGACAGAGACCACAAGCGCCGTTATGTTCGGTGCGGGCCGCAAGAATTCTTATGATGCCATGGTAGGCATCACCCAGGTAATCAATCGACACACAGTTGGCATGCTTAACCTCACCTACAGCCAATCCCTGGGCTATCACACCGACCCTTACAAGGTCATCAGTATTGCAGACTCAGATGATGCCGAACTCACCACCGTTTACGAACACAGACCCGATAATCGTCAGCGCTACATTGCCTACGGTAAGATCAATCACGAACGCCCTGAAAACGGCCACCACATAAGCCTTAGTTATCGCCTGCACTTGGATAGCTGGGATTTGAACTCACACACACTTGAAGGCAGCTATTCGTTTCCTTTTGATGAAATCCATAAGCTTGAACCCTTTGTTCGCGTTTACCACCAACAAGCGGCCAATTTCCATACCCGCACCATAAACTACTCAGGAACCGGTACTTTCGACACTGTGGAGCTGCCAGAATATGCTTCTGCCGATTCACGGCTTGCGCAAATGTTAAGCACAACGGTGGGTGCAAAATTCAGATACATGACCAGTAAAAAAGGGTCGATTGATTTTCGTCTTGCCTATTACTACCGAGACTATAAAAACGCCATATTAAGCAATGATGACGCAATATTTGCGGTAATAGACTTAGGGAAAAGCTTCGATTAGAGCGGCATCTTAATCAAAACCCAATCGGTAACCTCGTTACTGATTGGGTTTTTTAATGGGAAGGTTAAAGCTTATCCTCTAAGCGCACATCACCCGCCGGATTATACAAAGCATCCGCGGTTAATATGGAGGAATTCTGCGCCCCAAAATAACTGTATATTGACGATGCCACACTCATTGACTCCCACGTGGGTGAGTCTGTTGTTGGAATCGTATACTGGTTATTGGTTTTGCTGCTGCCTGAGCGCTGCGTGGTACCCACCACAGAACCCAAAGCGGCCGCTTCCTTTGCAGGCCGAACACCCGCCCCACCAAAGGTATAAAGATTCTGGTTATTACCATGATCCCAACCGCCCGAGCCATTTAGATTCACTAAGCGACCAAAGTCCCCCATCACGTTAATCACAATATTGTCTGTTTGGCTTCTAGGGGTGCCCGAGATAGTGGTTACACCCTGTGCAGCCGCTGCCTTTATGTGGGCCATGGCCGCCTTTATGGCCTCCATTAAATCATTCATGCGGTTGCGATAGCGATCTATACCATTATTGTGATCATCCCAACCACCCAAGCCAGGTGTACCTACCGCCATGTAAAGTGTTTGCGGATTATGAATAGCCAGTGTCACAGCCGCCTCTAGCTGGTCAGCAAAGCTGTTATTGGGGTACGTAACCCCCAATGCCGCCGCACTTGAAAGATTGCCGTTATCATCCGATCCATTTAGAAGGCCGGATAAATCTTCCATCTTTTCTTCTAGCTCTTCGCGCTTCTCAAAACCATTACTGGCAGATGCGTATTTAGCATTGCCACTGATATTTTGCGACGCTAACAAATCGGTAATTGCTGTTTCGGAGCTGCCGACACCGCCTCGAGAATATGGATTGTTAAACTGATTATCCATAGTGAGGCCGCGCAGGGTTAAAGGAATGGTATTTGACGGGTCCAACGCATACGTCTGACTATCGCCTTCAAACGAGATAAAAGGCAAGGTTAGTGCATCAAGAGACCCCATATCTGTTCCATCTGCCAGTTTGGCATTCTGATAGCTGCTTTCATTTTGCATCATCATTAACGCTAACCGAGAGCCGATTCCGGGTGAGCTTTCAATATCAAGTGTGCCCTTATGGGACATAAAGATACTTTCTCGGTGTGAGCGTGTGGGGCTTTTTTGTTTAAACATGGTTCGATAAACGGTCATATCACTAGAGGCGATCATATCCTCCATATGTGTGCCGCCCGCCGCTTTCCAAAATCCATTGGCCGTCACCTGCCCACCGTTCAGCCGTAAATCCGCATCATTATCATCTGCCGGGGTTAATATACCCGCACCAAATGCGTTATTGGCCGAGTAATCATTTACGGAGTTAATATTAATGTCAGCAATATTGGTTAGGTTACCCGCCAACTCAGAAGCACCGCCGTACATATGGATATTAATAATCTGCGGCATAACCGTGGGCAATTCTATGGTCACACCACTGTAATTTGGGCTGGCTGCGTACGCTCTTTGCGCCAGAGCACTCATACCAAATACTACCGGCACAACTCGAGCGGCCGTTATGGCCGAGGCAAGTTTTAAGAAATTTCGTCTTTGCATGGTCTTGCCTCCAGTTATTGAGTCACAGATTTATAGTAGTAAAATTCAGGTAATCTTGAAATATAGTCGAACATGACCTCAGCATAATCGTCGACCCAATATTCATATATCTCAGCATTGCCTCCACCCTCACGACGCAGGGATAACACATCCTCGTACTCTCTTAGGTAATCTCGACTCATCCCCTCTGCAATAAAGGCTGCCTGCTCAACATCGTTAGCCCTGCGCCCTAGGGCCGTTAAAAAGACAAAATCAATAAATTCAGCCACGCTAAGGTTTTCAAGCTCAGGCTTCAAGTTTTCAGTACCCGCGAGATAAAAAGCACCATTGTGAATTTTAAAGGGTGCATCACGAGGAATCTCGGCCTCAGTATACGTCTCTTCCCTAGGATGAACCCTTCCGTCAAAGGCACGATTATTCATAAGAACATGCTCACGCATACCCTTGTGGTAAGTAGCAAAACTAAGCACATCCATGGGCAGTATCGGTAAGCGCCCTATCTTGTAATCCATCGCTGCCAAGCCCATACGGTGCACCGCTATTGGAGCTGAATTACTACTAGAGTCGTACATATAATCCATCACCCTTCTACCAATATAACTTTGATCAGATCTTGGCGTGTAATGCATTGAATTTAAAAAGCCCCAGGCATTCTCTTCAAACGTTTTAGGGCGCTCAGACTTCAGCAAAAAAGTCTTCGAGAAAATCACCGCCAAGAACACATCTTCAAAGGTACTAGGCCCAGTACTAAGGACCTGTTGTATTAACGTTGATTTAGCACTGCTAGACTCTCCACTTAATAAGAAGCTTACAATCACATCAACCACTCGAGGTATTAACAGTGGGTGACCTGCTACTAAGTCATAAAGATCCTCACAAGAACTCAAGTACTCGCCCATTACTTTAACAGTACCGCCGCTACCGGCCCTAGTGAGCACCTTTTGCAATTGATAATCTGCGTTATTATCCGTTAAATACCAGGAATCACAGGCAATACCGCCGTTAATGGTGTTTTGCTGTTCTTCTGGTGTGTCGTTAAAGATACCCAAATAAAGCTCAAACATTTCGAGTGCATGATTTTCAGGTGAGCGAGATACACGCCAGCGACTTAGATTATGCAACCAGCCACGGACAATATCCCGTATGGGCTTACCCTCTAAAATGCCCTGCTCGAGGTAACCGAGCACCCTAACAATGTCTTGAGAGTTGGCACTGTCCATCTCACGCGCTGGAGAAAACATGATGGTATTGGCTAAAAAGTAACTCATCCAAGCCGCAAACTGATCACGACTTACAGGATACGTCTGCATACGTGCCATGAAAATTTGGTGCGGGTGCTCGCTATCAAGCACCGAATAACGTGCTGGGATAGATTCGTCAACGGGTGTATCTGGGTTATTGTCACGCCCAGAAATATCGACCTCCGCCTCATTAATCTGAGCTTGTGTAAGTGGGGTTTGTAGCCGTGCCTGAATAGAGGATATGAAATTTGTCTGCTGTACCACTGGGCTCTCTAAGCCTTGAGTTAAATCAAAGAACTCATCTAGCGGCAACCCCAGAAAAAGGGTGGATAGCGCCTTATTGGCCACCATATACTGCTGAGTTGGCTCAAGGCTATTAAAATCAGCTTGGTCCAGCGTAAAGCTGTGAGTTAACGCCTCACGACTGTCGCCCGCCCCGCCCTCATTCGGTTCGGGTGGCTGGCAACCCGCTAACGCGATGGATAATAAGGGTAGTAATAGTCGCTTATAGAATGTTTTACCCATATTTAGCCTCTAAGTTAGATATCGATACTAATGACAGTACTTATTTATTATCTATTTTGCGCAATCTGACCAAAGTTGGATATAGACTGCATCCCAAAACGAAACATCTCAGTCCAATTACTTAATAACATTTAAGACTAGCAGCTCTGAGTCTTTATATGCCTAACGCTTAAAGGGAGGTTTTTGAAGGGCACCTTAGTCAATTCAGCCTATATACCTGGTAAGCCCCCCCCTTTAAAGACACCTTAAACACCGTTTTCCAATTGTTTTAGACTTTTTAGTAAACATTGCTAACTTTTTGTTCAATCTCGGAGTAAAAGGAATTAAACTACGCGCGAAATTTTTTCTCTGTAAATGTCGAGCATGTTATGACGGATCTCTCAAAATATAGAAATATTGGTATTTTCGCCCACGTTGACGCGGGTAAAACAACCACTACAGAACGTATTCTTAAGCTAACTGGTAAGATCCATAAAACCGGTGAAGTACATGACGGTGAATCTACTACCGATTTCATGGAACAAGAAGCTGAGCGCGGTATTACCATCCAGTCAGCTGCGATCACCACCTTTTGGGATGATCACCGCATGAACATCATCGATACGCCTGGGCACGTTGACTTCACAGTTGAAGTATATCGCTCTCTTAAAGTACTTGATGGCGGCATCGGTGTTTTCTGTGGTTCTGGTGGTGTTGAACCTCAATCTGAAACTAACTGGCGTTATGCTGATGAGTCGGGCGTTTCTCGTATCATCTTCGTAAACAAGCTTGACCGTATGGGCGCTGACTTCCTTAAGGTAGTTGACCAGGTAGAAAACGTACTGGCTGCTAAGCCTTTGGTAATGGTATTGCCAATCGGTATCGAAGAAGACTTCGTAGGCTGTGTTGACCTACTAACTCGTAAAGCTTGGATATGGGATGATTCTGGCGAGCCAGAAAACTACGTAATTGAAGACGTACCAGCCGATATGGTTGACGACGTTGAAATGTACCGTGAACAGTTAATTGAAACCGCTGTTGAAATGGATGACGATTTGATGATGGCTTACATGGAAGGCGAAGAGCCAACTATGGAGCAGATTCAGGCTTGTATCCGTAAGGGTACTAACGAGCTTAAGTTTTTCCCAACGTACTGTGGTTCTGCGTTCAAAAACAAAGGCATTCAGTTAATTCTTGATGCGGTTGTTTCTTACTTACCGTCTCCTACTGACGTTATCCCTCAAGATCTTACTGATGAACTTGGTGAGCCAAATGGCCAAAAAGCCATCGTTGCAGTAGACGAGCCTTTCCGTGCACTTGCGTTTAAGATCATGGATGACCGTTTTGGCGCCCTGACTTTCGTACGTATTTACTCTGGTACGCTTAATAAAGGCGATACTATCCTTAACTCGTTCACAGGCAAAACTGAGCGTGTTGGCCGTATGTGTGAAATGGAAGCCGATGAGCGTAAAGAGCTATCTTCAGCACAAGCCGGTGACATTATCGCCATAGTAGGCATGAAGAACGTTCAAACTGGTCACACTCTTTGTGATCCAAAACATGAATGTACTCTTGAAGCCATGGTATTCCCTGAGCCAGTAATCTCTATCTCGGTTACACCGAAAGATAAAGGTGGCTCTGAGAAAATGGGTATCGCTATCGGTAAGATGGTTGCAGAAGATCCTACTTTCTTGGTTCACACTGACGAAGAAACCGGTCAGACCATCCTTCGCGGAATGGGTGAGCTTCACCTAGATATCAAAGTAGATATATTGAAGCGTACTTACGGCGTTGACCTAGAAGTAGGCGAGCCTCAAGTAGCTTACCGTGAAACCATTACACGTGAAGTTGACGACACTTACACTCACAAGAAGCAGTCTGGTGGTTCAGGTCAGTTTGGTAAGATCGATTACCGTATCAAGCCTGGCGAACAGAACACTGGCTTCACCTTTACCTCTAAGGTTGTGGGCGGTAACGTACCTAAGGAATTCTTCCCAGCGATTGAGAAGGGCTTCAAGAACATGATGACCAACGGCGTATTAGCTGGTTTCCCAGTTCTTGACGTTGAAATCGAACTATACGACGGTGGTTTCCACGCAGTTGACTCCTCTGCAGTAGCGTTTGAGCTAGCAGCACGTGGCGCCTTCCGCCAGTCTATCCCTAAAGCCGATCCTAAGTTACTTGAGCCAATCATGAAAGTTGATGTGTTCACTCCAGATGATCACGTAGGTGATGTTATCGGTGACCTTAACCGTCGTCGTGGCATGATCTCTGGCCAAGAGCCAGGCGGTTCTGGTGTTCGCATCAAGGCTGACGTACCTCTTTCTGAAATGTTCGGTTACATCGGATCACTACGTACTATGACATCTGGTCGTGGTCAGTTCTCGATGGAATTCTCTCATTACTCTCAGTGTCCTCAGAACGTATCTGAAAAAGTAATCATTGAAGAAAAAGAACGTCAAGCTGCTAAAAAGAAGAAGTAATTCTTTTTAACTTAGAGCGTTAAAAAAACCCTACCAGCGTTAGTTGGTAGGGTTTTTTATTGCCTGAAAAACAGTTCTCGATACCTTTATGAAACTGACCTTCATTTCTCTCAGTGTCCTCAGAACGTATCGATAAAAGTAATCATTGAAGAGAAAGAGCGTCAAGCGGCTAAAAAGAAAAAGTAATTCTTTTTAACTTAGAGCGTTAAAAAAACCCTACCAGCGTTAGTTGGTAGGGTTTTTTATTGCCTGAAAAACAGTTCTCGATACCTTTATGAAACTGACCTTCATTTCTATCAGTACCCTCAGAACGTATCGATAAAAGTAATCATTGGAGAAAAAGAACGTCAAGCGGCTAAAAAGAAGAAGTAATTTAGCTACAGGATGTAGTATATGCCATGAGCGCAAGGATGCGCAGGAATGGCCTTCTAAAAAACCCTACCAGCGTAAGTTGGTAGGGTTTTTTATTGCCTGTAAAACAGCTCCCGATACTTAACTAGAACCCATACTAATTTCACTCAGCACACTAAAGCGCATCTGAAAAAATAATCAAAGTATAGAAAGCTTGTTAAGCGGAGAAAAAATAATCATTAAAGGAAAGAGAGGAAGCAATTAACCACAAGAAGTAGCG
>JAPYOO010000551.1 GCA_029938135.1 Bermanella sp. | reverse complement strand
GCGGCACTTATATCCATGCAGCTAGATGTTAAGTTGTTACAACTTATCGCGGCCAAGTTTAAAAATCCACTGTCAGGCATAGGCTCAGACATAGACCTGCTTGAAACTGATGAGGCGACCATCAAGGCGGATGTGCAGCTATCGATATTTGAGACCATGATGAAGCGCCATGACCTTGGTCATAAAAACTATGGAGAGATAAAAACCCTGCTGCTTATCTACCGTGATAAAGCCGATATTTTTAACGGTGAATTCAGTGACGCCACTGAAACCATCCAGAAAAAATATGGTGTAACGATAAGTGAACGGATCGAAGACTGGCTACCGAGTATTAAGGCTAACTTTCACAAAACGTTTGAACTGCTTGCCTTTGAGAATAGCGGTCCTGAAATTTACATCAGCTTTTTTGAACAAGTCTTGCGTGGCAATATAAACCCCACTCATTTTGTTCACGCCTATGAAAGTCTGTTAGAGCCTGAAAGACAGCTCTACCCAGACCTTAAAATGCAAATAGAATCTGAAGCAGATTTCAAAGACTTGCCTGCCGAGGAAGAAGCAGACTTGCCATTTGATACAGATCTTATTAGCGATTTTGGCGACAATACCACTATCGATTATTAGCCTCACATAGGGAGTGGGCTAGCGGTTTAAAGTTCTCGAGGGTTAGGTTTTGTTTTTTGTGTTTAAGGCAAAACCTGACCCCGCAGCTTCGCAGCTTTCATTTTTAATTACAAACCCATTATTACTAGGTGTAACCCATTAAATTCATTCGAACTTCTGCCCTACTGCTTTCCATTATCGCTCTACCGGCAATGTCCATTGATTACTACGATCAATCCCACATATCATTCTCGCAATACAATATGTCTTCAGGCATGCCTGCAACCGACGAAGTAATTGATGACTGGTTTGAGTCTGCATTTACCGATGAAATACGCTATGAAACACAAGAGTTTTCATACCGGTCCCCTCGATACAAGGATTTTTCTATCGATCTAGGCGGGTTGCTCACAGCAAACAACGAACGTGAAAAATACTCTGCAGCCTTAAAGTGGAAAGGAATTAAATTTTCATTTGAAAATGGCAGCGCAAAAGGCACATTCATCAATAATTTTTATAAAAATGAAACCTTCGTAAATGCAGGCACCGCACTGCCGACTCAATGCAACGGAACAACTGAGCACAGCTGTTTAGAGCGCATAATGATACAAGGTGATAAAGACGTAGAGATGTCGTTCCAAGGCAGTAAAATACAATATACATTTCGATGGGAGAATAACGTACAAAGTGTAATCGGCTACTCAAAATACACGATAGAAACTCCTATTTTACTTAGCCGAAATCTTGACCCTGATGTGTCTTACATAGGAAATCGTAATGGGAATCAACTTGTTAGGTATAACGATAAAGAGCTTTGGCAGTCCACAATAGATGCGAACGGTAAAACTGAAATGACCAGTCTTTATTTTGGTATGGACGGTTCTGAAAGTCAGCTTATTAACGCT
>JAPYOO010000550.1 GCA_029938135.1 Bermanella sp. | reverse complement strand
TCGTCTACAAGACGTGCGAATTTTTCAGGACCGGTACCTAAACCTGGAAAGTTTTTAGGCCAGCTAGTAACCAGCTTCCATTTAATGGTTTTTGCAGGCTCTTGGCTGACGCTAGCATTTGACGTTTTAGCTTGCTCA
Organism: Bermanella sp.; assembly: GCA_029938135.1. Classification (GTDB taxonomy): domain Bacteria; phylum Pseudomonadota; class Gammaproteobacteria; order Pseudomonadales; family Oceanobacteraceae; genus Bermanella. Next base: position 1,368 of record JAPYOO010000550.1, on the reverse strand, counting down.
CCGCAGGCTGACAGCAAGGTTAGAATGGCTAACCCCGCTAGTATTTTAGACTTCATATTGCTTCCTTTTTATTTTTAAATGCTAAATCAATATCTTATTTTAAGCGTTATGAGCGAAGTAGCTTTACTCGTCCATGGGTTTTAAGTTGGCGTAGGCCGCGACCAACCATTTGGTTCCATCAAAATCGAACGACACTTGTAAACGGGCCTGCGCCCCTTGCCCTTCCATATCTATGATCACACCCTCACCAAACTTAGCATGCCACACGCGTTGGCCCATGTTCATGCCGGTGGCTTCTTTTGCAGCTGAAGTACCAAAGAAATTAGACACCGGTTTTTTAATGGTGGCCTTTAAACGTACTTCCTGAATATATTCAGTGGGTATCTCACGGATAAACCGTGATGGCGAATTGAAGTTTTCTTGGCCATGCAAACGACGACTTTCGGCGTAGGTAATCACTAGGCGCTCCATGGCGCGGGTTATACCCACATAACACAGGCGGCGTTCTTCTTCTAAGCGTACAGGGTCACCTGCTGACATTTTATGGGGGAACAGACCCTCTTCAACGCCTGCCAAAAATACTAACGGAAACTCTAGGCCTTTAGCGCTGTGTAACGTCATCATTTGCACGCTGTCTTCAAATTCATCGGCTTGGGTCGCGCCAGAATCTAAGGCTGACTGATCTAAAAAGGCGGCCAGCGGGCTTTGAATCAGCGCGTCATCGGGCACATCATTTTGTAATTGCTTTTCAATGGCTTCATCCATGTTAAAGCTCTTAGCCGCGTTAATCAGTTCGTCTAAGTTTTCCAAACGGGTTTGGGCTTTTTCACCTTTTTCTTTTTGGTGATGGGCAATCAATCCGCTTGATTGAATCACGTGGTCCACTTGCTCGGATAATTCTATATCGCTACAGGTAGTTTCCATGTCATCAATTAATTGGGCAAAACCCGCTAAAGAGGTGGTGGCTCGTGGGGTTAGTATCTTGTGCTCAATACTTTTGGTCACCGCCTGCCATAATGAACTGCCTTCATCACGGGCAAGATCTCTTAACTGCTGAACTGTTTTTTCACCAATAGAGCGGGCGGGCACGTTAATGACCCGCTCAAGTGCGGCGTCGTCATGGCGGTTTTGTATGAGGCGCATATACGCCATGGCATTTTTAATTTCTAAACGGTCAAAGAAACGCTGGCCGCCATAAATACGGTACGGCAGTGCCGCGCGAATAAAGGCTTCTTCTAATACCCGTGACTGAGCATTTGAGCGATATAAAATAGCAATGCTCTCGTAACGCTTAGTAGAGTTGGCTATTTTCCATTGCTCTATTTGATCACAAATAAAGCGGGCTTCGTCTTGTTCGTTAAAGGCTTC
>JAPYOO010000549.1 GCA_029938135.1 Bermanella sp. | reverse complement strand
GATAAAAGCTGCTGCCCAACCGATACGCGCCTGCAATTTTTAAACGTTTTACTTGAAGATTTTGGTGATGAGTATTTACCACGCTTTTCCATGCATTACCGCTGGGGCAATGAGCAAAACCGCCAAACCATTAGCCACCGCATTGCACGCAGTTTGATGTACGGCAATGAGAATGTGCACCCCAAACAAATGGCCCCCATGATTTTGCAGCGTCAAACAGGCTTTGATGGGCCTCTGGGTTTAAACACCGACGAGATTAGATCCTCCATGGATCAGCAACTGCTGGACCTGCTGGCCATTCTAGACAAGCACTTTACCGACCATCAGTTTTTATTGGGGGATAGACCGTCACTGGCGGACTTTGCAATTTACGCCCACCTGTATACTCACCTGTTACAAGATCCATTCTCGGCCCAAATTATGGAGTGCCACGGGGCGCGTACCATAAACTGGATTGATACCATTAATGAATTTGGCGATGTGCGTGGCGGCTTGGGGCAAACTGAATTTGGTGATTGGCTTAATCTGGATGAAGGCGTGCCAGAGTCATTAAAGCAATTGTTAGAATATGTGAGTAAAACCTATGTGCCGTTTAGTGGCGGGGTGGCTAAAGCGGTAAAAGATAACCCTAAAGCCAAAAAAGCCCAAGCCGAAGTATATGGTGTGCCCACCGAATATGCCGCCTTTCAATATCGGGCTTGGTCGTTTGAGCAAGTACAATTAAAATATCAAATATTAAACGGTGATAACAAAGCCTTTATGGATGAACTGCTCATGCAAACAAACGTGTTACCGAGCTTAATGGAAAACGGCATTGTGCACATTGATTTGTTTGATGACTTTACGCCGCCGTTTGTGAAAGACGGCGTATGTGATGCCCGTGTACGTTACCTGCAACAAAAGAAGCGTAAAACCGCCCCTGAGTGGGCATAGCTTTAAGGGCGCCTCTATTAATTAAAACGGCTTTTTTTTGAACGCTATAAAAATTTAGCGTTTAAAATCATGCGCACTGTGACGCTCCATTAATTGCTCGTCAGGATTGCCCCAAGTTTTATTAACAATACGACCTCGTTTAACCGCCGGGCGTTGTGCTATTTCTTCGGTCCAGCGTAATACGTTTTTATAGGTATGGGCCTCAATAAATTCAGCCGCCTCATAAACCTTGTTGGTGACCAGTGCGCCGTACCAAGGCCAAATAGCCATATCGGCAATGCTGTATTCATCCCCTGCAATAAATTGATTGTTCGCTAGTTGCTTGTCTAACACATCTAACTGGCGCTTGATTTCCATAGTATAGCGATCAATGGGGTATTGATATTTTTCTGGTGCGTATGCATAAAAATGGCCAAAGCCACCGCCTAACATGGGGGTAGCACCCATCTGCCACATTAGCCATGACATCACTTCGGCACGCTGGGCAGGATCCAAGGGTAAAAACTGATTAAACTTTTCAGCCAAGTAAACCAAGATGGCACCGGATTCAAAAATACGAATTTCGGGTTGGGTG
>JAPYOO010000548.1 GCA_029938135.1 Bermanella sp. | reverse complement strand
CTGAAGCTCAGGTTAAAGAGATCGAAGACCAGTTTGCTTCTGGTTTGGTAACGCAAGGCGAAAAATACAACAAGGTTGTGGATATTTGGTCTCGTGCCAACGAACTTGTGGCCAAGGCCATGATGGACAACCTGGGTACCGATGAAGTTATAGACCGTGATGGACACACTGTAGACCAAGAGTCTTTCAACAGTGTTTACATGATGGCCGACTCTGGTGCTCGTGGTAGCCCAGCTCAGATTCGTCAGCTAGCCGGTATGCGTGGTTTGATGGCAAAGCCTGATGGCTCAATCATTGAAACCCCGATTACCGCGAACTTCCGTGAAGGTTTATCAGTACTTCAGTACTTTACCTCTACTCACGGTGCTCGTAAGGGTCTAGCCGATACGGCACTTAAAACAGCAAACTCGGGTTACCTAACTCGTCGTTTGGTGGATGTTGCACAAGACGTGGTAGTAACTGAAGACGATTGTGGTACTAACGATGGTCTAAGCATGACGCCTCTAATTGAAGGCGGCGACGTAGTAGTACCTCTAGGTACTCGTATCTTGGGTCGTGTTATGGCCTTAGACGTTATCAAGCCAGGCACTGCAGACGAAGTTGTTGTTCCAGCCGGTACCTTGATCGATGAAAAATGGATCCGTATTCTTGAAGCGGCCAGTGTCGATGAAGTATTTGCCCGTTCACCTATTACCTGTACCACTCAGTTTGGTATTTGTGCGGCCTGTTACGGACGTGACTTGGCTCGTGGTCACCTAATCAATAAAGGTGAAGCGGTTGGTGTTATCGCGGCACAGTCTATCGGTGAGCCGGGTACACAGCTAACCATGCGTACGTTCCACATTGGTGGTGCGGCATCTCGAGCTACTGCTGTAGATAGTGTACAGGTTAAGAGTAATGGTACGGTTCGTCTTCACAATATGAAGACGGTAGAGCGTGAAGACGGTGCATTGGTACTGGTATCTCGTTCTAGTGCTATCGCCATTGCCGATGAATTTGGCCGTGAGCGTGAGCTATACAAGTTGCCATACGGTGCTGTTGTAACGTCTAAGAATGGCGGCGCAGTAAACTCTGGTGACAAGATCGCAAGCTGGGATCCGCACACTCACCCGATCATCACAGAAGTGGCCGGTCGTATTGAGTTTGTAGGTCTTGAAGAAGGCATCACTATTACTCGCCAAACAGATGAGCTAACTGGTTTGTCTACTATCCAGGTAATGGATCCAGCAGCACGTCCTTTGGCCGGTAAAGATATTCGTCCAATGGTTAAGTTGGTAGGCACGTCCGGTGAAGAGATTTTCTTCCCTGGTACGCAAACACCTGCTCAGTACCTACTGCCTGCCAATGCTTTGGTAAACCATGAAGATGGCAGCGATGTGAAAATTGGTGATGCGATCGCTCGTATCCCACAAGAAAGTGCAGGTAACAAAGATATTACCGGTGGTCTTCCACGTGTAGCTGATTTGTTTGAAGCACGTAAGCCAAAAGAACCTGCCATCCTTGCTGAAG
>JAPYOO010000148.1 GCA_029938135.1 Bermanella sp. | reverse complement strand
TGGGACCCCATCATTATGAGTGATGTGCTCTAACCAGCTGAGCTATGTAGCCTTTGAAGCGGGCGCATTATTCTCATTTTGAGGGTCACTGTCAAGTGACTATTGTGTATTTTTTCAAAGGCTTAGCTTTAGCCGTGGCTATTTTGGTCTAGTGATTGCAAATTAACCTGTTTGTTGAGCAAACGTACCAATACTTCCTGTTAATTTGTACTACACTGGCCAAGCTATTGGATAAAGTCGTTACAGGACTTTATAAATAGGCCCCCTAAGGGCTTCTGCTTAACGTCTAATAATAATACGGAGCATGCATGAAAAAAATAATCACCTTACTGGTGGTAGTGGGTCTGTTATCCACAGGCTATTACGGGCTTGGCCAAGCTTATAAACAACAAATGTACAATGGGGCCATGGCGTTTGAAGCCAGTTTGTCCGAATTAACTGAAAAAAGCGTTGCTATCAGCGTGGGCGATATCTCGTATTTTGAAAATGAGCATGCGGGCAATAAACCCAGTATATTGCTGATTCATGGTTTTGGGGCCTACAAAGAGAATTGGGTACGCTTTGCACGCCCGTTTAAAGATGATTTTCATGTAGTAGTGATTGATCTGCCGGCCCATGGTAAAAGTGTTAAAGACATGGGCCTTAACTACAGCTTAAGCAACCAAGTGGGCTGGGTACACGAGTTTGTGCAGGCCATAGGCTTAAAACGCTTTCATTTAGCCGGTAACTCTATGGGTGGCGCCATTAGTGCCGTATACGCCTCGCAATACCCTCAGCGCGTATTTACCGCCACCCTAATAGACCCAGCCGGTATTCATGACCACCGCTCGGTAATGGAAGACTTACTAGATAAAGGCGATAACCCGTTAGTGGTGGAAGACACCGCCAGCTTTAAGCGTTTAATGAACTTTGCCCTAGAGCAGCCGCCCTTTATCCCGTGGCCGCTAACGGTGGTCAGTGCCGAGCGCGCCATAAAGTTAAAACCCCTGCATGATAAGTTGTTTGTCGATATGCGCGTGGGTCATGGCGAAGACTTTAAAGAGGTACTTAAGCGTATAAACGTGCCTACGTTAGTGCAATGGGGTGAGCAAGACCGAGTGATTAACTATAAGAACATAGAGGCCTTTACTGCCCTTATTCCTAACGTAAAAGGCCATGTATGGCCAAATGTCGGTCATGCTCCTATGATTGAAATCCCACAAGAATCAGCAAAAATGATGCTGGCACACATGCAAGCTCACTAACCTGCCTTTACCGCTTACAAGGGCTCAGTTAGCTCTTGTAGGTGTTTCAACTACCTTTCTGAATCCAATAGATCTTCTCTTCTTGTGGCCCCATTTAAGTGCGCCCCTGTGGTTTTGTGTGCATCTTTAAGGCCCGCTTTGGTGCCTGCGTGCCAGTGTTTCACAATTATCTGAATATTCTCTTTTATAAGACATAAGTCATAGTTTTCTAGGTATTAGTTCATAGAAGTCTTTTTCAATGCTGTTAGTATGACAAACATTAGATTTGGTATGAAATTTGAAGGCCTATATTCGTGATGTACTAGTAATAGGGCCAAGGTAAGAAAATTGTATGCAGAAACTAACTCGAGAAGAGTACAGCAGCGAAGCGCTTCAACGTCGTGTGCGCAGTGTCACCTTTTTTAAAGACTTATATCAATTAGACCCCGCCCAATACGAGCTGGTTTTAAGCTTAAGTGAATTTGAGCGCGTGAAAGCGGGCGACATGGTCATGGAGCGAGGCGATATAGACGGTAAATTGTTCTTTTTACTTAAAGGGCAAATTGCGGTGTATAACGAAGAAGGCCAGCAAAGCTTAAACGTGATTAACCCAGGTGAAGTGGTGGGTACCATATCCATGATCACGGGGCGTGAACGCAGCGCCACCGTAAAGGCTGAAAGCAATGCTATATTACTGGGGCTTGAGCATAAGTACTTTCGCGATATCCTAGATCACAGCTTAATTAACATTAACACTAAGCTATTGGCGTTTCGCATGATTGTGCATAACATTCGCTGGACCTTAGAAATGAACAAGATGAAAGATCCCCAGCATCCACTGGTACCTAGGTTGTTAAAAATGCCCATTCAAACGGGTACTAAGGATTCTCAAGAAGAGCTAGAGTTTTTGCTTAAGCAATCTAAAATGCTGGCTGAGTTGTTGTGTGAATGGAACGACACGGTTGTGCCTTCGCAAAGCGAAGTCGCTTAACAGTCTTGTGCCCTTAATTACGTATTAAGTAACGCGGCTTATATCGCATACTGTTTCCAAATAGCTTACTACACAATTGCGACCACCGGCTTTGGCCTGATAAAGCGCCTGGTCGGCCTGATCTAAAAAGTTTAAGCAACTTTGTTGTTTGTTGGGCTGCGTACTGTTTACACCTATGCTTATGGTTAACCTAATGCGCACATCCCCTTCTATAAAATCCTGACTAGCCAAGCTGTCACGAATAGATTCGGCCAGCTCCATGGCATCGTGATGATGGGTGGTGGGCAATATAATGGCAAACTCTTCGCCCCCATAGCGGGCAATCATGTCACTTTTACGTTTAGCCTTATCCTTTAATAGGTTGGCGGCATGGCACAATACTTTATCCCCCACTAAATGGCCGTGCTGGTCATTTACCCGCTTAAAAAAATCTAAATCTAAAAACAAAATAGATAAATGTGTCTTAGAGCGCGACGCCAAATCCCATTGAATACTAAGCGCATCATCAAAGTAATGGCGATTATAAATGCCGGTTAACGGGTCGGTTTGATTAAGTCGCTCTAACTCCTTTTGGTGGTCTTTTAATTTGTGCTCTACCACAAACGCACGTAAATATTCACTGAAAATACGCTGGGCGCTGAACATAGAATATAACCAGCACGCGATAAACAGCGGTACTAAGTAGCGAAACTCATCCGAATAAAAGCACGCCACCGCACCCGGTATGCTTAATAGGGCAAGGTAGCTTTGGGTAAATTTAAGTTTTGGCGCAAGGCTGGAAGCGGCACCACTAATTACCGTTAATAAAATAAGCAGGGCGGTAATCACCCACTGATGGTAGGCCGATTGATTAATCATTAATACCACTAGCGTACTTAAGCTGGCGGCTTGGCTAAAGGCTAAAAAAAACAGTAAGGTACGCCAAGCATCGGGGTAGTGTTTATAAATGAAGCGTGTGCTTAAGGCATGTATAAAGCGCAGCAGACTAATGCCCGTGAAGACGCAGGCAAATACTAGCGTAAAGGTAAGGTCAAACAGGTAAAGCTCGGTGCTCCAAGCCAATAGGGGCCAAATAACCGCGTACAGCAATACCCCAGGCATTGAGCGGTTTAAAAAATCCATGTCACTGCGTTTAACAAAATGCTGATCCATAGGTAACCTAAAGACTATCAGCGGGCAAAATCCCCGTGTGGGTTAAAGGGCATTGTGGCTCTATCAGCCTCTAATATAGCGTTAATTCAGCAAGTAGCCTTGGGTCAAAGCCGTCTGTTTACGGGCCCAAGGCGCAAAGGGGGGTTAAACCAGGGGCGTTATTACTCTTTAGCGCCAAACAGATGGGGAAATAGACGCAGCTTGTCTTGTTGGGTAAGTGACTGCATGCGTTCAATGTTGTTGCTGGGAATCGATTCAGGGTCTGCGTATTTTTCTAATACCGACTCTATGCTGTCTTCACGTATTAAGTGCAGCAGTGGGTAAGGGGCGCGATTGGTTAGATTCTCGGCATCATCAGGCTGGGTGCCGGCAAACTGGTAGTCGGGGTGAAAGCTGGCCAGTTGAATAATGCCATTCCAGTCTTCTTGCTCTAACAATCCCTCGGCCATGTCTAAAAATTGGTTGTAATCGTCAAACTTTTTAAGGTATTGGCTAATAATTATTACTGTGGTTTCGCGCTCTTTGGCAGGCACCGCCTCCAGTTCTAACATGGCCTGTTGCAGGCATTCTAATAAGTCTTTATCGGACTTTCCGTCAAACACTTGCAGGTGTATTTGATTTAAACGGGCCGGTTTAGCGGCAAACGGACATAGGTTTAACCCTATGACAACTTCTTCTAACCAGGTATTAACCTGTTCAATTACGTGATCGCTCATGGGGGGGACACTGTCTGGATAACTAAAAACTCATTATAACTCAGGGTTTTATGAACCGGGCTATATTACCTCTGTTTTTTTAGTATAAAAAAATCTATCCCAGCCTTAAAGCGCACCGTTCTTAAAGACTATTATTAAGGGGAGCGATCATCGTCGTTAAACCGTCGCTAAACAATAAGGGGTGGGCTGTGGAAAAAATACTAAGGAACATAATAGAAGGGGTTTCGAATAATTACGGTAAGGCGTTTTTTGATACCATTACCACTAAATTACACACCTCCATAGGGGCCGACTTCACCTTTATTGCGCGACTTGATCTAGATGCCTATGTGTCACGCACGGTCTCGTTAGTGGCCGGTGGTAATGTGGTCGACAACATGGAATACAGTTTAGAGCATACCCCTTGCGCCGATGTGGCCGACAACAGCGTATGTCTTTACAAAGACAGCATTACGCATTTATTTCCCAAAGATCAGCTGCTGGTGGATATGGGCATAGTAGGATACGTGGGGGTGCCATTACATGATTCTGATGGCAAGGTTATGGGCTTAACCGTCGCCCTATATAAACAGCCCATAAAAGATGTAGAATTTGTAAAAACCATTTTTCAAATTTTTAGTGGGCGTATTTCCGGTGAAATAGAGCGTACCGAATATCAACTTAATTTAGAAAGTAAAGTGGCCAAACGTACCGCCCACTTAGAAGATGCCATGCACAGTTTAAAACGTACTCAAACCTTATTAGTGCGCCAAGAAAAACTGGCCTCTTTAGGCGGGGTAGTGGCCGGTGTGGCCCACGAAATAAATACGCCGCTGGGCATTGCCAAAACCGGCCATAGTTTACATGTGGAGCAAACTAAAAAAATAACCAAAAGTTTTGCCGACAACACACTGACCGCAACCGCCATGAAAGAGTATTTAAATCAAAGCCAAGAAATTATGTCGACCGTCACCGACAACCTAGAGCGTGCCATTGATTTAGTGCAAAACTTTAAATATGCCGCGGTAGACCGTATTGATGACACCGTACATACCCACAACCTTAACAAGTTAGTGACTCGGGTGACCACGTCGTTGGCCGCTGAATTTTTACGCAGCCAAATTAAGTGCTCAATAGATATAGATGGCCATATGGAAATCACCACCCACGGCAGCGATTTAACCCAAGTGATTAGTAACCTTATTATGAACGCGGCGGTACATGCCTTTGATGGTAGGGGTGACCGTAAAATTGAAGTGTCGGCGCATGATATGGGGGGCAGCTTTGAACTACTCGTCACCGATAATGGCATAGGAGTAGACGAGAGTATTCGTAAAACGGTATTTGATCCGTTTGTGACCACGAAACGTGGTGCGGGCAGTAGCGGCTTGGGCATGAATATCGTACACAACCAAGTAACAGGGTCCCTTAACGGGCACATTGAATTAATAAGCCCGTTAGCCGGGGGCACTCAGTGGAAAATAAGCCTGCCTAAAAGGCTTACTCAGCCCGTGGCTCACATCGCTTAAAATAGCGGCACAATTAAAAAGCCGTTTAAGATAATAAACGTGCTGTTAAGTACTTACGCAATAATCTAACCAGCGTTGCACACCCGCACTGCGGTATTTTTTCTTATGCAAAATAAAATAAAGGGTACGGGTAAAGTCACGTTGTGGAACCTGTAACTCCACCAACTCACCACGGCTAAGAGCATCTTGCAGGGTAATGCGCGATAAACAACCCAACCCTAAACCACTGCTTACGGCATTTTTAATGGCCTCGGTATGTTGTAATTCAAGGTTTACTTTTATCTGCGACAATATGCCGTGCAAGGCGCGATCAAACGCTTGGCGCGTGCCGGAACCGGCTTCGCGTAATACCCAATGATGATCGGTTAAATCCTCATCGCTAAGGCTGCTTTTTCCGGCTAAGGGATGTGAGGGGGCGCAAAACACACATAAATCATCTTCACGCCAAGGTATAATATCTAATTCGCTGTGCTGTACTTCCCCTTCAATCATGCCGATGTCTAGGTCGTAATTAAGCACTCGCTCCATAATTTGTTGGGTATTGGCCACGCTTAAGCTCACTTCGGCTGCGGGCTCTTTCGTTAACAGATTACTTAAAATACTCACCGCTAAGTAATTGCCAATGGTAAGCGTGGCCCCCACTTTAACGGCGCCTGCGTCCTTGTGTTGCAATAAGGCTTGCTCAACTTCGCGGGCTTGCTCTAATAACGATTCGGCACGGGCACGAATTAAGCGGCCTTGTTCATTCAGTTGCAGGCGTTTACCCACACGATCAAATAATAAAATATCAAATTGTGATTCCAGCTCTTTTAACGCGCTGCTGGCGGCACTTTGAGACATGGCCAAACTGTCAGCCGCTTTAGATACATTTTGAAAGTGTGCGGTGGCCAAAAACACCTCTAGTTGGCGTAAACTAAATCTCATGAGTTTGGCTCCAGTACATCTTGTTCAATTAAATTTAAGCTTTCTTCGGCAAAACCCACACCGGCCTCAACGTAATAGTTGAAAACATTATCTACGCCGTAGTCTAGTAGTTGTTGGCGCTCATCTTCGTAGCGAGCAATGGCGGCTATGTGGCCTGTGTAACCACTGAGTTTTAACTGCTCGGTAATGTCATGAATATCGTTGACCGACGGCATGGCTAACATCACTAATTTTATGTGCCACAGCTCGCGGGTTTCCCAAAAATCGGCATCTTCGGCATCGCCTAATATCACATGGCGGCCAAGTTTTCGGTGGCGGTATACCTTGTCTATGTCGGACTCAACGCCCCACACTTTATCGCCTAACTGTTCGTGTAAAACATCGTAGGCACTGCGGCCTACTCGGCCCATACCAATAACCAATATGGAGGCTTTTTTAAGCTGTTCTTGATAAATGGGTTCGGGCTGTTGGCGTTCAAAAAACTTAACCCAGCGGCGCATGTAGGCATAGACCACGTGGGCGTATTCGTAAAATACACTGGTAAACATAAACGACACACTGACCGCTAGTGCAATAATCACCAGCCAGTCATTGCTTAACCAGCCATTTTGCACACATAACGCAGTAATGATTAAGCCAAACTCACTGTAGTTAGTGAGCAACATGCTGCCCAAAAACATGCTGCGACCAGGGGCTCGAAGTGCCGCCAAAATTTGAAACAACAACGCACCCTTCACAATTATTAACAGGCTAATAAATACAATGGGCGCCAGCATGTCCATGGTGGGCAGAGCGGTAAAACCTATGGATAAAAAGAAGCCAATTAAAAATAAATCTTTAAAGCTTAATAGCGATTTGGCCAGCTCTACTGACTTCACATGTTGGCTTAACAACAGGCCCGCCACTAACGCGCCTAAGTCGCCTTTTAAATTTAACAGGGTAAATAATTCGTAACCGCCCATGGCATAAAAGAAACCAATTAACGGCAGTAATTCACCGTGACCACTGCGATTAAGCAAACTGCCAATGATCTTGCGCATAGGCCATAACAACAGTAACAACAACGCATAAGGGCTGGGCACACTGCCGGTGGCCACCACCAAAAATACCACCGCTACAATATCTTGCATCACTAAAATGCCCACGGCTAATTTGCCGTGACGGCTTTTCATTTCGCCGTTTTCTTCTAATAATTTAACCACGCACACTGTGCTTGAAAAACTTAAGGCAAACGCAATTAACGATAAGGCCGCCCAGTCTAGGCCCACCAGTTGGCTGATGCCCAGTATGGCTAAACCCTTTAATAAAACCGTACCCACCACTACCCAGCTAAACATATGCAGGCCCGTACCGGCCCACACTTGTGCTTTTAGTAAGGTATGAAAATTTATTTTAAGGCCAATGGTGAACAGCATTAGGGTAATGCCCAAATGCGCGAGGGTTTCAAGGTTTCCGTGGGGTTGTACACCAAACGCGTGCAGGCCAAAACCCGCCGCCAAGTACCCTATAAGGGGGGGCAATTTAATCAGCTTGGCTAAGAAACCACAGCCAAAAGCAATCAATATCCAAAGAAAGTCCATAACGAAGACCCAATTATTATTAACAAAGTGTAGATGACGTCTACTATACCTATAAAACAGATAATTGATAGATGCATTACCCATTTTGCAAATATATGGGGCGGGTCTATTGTGGCTCTATTGAAACCAACTACGAATAAAACCAAGCAAGGGGCCGCACAATGAAAGGATTTAATACCGAAACCGTCACC
>JAPYOO010000547.1 GCA_029938135.1 Bermanella sp. | reverse complement strand
TTGGTAAGTCTAAGGCCAAGTTGCTAGGCGAAGATCAGATTAAAACCACCTTTGCTGATGTGGCAGGGTGTGATGAAGCCAAAGAAGAAGTTCAAGAGCTTGTAGAGTTTTTACGTGACCCTGCTAAATATCAGCGTTTAGGCGGAAAGATTCCTCGTGGTATTTTAATGGTCGGCCAACCTGGTACCGGTAAAACCCTGTTAGCTAAAGCCATTGCTGGTGAAGCTAAGGTACCTTTCTTTGCTATATCGGGTTCTGATTTTGTTGAAATGTTTGTGGGTGTGGGTGCATCTCGCGTACGTGACATGTTTGAGCAGGCCAAAAAACAATCCCCATGTATTATCTTTATTGATGAAATAGATGCGGTAGGTCGTAGCCGAGGCGTAGGTATGGGTGGAGGTAATGACGAACGTGAGCAAACACTTAACCAGTTATTGGTAGAGATGGATGGTTTTGAAGGTAACGATGGCATTATTGTTATTGCTGCAACCAACCGTCCAGATGTATTGGACCCTGCGCTATTGCGTCCAGGTCGCTTCGACCGCCAAGTAGTGGTGGGTTTGCCTGATATTCGTGGGCGTGAGCAAATCCTGCATGTTCACATGCGTAAAGTGCCTATATCAGAAAATGTTGATGCTAAGGTGATTGCTCGTGGCACGCCTGGTTTTTCAGGTGCTGATTTGGCTAACCTAGTAAACGAAGCCGCTTTGTTCGCAGCACGTGCTAGCCGCACCTCTGTGACAATGGAAGAATTTGAAAAAGCCAAAGACAAGATCATGATGGGCGCCGAGCGTAAATCCATGGTGATGTCTGAGAAAGAAAAAATTAATACCGCTTACCATGAAGCTGGCCATGCGATTGTGGGCCGATTGGTTCCAGAGCATGACCCTGTTTATAAGGTGTCGATTATTCCCCGTGGTCGCGCCTTGGGTGTAACTATGTTTTTACCGGAGGAAGATAGTTATAGTTGGAGCAAGCGTGGGATAGAAAGTAAAATATGCTCAACCTATGGTGGACGGATTGCCGAAGAACTTACCTTGGGTAAGGACGGAGTGACTACTGGAGCATCTAGTGATATTGAAGTAGCAACGTCGCTAGCTCGTAATTATGTTACCAAATGGGGGCTCTCAGATAAGCTCGGCCCTCAGTTATTTGTTGAAGAAGAGCAGGGTGGTTACTTGGGCGGCGGCGGAGGAGGATCCCATATATCAGGGGCAACTGCTAAGATAATCGATGAAGAAATTAAACTGCTTTTAGATGGGTGTTACAAAAGAGCGGCTGAATTACTTTCAGATAATCAAGATAAAATGGAATTAATGAAGGACGCATTGATGGAGTATGAAACTATCGATGCTTTACAAATTGACGATATAATGAACGGCCAAAAGCCTCGTCCACCTCAATCTTGGACGGATGATGATAAGGGCAATGGAGACGCGCCTCAGGCCGCTGACAGTGAAGTGAAGGTGGATGTTTCCTCTGAAGATAGCGACAAGCCTTCAGCCGGTGAAGAAG
>JAPYOO010000546.1 GCA_029938135.1 Bermanella sp. | reverse complement strand
CCCGACTTTGAGCAAATGGGCCGTTTATTGGGCCGCTTGCACCAAACAGCCAATTGCATGGAGTCAGATCAGCGCCCGATCATGACCCCCACCACCTTTGCCCAAGACAGCCGCTCATATTTACTGGACAACAACTTTTTAGACCCTGAGTTTGTGCCTGCTTATGAAAGCGTTAGCAAAGACTTATGTGACATTTTACAAGAGCGCTGGGACACCTATTCCCCAAGCCTTAAGTTAGTGCATGGCGACTTACACGCTGGGAATTTAATTTGGTATCAAAAACAGCCTTTCATGCTGGATTTAGACGATTGTTCATTGGCCCCGCGCATTCAAGATATTTGGATGTTGCTACACGGCGAGCGTGATCAAATGCAGGCTCAAATAGCGGCCATAGCGCGTGGTTATGAGTTATTTTTACCTTTCCCCACTCACGAATTACCGCTTATTGAAGTACTGCGCAGCATGCGTTTAATGCACTACAGCGCCTGGTTGGCTCGCCGCTGGGAAGATCCTGCTTTCAAGATGGCCTTTCCATGGTTTGGCAGCCCTCGTTATTGGTCCGAACAAATCCTTAATTTGCGTGAACAGTTGGCAGCCTTACAAGAGCCCCATTTACAGTTGATTGATTAATTGGGTAAACTGCCGCTGATTTTTTTACCTCTATAAAAATGGAATGAACATGATAAAAATAATCTCCACTGCTTTTCTAGCACTCACTTTAAGCGCGTCAGTTTTAGCTGAAGAAACTAAAAACATAGTGTCTTTTGATTTAAACAAGTTTTATGCAGGTGCCGGTTTTAGCCATAACCGTATTGACACTTCATCTATGATTGACGGAGCTAAAGACGGCAAGGCCTCTGGTGCGCAAGTATTTGCAGGCTACGAATATGGTAGCCGTAATGGTTTTGATATATCTACGGAAGCGGGCTTGATTCAAACGGGTGATTTTTTTACCGGAAGTGAAGATGCTGACGGCGTATGGCTTGCTGGCGTGGTTTCTAAAGACCTTCCAGAAATAGACGATAAATTAAGCGCTATTGTACGTTTAGGTTACGGCCTAGGCGGCGACGACGGCTTATTAATGGGTTTTGGTGCGCAATATCGCCTACTGCCACAAGCGTTTGTACGTCTTGAGTATTTAAACAAAGATATTACTCAGTCTTACCAAGTGAATGCTATTTATAAGTTCTAAGCAATAGTCTGCGTAACAGCTGCTTCATATCACTAAAGCAGCTGTTCACTTTCCTAACAAACAACCCCTACCAGCCCGCCCTTAACCTAGGGTTCATACCGCACATTACCCGCACTCACCTATACTGAAATCCTGAAAGAGCACCATTGCACCTTATCTTTGGGCAAACTTGAGGTATCATATGCACCATCAGCCAGTATTTCTTACTCAAAGCACTATTGCCTTGATGTACATACCCAAAATTGCCCTTTGTAGCCAGAATCTGCGGGATATTCCCTAATATGTCACTTGCTTTACCCAGTCAGCTTTTGCTGCAACAAGACCTTATTGAACA
>JAPYOO010000545.1 GCA_029938135.1 Bermanella sp. | reverse complement strand
ATTCATAAGCCCTGCAACTCCCACATAATATTCCCCCTAGCAACCCTCTCCCTCCCCTCCCGAAACAACCCGCTATTAAAAATAAACGCCCTTGCCAACAAAGACTTCAAAAACGTCTTACGTCCATGCCGATATACAAACCCAGGCACCCAATACTCTTTCCGGCAGCCGCTTGCATAAGCCTGATACTCACTACGGCTGGCAGCCAAAATACTAAGGTCAACATCCAAGAACAAAGCGACATCACCATCACCGACCGCCACATGATGCTTGGTCGCCAATATAAGCTCGCTAACCTTTGCTATTAAGGCTGCTGGCATACCCAGCGCCGTTAGCGCCTTAGTGGCTAAACAGGCACTTAACCTCTCACTGTCTTTACCTGCCAATTGCACGGCATCATGAAACCAAATAGCAAAGTAAAAGGCCTGCTGGTTTTCAATTGCAGCCTGCATCTTGGCCGCTAACCCCAGCATGTGCTGAATATGCCCAATACTATGATAGTGCCTGTTGGCGGCCGTATAGGACGCCACCAACCCATTGAACGCCTGCAACCTTGCATCCTCACTTGCGCCCCACTGTCCAGATTGCGCCAACCATTGCTGCCTTAAAGCGTGTAATTGATCTGTATCCCTGCTTTTCATGCTGGTGGCCCTCTTAATTTTCATCTTTAATGTTAAGCCGTTATTTGGTTGGTCAACCAACTTACAAATAGAATATAGAAGACGCTTCCAATCTGTCAAGTAATTTGGTCAAATAACCAAATTACTTATAATGGTGGCATCATGGGCAGACCTTCCAATAAAGAACAAAGACGACAGCAGATAACGCAGGGGTTAATGGAAGCCATGGCGCATCTTGGTTACGAAAAAGCGTCTATACAAGCCATAGCCAAGGCCGCAGATTTAACACCTGGGCTAATTCACTACCATTTCAAAACCAAGCAAGAAATATTGGTAGAACTTATTAATAACCTAAATGACAAAGCCCAAGCGCGATTTCAGGCGCGGCTTGAAACGGCCACCACCCCTACCGCCAGACTGAATGCCTATATAGATGCCGCACTGGCGCTGGGTAATGATGCCGATGAAACCGCCGTATCGGCATGGGTAACCATTAGCGCTCAAGCCATACGCCAGGCAGAAGTAAGAGATATATACCAGGGCATAGTGGCCGCGAATTTAGCGCAGCTGAATGCCCTATTAACGGACTGCACAAAAGAGATGAGCGGTAAGTTGGATAAACCGGCGATTAACGCACTGGCCAGCATGATGCTAGCGACCATTGAAGGCTGTTATCAGTTGGCAACAACCGCGGGGGAATTAATGCCTAGAGATTTCGCAGCCAAAACGCTGAAGGCACTGGTACATAGCCACCTTTAACGCTTGAACACTACATTTTGATCGTTAGCAGGTCTTGTTTTGTGCGCAGAGGCAAAAGGCAAGACCCGCAGCCCTTAATGACTAGCCCTGCTATCCATTAGCACCACCTACCTCAACGGTCGACACCAAATCCCCATTCACCTATAATC
>JAPYOO010000147.1 GCA_029938135.1 Bermanella sp. | reverse complement strand
ATATCCATACAGCAATTGGTTGGAAGGGCTTTATATGAGTGCACAATATAAATAACGAGCGAATAGCGGACAAATTATGGTGTCACGAACACTTCCCATAGATTGAACACATCAAAACCAATGCTCCCAACAACTAGATGGTGCGCGATTACCTATATTGGTTCACTGCACTCATAAAAACCCAAGCTCATCACACCCAGCCAGCCAAGCCTCACCTTTTGTTTTAATCCTTTCTCTACATTAGTCAGTACTAGAACTGCGTAGTTCAATATCGATAGTAAACACTCACTTCTTGTTGGTGTTTGTCTGGCAGCTGTATTAATTTTGTACCAAATAGAGTTTTTATTCTAATTATTGGTGTGTCCTGTGCTAAGCTGCGCTTCATTTTTAATGGCGTCTACTGTCTACCTACTCTTGTGGTGGGTTTAAGCAGAGAAAGTGTCGGGATATCCAAGATGAAAGTGTTCAGTTTAATGATTGTTTGGCTTCTAACGGCACAGGCCCAAGGTGCGGTGACGCCGCACCAAGCGGATCGGTTAGGTAAAGATTTAACACCAATGGGGGCAGAAAAAGCAGGCAATGCCGCCGGCACCATTCCAGCTTGGAAAGGTGGGATTAGCCAGCCACTAAACAGCTATCAGCACGGTGATTTTCATGCCGACCCTTTTCCTAAAGATAAAATTAGGGCGATTGTTAATAGCAAAAACTGGCAGAGTTTTAAGAAATACCTAACAGCTGGGCAAATTGCTTTATTGAAAAAATTTCCCAGTTATTCTATGCAGGTGTACCCAAGCCGTCGCAGTGCCGCTTACCCACAATTTGTGTATGACGCCGTTAAAAAAAATGCCGTCAGCGCTAAGTTGCTTAAATACGGCACAGGGGTAAGTGACACTATTATGTCGAGCCCGTTTCCTATTCCACAATCGGGTGCCGAAGTGATGTGGAATCACACCCTTAGATACAGAGGCTTGCGTTGGGAATACACCTCGTCATCGGTTTATAATTCTTCGGCTGGGGACCAAACAGTCGTTACCCGTGATTATAAATATTTTTGGGCTTACAGTCAGCCAGATGTCACGCTTGACGAAATTGATAATAAGATTTTTTATCTAAAACATAAAACCATAGCCCCCGCCAGTATGGCGGGCTCTATGATTTTAGTGCATGAAACTTTAGATCAGGTTCGCTCTCCGCGTAAGGCCTGGATATATTCTGCAGGGCAGCGCCGTGTACGCCGTACTCCCAATTTGTCATATAACAGTATCGATACCACCACCAATGGCATTCGCACTATAGATGAATCGGACATGTTTAATGGCGCGCCCAATTTATATAACTGGAAGCTGCTTGGAAAAGCTGAAAAATTTGTGCCCTATAACGCATATAAATTACATCAAAAGGGCTTGCAGGTAGAAGATATTGCGGGCCAGCAACACATCAATCCTAAACTTGCCCGTTATGAGCTTCATCGTGTATGGGTAGTCGAGGCGAATTTACGTGTGGGCATGAATCATGTTTATCATAAGCGCCGCTTTTACTTTGATGAAGACAGCTGGCAAATAGTGAGCTTGGAAGAATACGATGAAGCGGGTGCACTTATTCGCCACAGCGAAGCCCATGTGATTAATTATTATGATATTCCTATGATTTTCAGCACCCTAAAAGTGAGCTACGATCTTGAGAATGGCCGCTACTTCGCAGACGGCTTGAACAATGAACGGGCGCCCATCAATACCGATGTTGATTTTAAACGCCGTGAATTCACCGCCACTGGTTTGCGCCGCGAAGCTCGTTAACTTGACCACTCTTGAGCATGTTAGATGGCATGCCCTTACCTGCATATTATAGGCTGCCTGTTTTATTCTGCCCCGAACCTGCGCGCTAAAAAATAGACCTCTACCCATAATTTAAAGAAAGGCGAGTCATACACGGCCTTTGTATAACCGCAGAACACAATGCCTGATTTCACATCCTCACCTTGTGTCCGTAAAGGACAGTTATCTGGCCTCATATGACATGCCGAATTCTGTTGTACTGCTTAAATATTGCACGCACATTCGCAATTAATAATAAAAGTAGACACGCTATGAAACGACTCTCACAACTCACTTACGGACTGGTATTAATGGCCAGTCTGGGTATGAACCAGGCTCAGGCCGGCTTATTCGATTTTTTATTCCCTGAACCCACCTATGCCAAGACCCAGCATCCCATCGTTATGGTGCCCGGTGCATTTGCGTTCGATAACGCCTTTGGCCTTTTAGATTATTGGCATGGCATCACAGATGAGCTGCGCTCAGAAGGGGCCGAAGTGTATGTGGTAAACCTAAGCTCATTGGCATTGCACGAAACCCGTGGCGAAGAGTTGATGGCCGACATCGAAGAAATTCTTGCCATCTCGGGCGCGCAGAAGGTCAATATTATGGCCCACAGTCAGGGTGCCTCGGCATCTCGTTATGTGGCGGCGTTGCGTCCTGAATGGATTGCCTCCATCAGTTGTACTCACTGCATGAACGAGGGTACTCACTTCGCCGGCAACCTAGTTGAAGCGCTAGGAGAAGACAGTATTATTTTAAGTTTAGGGCAGGGCGCCATCGATCTGTTGTTTGATTTTATTGAAAGCGGCTCAACTAGCCCAAGTGATGGCGAATTCAACAGTGATGAGCGCCTTAACCAAAGTGCCGAGGCCCTGCTGGTGGCGGCCAGTCTGGATGACTATGATCGTTTCAATGCGTTGTATCCGGAAGCCATGCCAGCGGTTGATTGCAGCCAGATCAATAATGGCATAGACGGTCACACCGGTGGTGGCGACGCGTTGGTGAACGGCGTGCGTTATTACTCGTGGGGTGGCACTAAGGCCGTTACCCGTTTAATTGACCCGTTGGATGCAGTCCTCATTCCTATCGTAGGTTTGTTTATGCCGGATGATGTGGTGTGGGATGGTTTAGTACCGGGTTGTGGTCAGGCTTTGGGTGAAATGTTACGCGATAATTACCCTTCCAATCACTACGACGCCATCAATCAAACCGCTGGCATAACGCCTTTGTTTTTGAATGCGCCTTCCATTTTTGTTACTCAGGCCAATCGCCTTAAAAATATAGGACTGTAATGCATAAACCATGGGCAGAGTGAATCTGTCCATGGTGGGTGAACAAAATAATATTAGTTAAATATTAAAGGCTGTAGAAGATGACCGTAAGGCTAAAAACGCTAGGGCAGATCACACTGCCATTGGCCGCAATTTTTTTCGGCATAGTATGGGTGATGAATGACGTGAATGGGGAGCATGAACTTTCCCCGTCGTTAACCCAACCTTCCCGTGGTGCCACGCCCGTTAAATCCCAAGCGCACTCTGTCAACAAACAAAGTTTTAAAGTAGCCTTGCAGAGCCCGCAAAAGGTGCAACAAAACTATCAACACTACTTAAAAAATGTACCGGCCTATTTAAAAGGTACCAATGTACGTGGGACATTATTACTGGATGAACGTAGTGAATTAGTCATCAGCGGCGAAATTAAAAAGCGCTTCGATTATTTTTACCTGTTAACCGGCGATAAAACCCCAGCTCAGATTAATGACATTATCATGGGGAGCTTGTATTCCTCTTTGGCCGACCCGGCTTTGCAAACGGCACTGGATTTATTAGAAAAATATTTTCGTTATATGACGGAATATCAAATTATGATTGAAAGTTTAACCCCTCAAGATGCCCAGTCAGACCTCTTATGGTTGGCCCAAGACATTAACGATTTGAAAGCCAATATTTTTGGTGAAGAGGTGGCCAAACTATTTTTTGGTAATGAAGAGGCACTCATGCAAGAGAGCTTGAGGTTAAAGGCCTTAAATAAGGTTTCCCCCCAAGGGCAGGCCAACGTGGACAAGTATGGTGGCACGGGTTTACCTCAGGAAGTAATAGACAACCAACAAAAGACATTAAGTTTTTACCATGCCAAACAAAAAATTAAACAGGCGCTTGATCAGGGCGCAAAAGCTGATGACATCGCCCAGCTTCGAAATGAATTGTTTGGCGAGGAGGCCGTCCAGCGTCTTGAAAAAATGGATGCTCAGCGTCGACAGTGGCAGCGTACTATTGTCGCCTATCAACAGATAAAAAAAGAGCTTAGCCGCAGTGGTGGACTGTCCCCCAGCGACTTAGATTCTTCTTTGGCTGATACTATGCGACAGTCCCATGGGCTCACCAGCGTGCAGTTACGCAGGTTGGCGGCACTTGAACGCATTGCCACATCAACCTCGCCCCCTAAAAAATAGTCAATAATCGCCATGCTCAGGCTGTAGCAATTGAATTCACGCCCAGTGTGAGTTGGGCCATAGCTTTCATGAATACAATAGGCTAGTTTTAGCTGCTATTTTTTGATCTATCCGTTTATATGCAAAGGGAGCAGGCATGACGTTAGACATTGATCAGGCCGTGATCCCGTTAGTTCACATTGATAATTACTTCAATCTGCGCAAAGTCATGGTGTCGGAAAACGAATTACAAACCCAGCCTTTCAAAGAAGTGCCCGCTTGGTCGTGCAGCAAATCTATTTTTGAAATAGTAAGTGGTATCGAGCCTGAAGAGTTTTATCGTCGTGCGGGCATAGATACCGCAAAACGTCCACACGAAATTATGATCAGTACTCGTCAGTGTATAGAACTGGTTAAGCTTATTCGCCAGACTTTACCTGCCCCGCACATCGGCCTGTTGATTGGAAAAATTATGACCCTGTCTCATCAGGGGTTAGCGGGCATTGCGGTGATGACCCAGGATACCATGGAAGACTGCGTTAAAACCGTTTGTCGATTCGCCGATCGATTATTCCCTCCGGTGCAAATAAGTTATGTAGAGGAAGAGCATTTTTCCAGTATGATGTTTTCACAAAATATTGAAATGGGGGACGCCTTTCAATTTTTTATGGAAATTAAACTCACCAGTTTTTATAATGGCTTTAAACATTTACTGGGTGCTGATTACGAACCCGAGGTGATTAATTTTTCGTTTGCCAAGCCCATATACAGCCATATCTTTAGTCGCCACTTTAATTGTCCGGTTCAGTTTTCCATGCCGAATACTGAAATGGTCATAGCCTCTGCTTTAATGAAAAAACACTTGCCACTGGCCAATCGTTTTATCGCCATCAATGCACAAAATACTCTGTTGGAAAGTCTGCCCATTACCGGCCTTACGCTGTTGCCCATTAGGCTGCGTAAATTGCTGTTAAGCAGCTATGGCGCGTTTCCTTCCATGGAAACAGCGGCACAAACCCTAGGTATGAGTGGCCGGACTTTACGTCGACGTTTAGTAGAAGACGGCAGCAGTTATCAGCAAGTGTTAAATAACGTGCGAACCCAATTGGCTAAAGAACTTTTAGGTGACTCAAAAGACAGTATTACTGACATTGCCTTGTTGTTGGGTTTTAGTGATTCGTCGGCTTTTACCAAAGCGTTTAAGAAGTGGACCGGTCTATCACCTAGAGATTTTCGCAATACCCTACAAGTGGACTTTGAACGTACTGCGTCGGTGGCAAAAATTTCAGGTTTATAAAAAAGTGTGAGACTTCTTACCGTTTATAATTTCCCGAATTTCTTTTAGTTACTCATATTAGAATAATATCCAGATGATTTTTAGCACCCTAAAAGTGAGCTGTGACCTTGATAATGGCTGTTACTTCGCAGAGGGTGTGAACAATGAACGTGCTCCCATTAATACAAATTTGTATTTTCAATGCCGTGAATCTACCGCCACAGCTTGCGCCCTGAAGCCCATTTACTCCCTAAGTTTCTCTGAAAGCCTGTTGCCTAAACGCGCATGTGTCGTCTAGACAGGCCGCGGGCACTATGGTTTAGTGGTTGTTCTAACCAACAATAAAAAATACAAAGAGGTGGAATATGTTAACGCCATTAGCAGCCTTTCTTGCAGGGGTTAAAGCGCAACCCAATACAGTTTACCTTCGCCAGCCCCTAGATGGCGTCTACCATGAGTTCACTTGGCAGCAAGTGGCGCATAATGCCCGCAATATTGCCTGCCAGCTAAAAGATTTAGGTATTGAGCCGGGTGATAAGGTGGCCTTATGGTCCAAGAATTGTGAACAATGGATAACAGCCGACATTGCCATCATGATGGCGGGGGCCATCTCTGTACCTTTGTACCCAGGGCAATCAAAAGCCAATGTACACTATGTACTTGAACACAGCGAAGCCAAGGTTATGTTTGTGGGCAAACATGATGTTGATGAGGATGTTATTAGTAGCATTCCACACGCGTTTCCTGTGATTGGTTTTCCGTATTATTCGGGGCCCACCGATCACAATTGGAATCAACTGGTGGCGATAGATGCGCCTGCATCTTATGAAATCCATACGCCTAAATTAGATGATGTTATGACACTGGTTTATACATCCGGCACCACAGGGCAGCCAAAAGGGGCGATGCATACATGTCGCTCATTTGCGTTTTCCGCAAATAATGGTGTTGAGCAAATTAATACCGGGCGTGATGATAGAGCATTATCATTTTTACCTTTAGCCCACGTCGCTGAAAGAATGATTGTGGAAGGCCAAAGTTTTTATGCATGGTTTACTATTTCGTTTGCAGAATCTCTGGATACCTTTGGCGATAACCTAGCCAGTGTGAAACCTACATTATTTTTTGCAGTGCCACGTCTGTGGGCAAAGTTTCAAGAAGGCATATTAACAAAAGTGGGCGGGCAAAAAAAACTAGACCGCTTATTGTCTATTCCGCTGCTTTCCAGTTTTGTTGCTAAAAAAATTCGTGTGGGTTTAGGACTAAATGAAGCGCATATATGTGCCAGTGGTGCCTCACCTATCCCCCGGTCTTTAATCGATTGGTTTGATCGCGTGGGTATTGAAATCGTTGAAGGTTACGGCATGACCGAAAACCTGTGTTACGGCACGTTTAACAAAGCCGGTGATCGTTTAATTGGCTCTGTGGGTAAACCATTTTCTAAAAATGAAGTAAAAATTAGCGACAAAGGCGAAATACTATTTAAAAGCCAGGCATTAATGCAGGGTTATTTTAAAGAGCCTGAAAAAACCGCAGAAGCTTTAATCGACGGATATTATTACACCGGTGATAAAGGCCATATAGATGAAAATGGATTTTTGCATATAACCGGTCGGGTTAAAGAGCTGTTTAAAACCTCGAAGGGAAAATATATTGCACCCGCGCCCATAGAAGGTTTACTGACCGCCAATATTTTAATTGACCAAGCGTGTGTTATGGGTAATGGCCGCGCTCAGCCGTTAGCGGTTATCGAGTTGTCTGATACCGCAAGGAACAAGGATAAGGGCTATATTCAAACTGAAATAATAAATCATGTTGCGCAAGTGAATAGTGAACTTGAGCATCATGAACGTCTAAATTGCATTGTGGTTTCTCAATGCATTTGGACGGTGAACTCAGGGTTAATAACACCCACATTAAAAATTCGCAGGGAATCAGTTGAGTCAAAATACTATCCGTTAGGGGTTGATTCTAAAGAATTGATTGTGTGGGCAGAAAAAGAAGATGCCACAAAAAAGGGGGAAGCGGCGTAAGCCATTCTAAGTTTGTAAGCAGTCGACATAAAAAAATCGAGTTTAGATCGGTTTTTTTATGTTTTTTATTCGTTCACAATATAGGCTAGCGGCTTAGTTGTTCCTTTCTTAAACTGTAAAACACAACGTTAACGGTAAACGTGAAGCTGGTAAGGATTAAAAAGGTAATTAAAAAAATGATTAAAGGTCATGACTAGCAGAATGATGAACGCAATAATTAAAAACGTCCGTCATTTAACGATATTGTTAGCTGTCCAAATGCTGATACCGGCCAATTCCTTTGCCGAACTGAAAGGGCGGCCACTGATTCCTGTGCCGAGTATTGCGGATTATACCAGTGGAGATGGCTGGGCGGGTGGCGCTGGTTTAAAGATGGCGCATTCTTCTGTTTATGACGGTGCTGAAACCTATGCACTTGAAATCAACCCTGAGTTTGGTATTCAGTGGCGCAGTGCTGAGCATGCCTTCTTTTTGCAAGCGGCCAATATTGATGGCTTAGAACTTGGTTGGCGTGCATTAATGCAAAACGATTGGTTCATGCAGGCAGGTGTTCGCCACGAGACGGTACTCCCCGCTGGTGACACTCTGGCCGCTAATATCAATAATTTCCCCCATAGAGGCTCGCATGTGATTGCTTTTCTTGAAAGCAGACATGCAATCGGTGCGGGTTGGCGAAATTGGGTTTCCGGCCGGATTTCAGTAGGGCCTGCGAGTTTTGGTTACCGAGGGGTAATGGCGGTAGGGCATAGCTTTACGGACAAGTCAGATGGCACAGGAGTAGACGTTGTGTTTTTTTCTTCCTTGGCGGATAAAAAGAATATTAATAACTATTTTGGTATTACACAATCTGATTCTGAGGCTTCAGGTTT
>JAPYOO010000544.1 GCA_029938135.1 Bermanella sp. | reverse complement strand
CGTTGAATAACCCATAAACTAAACATTCACTTTTAATACACTCTTTAGGACAAGAAACACATGACGAGTAAGCCTTCAGTTGGTAACAATAAGCAACAACCGTCAGCTGGGGCTTATCTGGGCTTACGTACGTTGATCGAAAGAATGTGCCCTATCGATGATAACGATTGGGCACAATTAATAGCTAATTCGTCATTTCAAACCATCAAAAAACACCAGTTACTATTAAGCGCCAATGAAAAGAGCGGCCAATTGTGGTTTGTGTTTCAGGGACTGGTGCGTAACTTCTACACCACCAAAGAAGGCAAAGAGTTCAACAAAAGTTTTATAGCAGCACCGTCTCTTTGTGGCGCCATGACTGAAATAGTTACCGGCAAGCCCAGCCGGTTTTCTATTGATGCCTTAGAAGATACCAGCGTTATTGCCATCTCTATCCCATGGTTCAGGGAAATGAGCACCACCAACAGTGCCTTTAAAACCCTAGCCCTAGTACTAGCAGAGCAGTTGGCCCTAAAAAAGGAGCACCGGGAAGCCGAGTTATTATTGGATGACGCCCCCACTCGCTACCAGCACTTTTTAAAAGAGAGTCCACATCTTTTTGCACGCATTCCGGCTTATCACATCGCCTCTTATATAGGCATCACCGAGGTGGCGTTATCGCGTATTAAAAAAAGCCTTAAGCCCTAGATTGCACCGTTTCCTGCTTCCCACCCTATAATGGAAAATCTTAACCTAGGTTAATGATATGACACCTCCCATATTGGATGATGACGACATCGCATTGTCATTGGGAAAAGACATGAAAAACAAAACCATTCTAATCACCGGAGCCAGCCAAGGCATAGGTTTAGAGCTTACCAAGCAATTGTCCGTCCACAACACGGTATTGGCCGTCGCCCGTGATCAAACACGCCTGCAAGCTCTGGCGAACAGTCATGGAGTGATTGCACTGCCCACCGACCTTTCTAATAGAAGCCGAGTTAAAGCCCTTACCCTGAATATTAAAACTCATTGGCCTGATCTGTCGGTGGTATTTAATAATGCCGCCATTCAGCAACCGTTGAATTTTTTACAGTTCTGGGAATCCACTAAACTGGATACCGAATTAGAAGTTAACCTTCATAGCCCTATTCGTCTTTGCCAGGCAATGATTCCTCTTTTATCAAGTCAGCCAGAAAGCTGGATTGTTAATACCACGTCTGTACTGGCAGTGTGCCCCAAGCAAAGCACACCCGTTTACAATGCCAGTAAAGCAGCCCTAAGATTGTTCACCCAAGCGCTTAGGTATCAACTGCGCCATACATCCATTAGGGTCTGCGAAGTTATTCCCCCCGTGACCAATACCGCCCTTGGCGCTCACCATGAAAAACAAAGTGCCGCAAGTGCTGAATGGGTGGCGACTCAAATATTAAAACAACTGCCTAAGGGAAAACCACAAATTACTATCGGCCAGGCTCGTTTAGGAATGACGCTACACCGTTGGTTACCCAGCCTTCTACACAATATGCTGATAAAAGGGTAAACCGATGCC
>JAPYOO010000015.1:36492-40658 GCA_029938135.1 Bermanella sp. | reverse complement strand
GCCCACTTCTTTAAATACTTCCAGCCCCACCTCACCTCTTATTATTCCATGTAAATGATGGTCAATTTCGCGATAGGTTTTATGTGGGGATGATATACGTTTAAATATTTCTTTGGCACTGGCCACATCTACTTTAGGGTCATCAATTCCATGCATAATCAAGCTGGGAATATCTATCGTAGAAAGCTTCACCACAACAGATCTCATTAATTTTTGTATTTGCACCACACTGCTAACAGGGCAGCGTAAGTAGTTTATATGGGGGTTGTCAGCATGGTTGGTAGCGTACAGTTTAGTAGCACTTGTAACACCTAATAACAGGCAGGCTTTATTCCACGAATTCACAAAACCTGCAAATCTCGCCGAGAATGATTTAAATTTTAAAGGCGCGCTGATACTAATAATGCCATCGAACACATTGGGGTTTAATATTACCTGCTGCAATGCCACAGCGGCACCTGTTGAGAACCCTGCTATAACAATACTGTCGCAACAGTGTTTTAATATTTCATGACCACGGGCTACAGAGGCATCCCAGTCTTGCCTATGCTTTTTAGATAAATCCGTCGCGGACGTTCCGTGACCGGCCATTCTGGGTGCATACACTGAATAGCCTGCTGCATATAAATATTCAGCCCATTCTCGCACCTCTTCAGGGGCCGCCATTAATCCATGTATTAATAAAACCCCTTTTTTAGATTCGCGGTGGTGCATTAAATACGGCTGGCCTATCTTTGAGGGTTTAGTTTCACCTGCTAGGTAACAATCCCTATATTCTTGTTCAAACAAGCCCTGCTCTAACATAACAAGCGCCTGGCACTCGTTAGAAATACCCTTGTTGGACAGCATTATAACGGGACATCAGTTACGGCAAAGGCACTATAAATTAAGGCATAGTGACAACTGCCACCTATTAATACCATTACATGAAATAACTCATGGAAACTAAAGATTCCCGGTAGCATTAATGGCCGCTTTATGGCGTAAAATAGTGCGCCTGCGGTAAAGGCGGCACCACCGATAAATAATAAATTAGATTGTAATGTTGTCATGGCATCTAAAATTTGCTCTATGGGTATTGCTAACATCCAACCCATGGCTAAAAAGATAATGGCATATATAGCGCGTGGGGCTCTGGGGAAAAATACCTGAGTGCAAAAGCCAAAACCCACTAAACCCCATTGAATCGCAATCATGGGTAAGCGCCAATCATCGTTCAAGAAAAAATAACACACTGGGGTATATGATCCGGCAATCATAAAAAATATTGCAAGCCGATCCATTCTGCGCCAAAAAGACAGCTCATTCTCTTGGGTCTTAAAGGCGTGATATAAAGAACTCGCTGAAAAAAGGAAAATTAAAGACAAACCATAAATTAAGGCCGTTACCACTAACGAGGCCGAGCCAGCCGCTTCTTTCAATAAAAACACGGTACCAATTACAGCCGCTATCATTCCAAATAAATGAGAGTAAAAATTAAACTTCTCTTGAGTTTTGATCATACAGGCGCCTCAGCAGTGTTTTACTATGAACAATTCAGAGCTATTTCATTTTGACTGCTATATTTGGCGAGAGCTTAACAAGTAAAGGAGTGCTAAAAGATGATTTGAGTGGGTATCTTTATGAGGAAATGTAGGTATCTCTGATTCAGATAACGGTTACACAGCAATACCAGTACGAAGGTACAGCTAATTTAAAGGCATAGGCCACGAAAAATAATTGAGCATTGGAATTCAATACAAGCTCCTTAATAAAACCAAGAATGGGAATACCATGTACTTGGCAAAGCAGCTGCAATACGCTGTAAATGCTAAAGCTAACGATACATGGTCATAATACCTAATGGGCACCTCTTTTAAATATACATCCCTGTTGTGACTATTGTAAACTGCGGGTATAAATAACAAGGATTACGTTGATATGGGCGGTAGTATTAAATATAAGTTGGGCGCGCTTTTTACGGTAGTTTCGGCCGTTTACCTTGGTATCACATTTTTCTCGACTCTGGGTATAGATGTTGTAGTTATGGAGCCTGATAATTGCCGCAAGATTGCCACCCTCCCTCCTGAAAGATACCGAGATTTTCGCTATTTCGCTGAAATATCATTAAAGAAAAAGGCTAAAAAATTAGGTGCAGATACGTTATATGTGCCTATTGGTTTTTCAAATATAAACGTGACAAAGGGCATGCTCACCGGTACAGCCTATGCCTGCACTAGTATATAGAAAGCACTCGAGGCCACCCCTCTACCCACAAATTACGTGTTCCGGCCCAACGCAGGAATACGAATTTATAGTTAAGGATTCACGTTATGTCATTTTTAAGCGCGATGCTCTATGACAAGTGCAAGAAAGCAACCGAAGATGCCTGCCTTAGAAATATATCTTTCTGAACCCTACCAAAACATGCGGTTACAGCTTTTAGAAAAAGTGAATCATAAAAACCTTAGCCATGTTTCCGTTTTATCTTGTCCAGCTGAAAAAATAGACAGTGAGAATGATTTTACAGCCCCATTAAACCAAACATATAGATTATTATAAAATGAAGCTTCCAGCAGAAAGTGACCGAAATGTTTTAACGTTAATTGGCGCAAAATTTCGGACAATATATTTCTAACACATTACCAAATGGATCTTCCATATGGATCATGCGGTACGATTTTCTTCCTGGATAATAATAACACGGTTTTTCCATACGCTTTTTACCACCAGCTGCGACAATCTTTATCACTAGCCCTTCGATATTGGCATCTTGCACGCAAAAGTGAAATACGCCTGTTTTCCAGTAGTCAAATTCATTATTCGGGTTAACTTGCTCGCTAAATTCAAACAGCTCAACACCTATGCCGTCGCCGGTTGAGAGATGAGCGATTCGTAATTTTCCCCAGTTGCTACCAAATACGTCGGTACGTTTCCCTCCCTTGTGAGTGTCGGCTTCAATTACGTCTGTTGGCGCCATGATCAAATTCCAACCCATACCCTGCGTATAAAACTTAACGGCTGCCTCTAAATCTGGAACGGATATACCAATGTGTGAGAAATTGCGCGGATATGGTTTGTTCATAATTTAACACCCTAGTATTCCTGTTGTAACTGAATAACGGAACGGGCAGTATTAGTAAAATTATTTGTTGGAATGTATATGAGTACGCTTTGTAATGATTAATCCTGTTTGGTTACGCAGTTTCTGCACACTTGTAGAAGTGGGGCATTTCACACGTACTGCACACAACCTGCATATGACACAGTCGGGGGTGAGTCAGCATGTGCGTAAACTTGAGGAGTATCTTGGTCAGCCGCTATTGATAAGGGAAGGTAAGCGTTTCACTCTCAGCAGTACCGGCGACAGGTTATACCGTGAGGGCCAGAAGTTTATTCTTTCGTTATCAGATCTAGAGAAGCAAATAGGCTTGGATCCTGCCTTCGAGGGCATTGTTAAGGTTGCGTCACCTGGAAGTGTAGGTCTTCAGCTTTATCCTCATTTATTAGATTTACAAAAGCAGCATCCCAAGCTGGTTATTGATTATCGGTTTGCACCTAACAGTGACATAGAGCGATTGATTGCCGAGCATAAAGTGGATGTTGGCATAATGACGTGTTTATCGACCCTAGGTGAAGTGAGTCTTAAGCCTATTGCGCAAGAGGAGCTACTGCTGGTGACGCCGCCTGATATGCTTGAACCTAGCTGGGACCAATTACTAGAATTAGGATTTATTGATCACCCCGATGGGGCGTATCATGCGGGTCAGTTACTCAGTGTTAATTTCCCCCAGTTTCAAAATAGCAATCAATTTAAACGCTCTGGTTTCTCAAACCAAATCCATCTCATTTTGCAACCCGTCAGCATGGGCTTGGGATTTACGGTGTTACCCAGCCACGCTATACGCGCCTTTAAAGAACATGGAGACGTAAGTGTGCATCCATTAACTAAAAGCGTAAGTGAAACCCTGTATATGGGCACCCATATAAATAGATTTATCTCTAATAGTGTCAATACGGTGATATCTGAGGTAACAACGTGCCTCAAGAGTATTTAATATTATACGTCTTTGCTCATTTATAAATAAACGTTAGTGCAGAATACCCAAACCTTCTACCAAACGAGCAGTGTCCTCTATTGCAAATTCAGCAACGGCTTTTAAACGCTTAGGACTCATTTAATAAAT
>JAPYOO010000015.1:33941-36392 GCA_029938135.1 Bermanella sp. | reverse complement strand
ATAACCATTTTGTATGTGCCATGCGCCCCGATCACCCTATGGCAAATATTGACTTGGATTTAGAATATTTCGCGGCGGCAGAGCATATATTGTTATCGCTATCGGGGGATGCCTCTGGAGGGGTTAATACGTTATTACAAAAACAGGGTTTAAACCGTTGAATCGCCATGACCGTAAATCATTGATGAATACGGATATGATCACGACCATCCCCTTACCTATTATTGAAAACGTGAATAAAGGTCATTTAATCGTTAAAAAGCTGCCTTTTGATTTGGCGCCAGGTCCTACCTCAATGTCATGGCATGCACGTAACCAGCATGACCCCGAAAGATTATGGTTAAGAGAAAAAATGTTAGCCGTTTTAAACAGTCGCTTATCTGCCGACCTACACTCTATTCCCTTTCAATAATAAATTTATGGATTAATGATCAGGCGCCTCTACCAAAGGTCGATACTAAAAAGGGCTCTTAGCCCTTTAATGCATCCCATTTATCGCGCATATAAAAAAGACTTGAGCCCGCTAGATATCCCGGTTTACGCAACAACGTGCCACCGGGAAAAGTGTGGTGCTTAATTTGATTCCATACATTGAAGCGTTCGCTATTGCCCATGGCTTTTTCGGCCAATACACGGCCTGCAATATGGGTGGCCACCACCCCATGGCCCGAAAATCCCTGCACAAAGGTTACGTTTTCTTGGTATTCGCCCATATGCGGCATACGGTTAACGGCTAAATCTATATGGCCGCCCCACGCATAGTCTATTTTCACGCCCGCTAACTGTGGAAAAACTTTAAGCATGTCTTTAAACATGACCTTGCCAATGTCTTTTGGATCTTTTCCGCTGTAAATGGTTTTGCCACCAAACAACAATCGCTGATCTTTGGTGATGCGAAAATAATCCAGTATATGGCGCATGTCACATACCGCTTGCCCTTGTGGTATTAATGACTGTGCACGGGCCTCGCCTAACGGTTCGGTGGCAATCACATAAGTGCCAGCAGGCATGATTTTCTTTTCAAGGGCGGGGGCCGCTTTTTCTAAATAACAGTTTCCGGCAATTATCACCTGTTTGGCTTTTACTTTGCCGTGAGCCGTTGCCACCGTTGGCTCATCACCCCCTTCAATCTTAATAACAGGGGAGTGTTCAAATATGCGCACTCCCAAAGAGGCGGCTGCCCGTGCTTCACCTATGGCCATTTTTAATGGATGAAAATGCCCATTGCCTTCATCCAACACACCGCCTATGTAGGCCTCACTATTTACATACTGCTTAATATCTTGCTGAGAGATGATGCGGCGTTTATGTGGGTAATTCCATTTTTCGGCTTGAGCTAAATAGTCGTCAAAATGTGCGGTGTGGGATTTGTTCATGGCCACCGCTAAATAGCCTTTTTTAAAGTCAGGGTCGATATTAAATTTTTGCGCACGATCATAAATAATATTTTTGCCCTCTTCACTGAAGGTGGCAAACATTTTTGCGGTGTCGGTGCCGAACTGTTTTTGCAGTTGGTCATAACCATAGCGCCAATCGCCTATGATTTGGCCGCCATTACGACCCGACGCGGCCCAGCCCATTTTTACAGCTTCTAGCAATACCACTTTAACGCCATTCTCGGCCAGCTCGATGGCCGCCGACATCCCCGCAAAACCACCACCCACTATGCACACTTGCGCTTCAATATCTTCATGTAAGGTTGGATACTCAGGGGCGTCACCAATAGTGGCCGCGTAATACGAATTAACATGCTGACCGCGGGCATCTTTAAATACTGACACGACAATGTCCTTTTTTATTATTCATCTTGTTATATCGCTGATTAAGCGTCTGTTGTAACAGTGTCAGGCCTTTATAATTATTTCTATACCTACCAATTCTTGGCTGGTTTTCGCCTAGCGTGCAACAGTGTTATTCATTTGCATTGTGTTCTATCCATCACCATGTAAAGGGTCTACATTTACACCATCTTTGCTAATCAGTATTTAAATTAAGGTATGACCATGAGCGATGCACGCTACACGCCCCCTAGTGTTTGGAAATGGGAAGAAGGCAATGGCGGCCGCTTTGCCAACATAAATCGCCCTATTGCCGGCGCTACCCACGACAAAACGCTTCCTAAGGGCAAGCATCCGTTTCAGTTGTATTCACTGGCCACACCAAACGGCGTGAAAGTGACCGTTATGCTGGAAGAGCTGGTTGAGCTGGGCATCAAAGAAGCGGAGTACGATGCCTACACCATTAATATTATGGAAGGGGATCAATTTGGCAGTGACTTTGTCAGCATTAACCCTAATTCCAAAATCCCCGCGCTTATAGACAGAAGCACCACGCCCGAAACACGTATATTTGAGTCGGGTGCAATCTTGGTACATTTGGCCGAAAAATTTAATGCCTTTTTGCCTATTGAAGGCCCGCAGCGCACTGAAGTGATGTCTTGGTTGTTTTGGC
>JAPYOO010000015.1:31951-33841 GCA_029938135.1 Bermanella sp. | reverse complement strand
TTTGGCCATTTTTATGCCTACGCCCCTGAAAAATATCAGTACCCCATTGACCGTTTCACCATGGAAATAAAACGCCAGTTAGATGTACTGGACAAACAATTGGCCAATAATCAGTTTATTGCCGGTGCCGAATACTCTATTGCCGATATGGCCATTTGGCCTTGGTATGGCGCGTTGGTTAAAAACAAAGTGTATGAAGCAGCAGAATTTATTGAGGCACACACCTATAAAAATGTTATTCGCTGGGCCGATGAAATTGCACAACGCCCCGCCGTTAGACGAGGACGTATTGTTAATAAATCTTGGGGAGAAGAGTCTGAGCAACTTGTAGAGCGCCACAGTAGCGATGACTTTAAAGGAAAATAGTATTTTAACAGTGCATTTTCTTTAGTTTGCCGTCATTGTGATGGCAGGCTTTTGTTAAACCCCATGTATATACCCATTCAAACTAATCGTGTAAATTTACCCTACGCTTTACTACATCCGCCATAGAGTTTCCCATGAGCAACCCTTATCCTAAACCGCCCCAACGTATTCGTGATTTAAATGGCTTTGGCCCCAAGAGCGAAGAGATTCTAGGGAAAGTTGGCATAAACTGCGTAGCTGATTTTATGGCTTGGGAGCCTTATGAGCTATACAAAGAAATACTGCCCATGAAAGGCATGGGCCTTAATTCAATATATGCCATTATAGGTGCACGGGAAAATATCTCTTGGTTGGAGGTGGCAAAAACTCGAAAGATTGAAATACTTCTGCGTTTAGACGATATGGGCATCGCACCAAAATAAACAGGCGTATAAATAGCAGATCTATAATAAACGTATTCCACGGGACACAAAACGCATTATGTTTAAACTAAATTTTATCGGCTTATTTTTATTGATTACGTTACTGGGCGGCTGCGTTCAAGCTCAGCCCTCTGCCACAAAAACGTTTTTAAATACAACTGCGTGTAAGGATCCAAGACCGCAAATGTGTACTCGGGAATACCGTCCTGTTTGCGCAAAGAAAGACACGGGGGTTAGGTGTATAAAAGCCCCCTGCCCGTCTATCCAGTGGGTCACGTATGGCAACGACTGCACTGCCTGCAGTGATTCAAAAGTCTCCTCCTTTAAAATAGGTGCCTGCGCTAAGCCATTAAATTAAGTTAGTTACAGCAATAACAATAAAACATAAGGGGTATTGTTATCACCCCTACCTATTGGCAAGGTTAATAAAAGATAGCTGTTTAATTTAGCAAGGCCAGACTATGTATACCCTTTATTACTACCCCTACAACGCCAGTATGGCGGTGCACTTTGTGCTTAACGAACTGGGGGTTGATTATCAATTAAGCCTAGTAGACCGTGAGGCCAGCGGTCAAAAATCTGCTGAGTATTTGGCCCTTAATCCGGCCGGACGTATTCCTACCTTAGTGGATGATGGTGTGGCCATTTTTGAAAGTGCCGCTATTTGTTTGCACTTAGCCGAGCAACACCCTAACGGCAACTTAATACCTGCTGTTGGACAGCCTACTCGCCCGCTATTTTTTCAGTGGTTAATGTATTTAACCAATACGCTGCAAGCAGAATTAATGATGTATATTTACCCGCAGAATCACACTACCGATCAAGAAAATACTAATGCCATTGTGTCCGCCCAAGAAACACGCATTAGCGATATGTTTGCATTGCTAGACGCACAGCTTAAAAATAAAGACTACCTAGTGGGTGAAAGCCTGAGTGTATGTGATTATTATTTATTCATGCTGGCCATTTGGGCTGAAGAATTGATTAAGCCGCCCATGGGTTTTGAATACCTTGGGCGTTATTTAAGAAAACTGGCAAAGCGGCCTGCGGTATTAATAGTGGCTGAAAAAGAAAACATTACCCTAGACGATTACGTTTAATC
>JAPYOO010000015.1:29702-31851 GCA_029938135.1 Bermanella sp. | reverse complement strand
TGCAGCCGCCCGATATTGTCTTGAATAAATTCCAATAACGCGCGGCTTTTTCTCGGCATCACTCGTCCTGGATATACCACCGACACACTTTGTGCTTCTAGCGGCAGCGGCGTATGAATTTGGCGTAACGTTCCTTGCCTCACTTGTTGTTCCGCCAAATAACAAGGCAACTTTACTAACCCTAAACCTCTAATTGCCGCCACTATGCCCATCTGCTGGCTGCTCATGGTTAACCGCCCTGTCACCGGCACACTGATAGTGCCCGCCTTACTTCTAAACAGCCAGTCACGCTCACCGGGTTGTAAGATGACTTGCGCGCTAGATAACTGACTGAGTTCGTCAAAACCTGCTTTTTCTCCACAATAAGCCGCACAATGCGCGCCGCCATAAATCCCTTGCGGCACACTCATTAACGAACGTGCAATTAAATCAGAGGCGGGTAATGGGCGGTCGTGCAGGGCAAAACACAAATCAAAGTCAGCGCTATTGGCGGGCAGTGGCCCTGAGTAATGGCTAACGTTAAGCTTAATGTCTTTGTAGGCTTGAATGAACTCCACCGTAAGCTCACCCATGTCTTCATTAAAAAACTCCAGCGGCAGTAACATGGCAAGTGAGCCTCTGGGCTCCTCGCGCCAATGCTCCATGAAATGAGATACCTCATCTAAGCCTTCCATTAGCGGCTGCAATTGATCAAACAACAATTGGCCCGCTTCGGTGGCGGTCAGGTTTCTGGGCCGGCGATTCAATAGCCGAATATTAAACTCCGCCTCAAGCTCAGTGAGGTGCCGCGACAAACTTGATTTGGCCATGCCCAACTTGCCTGCAGCCCCCGTGATAGAGCCTTCTTTTAAGGTATGTACAAATAATTTTAGGTTATCTAGTTTCATGTCTGTGCCCGGGCGACCCTTATCTTGTTCCAAATATGGAACGTTAGGTTGAGCTTATTGTGTCTAGTTCTAATTTTAAGGTCAATTACAATGACTTCATTGAATCAAACCACAGGAGAAACACATGACTCAATCAAATGTTCCGATGATTTCCCGCAGCCAATTTGAAGCCAATGTCGAAAACGGCACCGGCATCACCTTAGTAGATTTTTACGCCGACTGGTGTGGCCCGTGTAAAATGATCACCCCCGTTCTTGAAGAACTGGCCGAGGAATTTCAGGGCAAAGTGAGCATAGTAAAAATTAATGCCGACAGTGAGGCCGACGTATTGGCCAAGTATGGCGTGAGGGGCATTCCCACTATGATGATGTTTAAAGCCGGCGAATCGGTGGGCACAAGCGTAGGCGCACAACCCTACTCAGCCATTAAAGGTTTCATTGAAAAGCACTTGTAAATATAACTGCCTGCGGGCAGTTTTTTATAAATCCTCTCATCTGTTATGCTTTTCCTCTTAGACTTATTTATTTAAACACTGCTCACACAGGGAGTCCTTGTTTATGAACAGCTCGCAGGTTAAACAACTATGCAGGGGGTTTACCGGTGCGATTGAAAACCTTCATGCCGCCCCCGCTAATATTTTAACGTTTAAGGTGCAAGGCAAAAAATTCGCCTACTTTAAAACCAGCTCTCCCCAAAAATGGCGCTTTAGTATTCGTGTCAGCCCCCAGCATTTTTTAGAGCTAACCGATCAAAAAGGCATAATGCCTGCCCGCTACATGGGCCGCTTTCATTGGATCACCGTCGTTGAGGTGGCCGAATTTGATGAAGCCTATTTACAAGACCTGATTCAATATTCTTATGATAAAGCGGTAAGTTCATTATCCAAAAAACTGCAGCGTCAAATTTGTTAACATCATGAAAATAGATACGATTATTAACTCACTTGCCAGCAGCCTTTGATACAGGTTTACTAAGCCGTAAATAACAACAAGTCACTGAGGTTCTAGCGTGAGCACTTTACAAAATATGGCCACCGATCTGTGGTGCGCAAAACAAGCATCCAAATTTTTATTGTTTCATGTGGGCACCCGCATGACCGTTGTGCGTTTAACGAACGGTAAGATCTTACTGCATTCGCCCATCACTATTACGCCCGATCTTAAACAAGAAATTGATCTGTTAGGTGAGGTTGGTCATATTGTATGCCCAAACAATTTTCACCATAAGTATGCACAACAAGCCGTAAACATGTATCCCGACGC
>JAPYOO010000015.1:22962-29602 GCA_029938135.1 Bermanella sp. | reverse complement strand
ATTTGGTTAAAGCTAGGAGGCTGTCACGGTAAAATTGGCTGGCCACGCATATTGCGCTTAGTGTATGTGAATAGAGCTAAAGCACGTGCCAGCCTTAATACATTACTTGAACTTCCTTTCACGCGGATCATTCTTGCCCATGGGGATATTATTGAACAGGATGCCAAGCAAAAATTAAAAGCAGGGTTGAGCTGGATTTTATAGAATGGGTAAAATTTTACCTCGATGCATTTCAGCGTCCATTAACCTGCCAAGATGGCATTGTTTCGTCTATGAAAATACAAATTTCAATAACATACATAGGCACATTACAACAATCATAGGTCGGATAAATTTATCACCGTTTTTAATGGCCATATTTGCACCTATAACTGCGCCTATAATTTGCCCTACGATCATGCAGCCTCCTACTAACCATAATACCTTGCCGCCAATAACAAAGATGAATAGTGATGCAATATTACTGGTGAAATTCAGTACTTTAGCATTGGCTGTAGCCGAGATAATTTCCTTTCCTCTTAAGGAAACCTCACCAAGCGTATAGAACATGCCTGCTCCTGGCCCCAAATAACCATCATAAAACCCTAATGAAGGAACGTAAAATCGACGCCAGTTCCTTTTGGACACCCTAGGCTTAGGTTTTACATCACTCTTTTTTTTAGGGATGATGAAATAGATACACACGATGGAAATAACAATGGGGATTATAACTTCAAGGGATTTAGGAGGCGAAATTTGAAGAGCAACGGTGCCTGCCGTCGCCCCAATGAAGCAAGGAAAAATACTACTCCAAAGCATAGGTAACTTCACCTTACCTTTTTTAAGCATCGTAATAGATGCTGATAACGTGCCAAAAGACCCTTGTAGTTTATTTGTTGCTAAAGCATGTACAGGTGGAATTTGAACCAGTAACAAAGCCGGGATGGTTAACAACCCACCGCCACCGGCCACTGCATCTACAAACCCAGCAACTAACGCAATAGCCGCGAGAAATAAAATTATCTCTAGTGATATTTCAGTTAACACCTTAATCTTCCTTAATATTTATTATCTAAAAACTATGAATTCTTTTATTTTCAAAATCAAAATCAACCATTAGCTTATAGCTTTCCCTTATACTGTACACCCTATGAAGCTCTCGATCTTTCTTTTGATATGTTGGAATGAAATTTGATCGCCCATGAAGCGATGTATTGTTATTAATTATTAGTAGATCGCCAGGCTCTAACAGATGCCTAACTTTTACTTCATTAATGGCTACGAATAGCTCGTCTACGGCATACCTTACGGACTCAGGGCACTTTAACTGATCAAATCTAATTCTAATTTTAAATCCATTTTCAGTTTTCTTGATTATTGGCCTCGGCGGTGCAAAACCATCAGAATGAGAAAAATGTGGAGGAATCATTATTTCAAATATGGGATCTTGTAACAATGCTATAGACTCCCTTGTTAACAAGGTTAATGCCTCATTGATCGAAGACGTATAAGTGTAACCACCTTCTACATTATCCTTACACAATAAGCTTATGAAATCTGGAGAATTTAATACGTAAGGTAACTCTGTATGCAAATCAAATTTTACCGAAGTAAAATAGCTAGGATCTTTAGATTCCCTTGCAGAGTGTTTGGGCCTTACTGTGCTAACTAGCTCTGACTCTTGACTGTGTGCGAAGGGCATTCCAAGCGTACTGGTTAACAATAAGATTAATTCTTTTTCTTTTCCTAAAGGCAGCCCCCTTACAACCAATGTGCCTTCACTACTTTCTCTAAATTTATTTAGTACACTTTCAATTCTACTGGGAATACGACCTTTAAGATTAAAGATCCGTCCTAAAATGGCATTATCCTGAGTCTCTTTACTCTGAGTAAAGTTTATATCTGACAATATTCGTCGTAATGACTCTGACTCACTTGAACTTACTAAAAACGGTTTCATTTTGGCTTCCATGCTGTGTACCACAACTAATTATATACTTCTATATTTTGAAATTGGCGGGCTATAAACGTTAAGAGTAATACTTGCCTTATTTGTATGATTTTCAATTAAATGAAAGTCATTTGGTGACAATAGCTCTGATATATCGCCCGCCATTAATAACGCGTCGCTTTTTATCGTATAACCACTTAAATCATGATTTGGTATTACATCTGTATTGAATACCCCCCCTTTTAAAACTGAAAACATGCAATAACTTTCACCATGATCATGAGGTTTACTTTTAAATCTAGATCCCCATACAGCTACGACTACCTCAATTTCCTCATCCATATAAATTCTATTTCTAGAATACCCGTCTTCAACAACAGGAAAACTCATACGAGGTTCTAGATTCATTGAACTAATATCCAGATAGCCCATATAAAATCTATCCAATATTTTTGACAGGCATTTATTTATATCAAACTTTGTTATACATACAGCGTCTATTACTTCCATTTGGTCAACCCTCCATTGCTAACCAATATTCTGAATCAGAGTTATTACAATTATATTACATCTTCATATTTTCAGTTATTTTGATAGTAGAGCATTAGATAATTGAAAGGTCTACGCTGGAAAATGAGTTGGGAGAGGCGGTGGGTGAGAACACCATATCAATAAAAATCAGCGTTCATACTGGGACGGGATTCATAAGATTTCTAACACTACCTTTGAAATACACAAACTGAATTTTTAATAACTGATGATACCTTCAATATTTTAGAATTTCGATACACCTATATTCAGTAAACTCTAAAATTCCAACCGTGTACCGGAATCCAACATGCTAGACAAATCATCTGCACTCACAGGACGGCTGAAGAAGTACCCTTGTAAATAATCGCAGTTCATTGTTTTTAAAACATGCATGGTTTCTTGGTCTTCTACGCCCTCGGCCACTACTTGGTATTCCAGCAAATGAGCCAAGGTAATAATGGAAAACACCATGGCACTGTCCACGGGAGAATCTTTAAGACTATCAATGAAGCTTTTATCAATTTTTACAACATTAATAGGCAAACGTTTTAGATAATTTAGTGACGAATAGCCGGTACCAAAATCATCCATGGCAATGCTAATGCCCTGATCCTTCACTTTTTGCAACGCTTGGATAGCCACATTAACGTCATCCATAATGGCGGTTTCGGTAATTTCAATTTCAATATTTTTACGCTCTATACGATATTTTTTTACCGCCTTATTGATATCACTAAGTACCGTACCGCGTTCAAGGTGCCTAGGTGAAATATTTATCGCCACTTTCACGTCTTTAAAACCTGCATCGATCCAATGCCTAATTTGTCGACAACTATTGTCAATAACCCACTCACTAATGGCGACTATTAGGCCATAGTCTTCAGCGATGGGAATAAACTCCATAGGAGGAATCAATTTACCCTCTTTTTTCCAGCGAATAAGTGCCTCTACCCCCATAATCATACCATCTTTCAAAGACACCTTAGGCTGGTACACTAAGTGGAACTCATTTCTCTCAAGTGCCATTTTTAAATCATGTTTTATTTTTAGCCGGTGGGATGAGAGTCGCTCTAAATCCTCGGAAAAGAATTGAAAATTATTACGCCCGCGGCTTTTAGCATAGTACATCGCCATGTCGGCGTTACGAATTAATAATGAGTGGGTGTCGCCATCGTTTGGCGTTAATGCAATGCCTATACTGGTACTGATATATATTTCTTTGCCAGCCAATTCAAAAGGCTTTTCAAATAAATCAATAATTCGCTCGGCAGATGCACTGGCCGATTTAATATGCCCCACTCCTTGCTGCATCAATACAAACTCATCACCGCCGTGTCGGCTCAGCACATCTTCATCGCGCAGTACTTTCCTAAGGCGGTCACTCACTTTTTTAAGCAATTCATCGCCTGCCTCATGGCCTAGACTGTCATTAATGATTTTGAACTCATCTAGATCTAGAAACAAAATGGCAAGACCCAGCTTTTTTCTGTGATTAAGTTTTAGCGCTTGCTCTAGGCGTTCACGAAAAAGGGTACGATTGGGTAAGCCGGTAAGCCGGTCATGATTGGCATTATAACGAGCCTCTTGCTCCGACCGCCTAAGTTGAGTGACATCGCGAACATTCCATACTCGTCCGATAATTTTTTCATCCACCATGCGCGGGACCGCATAACAATCTAATATTTTTTTATTTTTTAACTCTATAGTGAAGTTTGCGTGTTCATCATCGCTTTGATACAAGTTAATAAGCTCACCTTTAAAAGCTTCAAAATTTTTAACAAATGGCTTTAAATTATTAAAGAAATCATGACCTATTAATCGATCAAATTCGTCCCTTTCCAGATTAAACATATTTAATAAAGCTTGATTGCAAATATCCACATGGCGATTTTCACGAATCACCAACACGCCTTCACTGCTTGAATCTAGGGTGGCCTGTAGCAATGCAAAAGACTCTTTGAGTTTTTTTTCGGCCAGGCTCGCTTCGTCTATTTTGGTCTGTAAATCTTGATTGCGCTTAGTGAGTTCTTTTGAGGTAAGATCCAACGAGCGCTCTAATAACAAGCGATCTTCATCCGCCTGTGTATACGCATTGGATACATCTTGAAATACGCTTAAGTAATCGCTTTGTTCGACCTTGGCCAGCATGCTGTGACGCCTAAGTTGCCGGTTAAGCAACTTATGCCAATTACTCATACGTGGGTACCTTTGAGGCTAACCCAAACATAATCAGCGCTCACCAATGCTAGTAATTGTCATGGTTTGATTGTGTAAAGTGCAGCCCACCTTATCAATTAACGGCGACAACTCTCCGTAAGAATAAAAGCCAGCCATGTGGACTTGCTCGCCTAAGATTTGCCGCACACCTTCCACTTCTTCCTCTACCCGTTGTTTTAGTACCATCTTGCGCCCTACACAACTGATTAACAGCGCAAAACTCTGACCACGGCTCAGAGTCGCCCTTTGTGCCGCGATACTGGCACCATCGATAAGGCGATCAAAATTGGCGCGCATGAGGCGCACATGACAGCCCTGAGGGATGTCACCAGCAAAGGTCATGGAACCGGTTTTTTCATCTACGGCCAAGATAGTGCGCACCCGTTCTTCGGCCAGCGTGTCGGCACGAATACTGAGCGGAAACAATAACGCACTGCCCGGCAGCTCTTGTGCATGGGGGCCTAAATATTCTTTATACAACTCCAGCGCCGAACGACCATCTAGCTCGTATAAAACATTGGTATCTGAGCGTGTCACTAAGCGATCAGGGCCAAATGGGTCCCAACCCCCAAACGAGCTATACGCAAAGGCTAAGCTCTTGCCATACAAACCCACCGCGACAATATGGCCCGATTTTGGTGGTCCATTAAGCCAGGTAGCCGTATTTAAAAATTGATCACCATCACCGGCTAAACCACCACTTACCGAGACCGCTTGGGGCAGCTTTTTGGTCAATCCGCGGGCAAGGTCGGTGCCATTTACACACAAACCATCCGAAAAAATAAGCACGTGACGCAAAGACTCATGGGGTAATTTTTCAGCTAACGCTTCGCCCGCCAATAAGCTGCTGGTAAACGACGACACCTCCAACTGTATTGCCTGTACGCTTGCCTTGTTAAACGCAATAGACGTGAGGCTAAGGCTGTTATCACGCACTTGGTCATCCAATATTTCCCCCGCCGTTGTGCAACCGGTAATAACCGCATTAGGAAAGCTGGTGGTAAGGGTCTCTAAGTGTTGCGCAAACAAGTTCGCTGGGCCAAAACACAACACTAAGCTTGATTTTGTATCTACACCATTCAACGCGGGCTGCCACTTACTCCCTGGCACCCAATAAAACTGGTCTGTTTGCATACTTTCACACCTATTTAGAGCCACTCACACGCACACCCGTGTAGCCTTAAGATTAGACCATTTAAGGGTATCCGGCGGTTTATTAGCCCGTATTAATACTCGTTAAAATGTGTGAATTAGGGCGCATCACTACTGACACAAGCTGTCAGTAGTGACTGGTAAGCTAGGCAGGTACTAACAAATCAAACAAACATCTAAACCTACAATTAGCTGGTGCCCATTATGATTCTTTTCCATTCTCCTATTTCTCAGCACAGTCGCCGAGTTGTGTCTTTACTAGAGGAAGCGGGCATTCCCTATGAATCAAAGATTGTCGATATGATGAACGGGGAATATCTAACGGCGTCGTTTTTAGCGATTAACCCCAATCATCAGGTGCCGACGTTAGTGGATGGTGACATTAAAATTCATGAATCCAACGCCATTCTTAGGTACCTGTGCCATAAATATGACTTATCCCAATGGTACCCAAGCGACTTGGCTGCACGCGCAGGTGTTGAGCAATGGTTAGATTGGACACAATGTCGATTTTCACCCACAGTAGTCGACATTGTATTAAATAAAGTTTTTTTACAGGAAAAAGGCGATGCAAAAGCCATCGAACGTGGCCTAGAACAACTGACTGAACTCACCGACATTTTAGAACAACACTTAAAAGACAACGATTTTTTAGCGGGTTCTGCGCCCACTATTGCTGATTTAGCGTTGGCGTCTAACGTGTTTCATTTGGGGCTAGCGCAGGCACAACCCGAGACACAAAATATCAATAACTGGTATGGGCGCATAAGTGAATTGAAGGGGTTTCAAACGTCGCTGCCTAAAATGTAA
>JAPYOO010000015.1:10807-22862 GCA_029938135.1 Bermanella sp. | reverse complement strand
GTATGGGCGCATAAGTGAATTGAAGGGGTTTCAAACGTCGCTGCCTAAAATGTAACGGCTGAATATGTAGCGGGTGGGGGCTTAATAATTAAAGACTTGGTCGTCCCAAATATTAAATTTTGGCAGTGAGAAGAGCCCCTTTGATGCTGAGGCTAATGCTAAAAGATGCTCTAAGGTGATCTTAGAGTTT
Source organism: Bermanella sp. (assembly GCA_029938135.1). Taxonomy (GTDB): domain Bacteria; phylum Pseudomonadota; class Gammaproteobacteria; order Pseudomonadales; family Oceanobacteraceae; genus Bermanella. The sequence continues at coordinate 22,672 of JAPYOO010000015.1, read as the reverse complement.
TCTTAAGTAATCAATTCCCACTGCCCAATTGGCTTATTAAAACTTATAAGCCAAGCCCAGCGACAAAGATGTAATGTCCGCAGAATAGGCTACGAATTCAGAGCTAATAAAGGCTGTATTCGCAAAATTATATTGCGCACCCGCTACATACATCATTTTTGTTTGTGTACTAGTGTGGCGAGTGCTTTCGCTTGTTTGCTTAACCGTTAAGCGATTCAAACCCACTTTGGCGTAGCCGTGAGCCTGATTAAACAGTTGCACAGAATATTTTGCGTCTGCAAAAAAAGCGCTGCTGGATATTTCAAAGTTAACACCTTCTGGTGGCTTAATACTAGATTCGCCTAAATTTGAAATACCCGCTTCTAGAGTAAACGGTGTATCTTTAAGATGGTAGCCGGCTAGTATGCTAAACCCTGATGCGGTATCTCTGATACCTTGTGTTTCATAATCTGAGGTTGTGAGATTGGCAGACACATATTGATAGTCTGAAGCTAGTAGACCGGTCATGTAGTTTAAACTGTCATTTAATACATCGGCTTGACTAGAAGCACTGGCAAGTAGGCCAGCCATTAACATAATTTTTTTCATCATAAATCCATTTATTTACTGTTAATTATTTAACGTTAAATCGGCACGTATAATACGCCTTTTAATTATCAATTTCGCTATCCTTGTCTAATTTTAGCTTTGATTATTCGTAAAAAAAACACTTAAAACTCAATTACCAGTACTTTACTACTAGCCTCTCGCCTCGACTAAAGCATTAGTGCACCTCGGCCAGCTGTCCCACAAATTCTTGGGCCGCTAAGGTAAGCGCCGAATTAGCCGGTGCCAAACGGGTAAAGTGAGATCTTAATTCACTGATGGGTGTCCAGCGGGCAAACCGTAATTGGCTGATGACTTTTTCAGTGCGTACATCTATGGCCTGCAATTCCACGGCCGCCCCACCATGATCCATAGGCACAAATAGCAGTATGGTGGTTAACCAGTTTAACGCAGGCGACACCGCCTCTATGCGGGTTATGGCGGCACGTATTTGGATGAACTGTGAGGGTATTTTATTTTCATGTTTGGCTTCATTTAACGCGCGGTTTAGTTCGCGCGTCAATAATTCCTTCAACTCTGCCTGCTCTTGTTCACTAATGTCATGGCCGGTGTTTACGCGCCATGACACTTTTGGTGACGTATCAGCGGATTCAAAATCCTTGGGCGACTGCGACAAAAATCCAGAATGAGTCGCTGGCATAACCGAACACGCCGCCAACAAGCTTAAACCTAGCCATAACACACTTACTTTAAATGCCTTCATTATTTCCTACCCCTTAGCTATTCAACTTTAAATCTTAATAATATTTTCGAGAGCCCGTCTTGGACCATGGGCCGTTGCGTCTGCATGACCTAATCGAAACAGCATCTGCACCGTTTGATCATTTGCAATATTAAAAAACGCTTTGTATTCCTTTTGTAAGGCCAGCATGGCGGGATACTCTTGCAATACTTGGCTCATGGGATGCTGTGCTAACCCCATGGCGGTGGTTTTAAGATTAATGCGGCAGTATTCACGCCCCACTAAAACCTGATCTAAACGGCTATTGCCTTCAGTGGTTAACCAGCCAAACGTGGCGGTGGAAGCGGCGGTTTTTTGTGTCATGTTCACGGCTTCGACACCAAAGTCAGTGGGATCTTTCTCAACACTTTCGCGATTTAAAAGTAGGTTTTCCACTAATATTTTTTTAATGCCGGTGACCCCTGCCTGGGCCACACCAAAACCATCACGGTATTGTTTTAATTCTTGTGCGTTAAAACGAAACATTTTAATGGTTTCTAAATCGCGCGCCCTATCGCCCACTTCAATTTTCATGGCCTGTGTTAAAACCTGTTCGAGCTTTTGCTGAGCAACAGGGGTGTCCAGCAACGTAAGCTTGGAAGCTGAATTGGAATGATGAAAATCTTGCAGACTTTTAAGCTCACTCAATGTTAGTGGCTTATTTTGATATTCCCGTTTATTAGAGTGACGTGTTAATAGGTGTTTGAAAAGTGGGTCGGGCTGCACAGAAGCATCTTTGAGCAGCGAAATACTGGCCACGGGTTTATCGCTTAACTCTGTATTGCCATACATGCCCGCTGGAAAATATTTAATGCCGGCCCGGTAACCTAACCCCGTAGCGGCAATGGCCAATGTTTCTAGGAAGGTGCCATGACCTATGTGGATTTGTCGATAGAAGGGGTCCGTTTCTGGCAGCAGCCGTTCTGGATCTACATACAAATCAAAACTTAGGTCACCGCTAAGCTTAATAATCCACGGTTGTTTGTTATGAGGATTGGGGCACAACATGGCATACGACAACACTTTTAAGCGGATGTCGGTAACGTCTGCCCCCGGACCATCCCAGCCGAAATCCAACTGAGGCGTTGTTTCACCACATCCACTGATCGTGCTGGACAGCGCCACGGACCCTAGGCCCAAACCTAAAATGCTAATGAAATTTCTTCGGTTAATAGTATTTGTCTGACTCATCATAAGCTCCGTTTTGCCGGTTCGATTACGCTAATAAACTATGCATTCCTTGGAATATATATTATATTCCAAGGAATGCAAGTTGCATCGTCATTCGTTTATGGAGAGAGTTTTGGATAAACGCCAGCAAACACAAACACGTATTATGGTGTTATTGGGGATTATTCAGCAGCTTATGGGCACTCGCCAAAATAAGCTGTTTGCCCACCAATCCCTTACAACCTCTCAATTTGGTCTATTAACCCACTTCACTCATAATCCACAAAAAAGCTGGTTGATCAGTGATCTGGCTCAAGTGATGGAAATGAATCAACCTGGCATTACCAAAACCGTCAGCGTTTTATTAGATAAGGGGCTATTGAAAGCCACCTTGGATAAAGACGATAAACGTAAACGACACCTCACCATCACCCAACAAGGGCTGGGGACGTGCGAAAGTATTATGGCGTCATTGATGCCAGATATTTCACATTGTTTTAGTGATTGGCAAGACGGGGATTTAAGCGACCTTAATGGTCAGTTAGAAACGCTGATGAAATGGTTTGATAACCACCGAGATGATATTAAAGGCATTTAAACGTATTAAAAATCCTCGGGGCAAGCCCTTGTGCTAACTAAGAATAAACACACATTGTACGAGGGCAGCCCCCTGCCCGACAAATCGCTTTGCGATTTTAAAAGATCGCCCACGGGTTCCTGCATGGATGTAGGTTATTAGGGCAATGCAGGAGCAATTGCCGAGTGGCCTCCTACATTACGCCGCAAGCGGCTGGGCATTAAACCCTCAGAGATTAAAAACCTTGTGCGCGATACACTTGCTTCCCGCCCAACAATGTTAATAGGGCTTGGGTTTTATGGATGTCGTAAACCGAAATATTAAAAACATCCTGATTTAAGATAACCACATCCGCATACTTGCCCACTTCAATACTACCGGTTACGTCGTCCCGCCACGCGGCATGTGCGGCATTAATGGTGTAACCCTTTATGGCATCAAAGACACTGATTCGATGCTGGGCCGTATTCACTTCGCTGTTTACATTGGCATCCAACGTTTGCCGCGTGATACCACTTTGTATAATTGAAAACGGCTCGTAAGTACTCACACCCCAGTCACTGCTTAACATGCACGTGGCGTCCTGCTTAATAAGTTCACCAATGGGATAAAGCCACTGACTGCGCTTCTTGCCCAACATAGTATTAATTAAAATATCATTTTCTTTATCGGGTTGTGTCCATAGTGTTTGAAAGTTGGCCAGTACTCCAAGCTGCTTAAAACGTGGAATATCGGTAGGGTCGACTACCTGTAAATGAGCTAATTGGTGGCGACTGTCCCATGAGCCGTTATTCAATTGTGCCGCTTCAATACCATCAAGTGCTGCTCTTACCGCGCCGTCACCAATGGTGTGCACATGAAGTTGAAATTTTTCTTTATCAAAGGCGCTAAAGTATTCACTAATTTTTGATGGTGAAAACATCAGCTCGCTGTTTTCACCGTTATCGCTGCGTGGATTAATAAAGTAAGCGGTGCCGTTTTCCATAACACCGTCTAGGAAAAACTTAGCCGAATGCAAACTCACCATGTCACTGTTGTATTCTTCACGCATGGAAATGAGTTCATCTAATTGCGGCTGCAGCGCTTGGTGGGAAAATATTTTACTGGTACAGCGCACCCGTAAACTTAAATCACCACGCTTATGAAGTGTCGAGTAATTTTTTAAATAACTGCGCGGTGCCATTGCATCCAATACGCCCGTGATGCCCTGTTTATTAAACTCGTGGCAATAGTGGCTCATGGCCTCTAATAACTCATCATCCGTGTAACTGGGGGCAACACGATTCATGTACCAAATAGCATCTTCATAAATAAAGCCCTTGGGACTGCCATCGTTTAAGCGGGCGAAGCGGCCATTTTCTGGCTCGCGGCTTTCAACCTTTACACCCGCCAACTCAAAGGCCAGACTATTGGCCCAGCCATTATGATAGTCGCTGGCCAATATTAACGCGGGACGGCCAGCCGTAACGCCGTCTAGGGCTTCTTTGGTGAGTTCTTTTTCGGTGAATAATACAGGGTCAAAACCCACCCCGCGAATCCACTTTTTAAGGGGATTTTTCTCGCTAAATTCTTTAATAATAGCCAGTGCCTGCGCAAGGGTTTCCGCCTCATATAACACGGCACTGTGGTAAATATCGGCACTGGATAATTGAAAATGAATATGAGTGTCTTGCAATCCCGGTAACACTAAATGGCCTTTAGCATCAATAATTTGTGTGCTGGTATGTGCATACTGAGTGATTTGTTGATCATCACCCACAGCGATAATTTTTTCATCCTTAATGGCAATGGCCTGCGCGCAAGGGGCACTGGCCGTAGAGCCCGCTGCCATAGTATGTACCCTGCCATTGATGATGATTTTGTCGGCCACAATTGTCATACAACACCTACACCTACTAATTAACAATCAAAACAGCTTACACTTGCGTCCGTTTTTATCAAGACTAAACCGAGTTATCATTCATATAATTTACTAGAAGTCTGTTACACATGCAGATACCTTAAATTTAAGTGGTTAAATCATTAAGGGTTATTTACCATGTTCTTTTACCCCACTAAAAGATATTTATGCGCCGCTTGCCACCGCTGAATCCATTACGGGCCTTTGAAGCCGCCGCTCGCCACCAGCACTTTTCACGGGCGGCACAAGAGTTGTGTGTCACGGTAAGCGCCATCAGCCACCAAATTAAAACCCTAGAAGATTCGTTTGGCCTTAAGTTATTTGAAAAACAAGGGCGCAATGCCAAGCTCACCAGCGCTGGGAAAAACCTATTACCGGCCATTCAACAAGCGTTTGATATTATTAGTGAAGCCTGTGAAAAAACCCTAGAACCGGGTTTAAGTGGTCGCTTGGTTATTTCGGCCCCACCCGAGCTTTCCTCTAAATGGCTAATTAAACAAATTGGCGACTTTGCCAATCAATATCCCATGATAGATGTGAGCTTGTTATTACACTCAAGTGACGAACAAAACATTAATGCCAAGGCTGACTTAAGTATTATTTACGGAGCAGGCAATGCCGACTGGGACCGCTACTGGGTAACTCCCATTGATCGTTTAGACTTTTTTCCAGTGTGCAGTCCTGACTTAGTACAAGGCGAGCAAGCCATATTACAGCCTAGCGATTTACAAGATCGACGTTTATTGCATGATGATCAAAATGGAAAAACCTGGGCTACTTGGTTAGGCGCACACGCTCCCAGATTACTTAAATCGTCACAGCACCTTAATTTTGCCCACGCAGGTTTATCGTTAGAGGCCGCCATCGCGGGATATGGCGTGGCCATGGGGGATAAGTTTACCGCCAGCGAAGATTTAAACTCAGGCACGTTAGTGCGTCCTTTTAAAGAGTCCGTGCCGTCTTTGGGCAACTATTATTTAGTGGCCGAAAAACGCAAAACCAGTGATGCCAAATTAGGTGCCTTCAGCGACTGGATATTGCAAAAAATGGACGACTAATAAACCGCCTCTCAGCTACCAAACCTTTGTTTTAATTTAGATATTCTCTTTATTTGGCGGCATTTATGTTTAAAAGCCGCCTTATTGATGAGTAAAACTAAACAATACCCTCACTTATTGTCAGTAGACCCTAAGCACTGCCGAAGTTACCTTGAGCAAACAATCTACCAGGTAATTCGTTATGTCTCGCACTCTTAACTCTACTCCACGCCTAGATGGCTTTCGTATGCCGGGTGAATTTGAAGCCAAAAAAGGATGCTGGTTAGGTTGGCCTGAACGCAGCGATGTTTGGCGTAACGGCGGCAAACCCGCTCAAAAAATTTGGGTAAATATTTGCACTGCCATCGCCCAAAGCGAACCGGTGACGGTTTGCGCCTCAGCCCAACAATATGAAAATGCCCGCGCTATGTTGCCTGAAAATATTCGGGTTGTTGAAATGAGCACCAACGATGCTTGGTTCCGTGATTCCGGTTGTGCTTTTGTGGTCAATGATCGTGGCGACGTACGAGGCACCGACTGGACGTTTAATGCCTATGGCGGTCTAGATGGCGGCTTGTATTTTCCATGGGATAAAGACGATAAAATTGCCCAAAAAATGCTGGAACTTGAAGGTCTAGATCGTTATCGCTCGCCGTTAATTGCCGAAATGGGCGGCATTCAATGTGATGGTCAGGGCACCATTTTAACCACCGAACAATGCCTTTTAAATAAAAACCGTAATGCTCATTTAGGAAAAGAAAAAGTAGAAGAACTGTTATGTGATTACTTGGGCGCTGAAAAAGTTATTTGGTTACCGCGCGGTTGTAAATTTGATGAAACCGACGGCCACATCGATGACCTAGCTTGCTGGGTGGCACCGGGTGAACTATTACTGCAATGGACCGACGACGAAACAGACCCTCAATACGAAATTTATCAAGAAGCATTTAAGATTTTAAGCAACACCACAGATGCCCAAGGCCGAAAAATCATTATCCACAAACTACCCCAACCTGCCGCCCTTGAATGGACCAATGAAGAAGCGGCGGGTCTTGATGCCGTGGTCGGTACCCACGAGCGCTTAGCGGGTACAAAAATTTGCGCGTCATACATTAATTATTATATTGGTAACTCCGTTGTCGTCGTGCCCAGTTACGATGACCCTATGGATAAACCGGCTCAAGAAATTTTACAAAAAGTATTTCCCAATCATCAAGTCATTAGCATTAACAACGCTCGTGAAATTTTGTTGGGTGGCGGTAATGTCGCGTGTATCACTCAACCTCAATACGCAGGCCCCGCACAATAGTTTTACCTAAAAAATAACAACAACGGAGAAACATCATGAAAAAATGGCAACTGGCGTTAACCCTCGCCGCTGGGATGAGTGCAACGTGCAACGCACTCTCTAACGAAAAGACCCTGAATATTTACAATTGGTCTGATTACATTACGCAAGACGCTATTGAAGGCTTTGAGAAGAAAACAGGCATCAAGGTGAATTACACGGTATACGATTCACAAGAAATGGCCGAGACAAAGCTGCTAATGGGCAAAACAGGTTACGACCTTGTGGTCTCAAGCGGATCATACCTGCAACGCCAAATTAAAGTCGGGGTATTTCAGCCCCTAAATAAACAACGCCTAAAAAATTATGACAACCTAGACCCTAAGATCTTAAAAATTGTACATTCTTTTGATAATGGCAATCAACATTCTATTCCATATATGTGGGGCACCACAGGTATTGGCTATAACACCGATAAAGCCGCCAAAATAATGGGAGCGTCAAAGGTGAATAGTTGGGCGTTATTATTCTCGGCTGACACCGTTAAGAAATTCGCTCATTGCGGCGTATCATTGGTAGACGCCCCCACTGAGGTGGTGAGTGCCATGTTAAAATACTTAGGGAAAGACCCACATTCACAAGATTTGGCCGACTTAAAATTAGTAGAAGATAAGCTAATGAGCATTCGCCCCTACATTAGTTATTTTCACAGCTCAACGTACGTAAATGATTTAGCCAGCGGCAATATTTGTTTAGCCATGGGCTGGAGTGGAGATGTATTCATGGCAGCCAATCGAGCCATTGAATCTAAGAGCGGCATTAATATTGATTATGTCATTCCCAAAGAAGGCGCTCAGGGCTGGGCCGATACGTTTAACATCACCCGTGATGCTAACAATGTAGATGCCGCTTATGCTTTCCTAGATTATTTAATGGAACCTAAAGTTATTGCCGGAATTTCTAACTATGTTTGGTATGCCAACGCTAATTCCGAGGCGACCCAGTACGTGGATAAAGACATCACATCACACCCAGGCATTTACCCTAACGATGCCACCTATAAAAATCTGTTTGCCGATCAAGGCCGAGGGTTAAAGTTTGAACGGGCCGTCAACCGCATGTGGACACGAGTAAAAACAGGCACTTAGAATTATATCGCTGCGTCGTTGTTACGACACCGTAGAAATGGATTGGCCCAAGATGGATTGGTTAAAAAAATTACGGGGGGCATTTAAACTGCTTATGGTTAACCCTTTTTACAAGGGTTAACCCGTTAAAGGCGAGTCATATTAATCAGCATTACGTGCTAAAAACGACAATCCATAATTTTAAAAAATATTATTCTGTGCTGCCAACATATTATTTATACCGAATCAGTCTTGGTATCCACATCCCAATGAATACCTCCATCTTGTACCTTCACCGAAATTATATTATGTGCTTCTTTTTTAACAATACTGCGTGCACCCACATCTCCCTGCAAGGCCAGTAATTCGTTTTTTAAACGTTGTGGAAATACCATCGGATGACCTGGCATACCATTAAACGTGGGCTGTATTATTTTATCTTTGTCACTTTTGTCTAGGCTTTGACGGATGTCTTGATAGGTTTTAGCCTTTATATACGGCATGTCACCTAGAGCCAGCACATACATACTGGCACCCTTACAGGCCTGAATTCCCGCCACTAGGCTGGCGCTAAGTCCCAGCTCATAATGTTCACTAATGTGCACTTTAAAACCATGTTGTTCATATATTGAAATTAACGTTTTGTCGCTTGCGCGCACCACACAAATAATGTCATCAACCCAGGGTTTTAAATTCATCGCACTAAGCAACCCCATGGCCAGTTCATCACCGTTTTTTTGTTTAATAGGGTGCAGCATTTTGTCACCGCCAAAGCGGCTACCCATGCCCGCCGCTAACACTATGCCGGTGATCATGCGGGCTGCGCTTGTAACATTTTAACCGCGTTTAACTCTTTGTTTAATTCGGCTTTAAGGTCACGGCCATTTCGCAAAGCGGTTACCTCAGCCAATATTGCCAAGGCAATTTCAGGGGGCGTTTTACTGCCAATAGGTAAACCCACAGGCCCGTGTAAACGATTCACCTGTGCGGTGCTAAAACCAAAGTGTTCTACTAAGCGCGTCCGCCTGGCTTTATTATTACTTACTGAACCCAACGCGCCCACATAAAACGCATCGCTGTGCAGCGCTTGTAATAATGCCATGTCGTCCACTTTAGGGTCGTGGGCGACAGTGACAATAACGGTACGATGATCGATGTGCATTTTTTCAATGATGTCGTCGGGGAAACCCGGCATCAGCGGAATGTTTTTTAGCGGCCAATTTTTTATGTACTGGGGACGCGGGTCACTCACTAACACATGGTAACCCAGCGCCGGTGCCATTTGCGCTAAAAACTGGCCCGTCTCTCCTGCACCCACAATTAACATTTGCCACACGGGGCCAAAAATATTGCCCCAGTGGCTGGATGTTAATTGTGCATCATCATTAGGTTGAATGGCATCAAGGCTGACACGGCCATCCTTTAGCGCCACACGGCGGTAAAGCGTGGTGCGATCGTTTATGGCATCAATGAGTTGTTGAACATGCACTGCATCATTAAACGGCTCTAATACAAGCTCTAAGCTGCCCCCACAGGGCAAACCAAATTGCTCACGCTGCGTGGACGTTTCGCCATATACAAATTTTGTTACCTGCGTCACGGGGTTGTCTTTAAGGCGATCAATTAAGTCTTCTTCAACACACCCGCCCGACACCGACCCATAAAAGCGGCCGTCATCACACACTGCCAACAATGCGCCTATTTGACGCGGCGACGTGCCCCAGGTTTTAGCCACACTCACTAGGGTTATTTTTTGACCTTGCTGCAAACAAGCAAGGCAACCCTGCAATACATCTAATTGCGAACTTTGCATCAAAAACTCCACACTCTAAATCACTGCCTTTTTCATAAGACTGTGACTGCGGTAGTACCAAAATTCAACTTAATGACAAAGGTAAACTACGTAACCGCTTGCCGGTAGCGGCAAAAATGGCGTTGGCTACGGCGGCGGCCACGGGTGGTACACCGGGTTCACCCACACCCGTTGGCGGCGCATCACTGGGAATTATAAACACGTCAATTTCGGGCACTTGGTTCATGCGCATAATGGCGTAGTCATGAAAATTACTTTGTTGTACTTCGCCATTTTTTAAGGTGATTTCACCATAAAGTGCGGCGGTTAACGCAAAGATAATTCCGCTTTTCATTTGTGCTTCAACAATATCGGGGTTCACTACAAATCCACAATTAACCACACAGGTAATTTTGTGCACTTTAATTTGATTGTTTTGCACCGACACTTCTGCCACTTGTACCACCGAACTCTGAAATGAGTTATGACAAGCCACTCCGTGAAAATGATTATTAGCTAATGTTTTACCCCAACCACTTTTTTGCTCAGCCACTATTAACGCCGCATTTAAGTTAGGGTTATTTTTAGTATGACGTAAGCGATATTGAATGGGGTCTTGTGCTTGGTCATGAGCCACTTCATCCATCATACTTTCTTTAAAGTAGCCGCTGAACGAATGCCCTACCGAACGCCAAAAACCGACCGGCAAACCTGGGTCCACTGTAACGTGCTGCACATGTTTATGCGGGGCATCGTAGTCTTCATATAAACCTTCGGTGCTGGATTCATCGACGCTTAATCCGTCAAAGAGGCCGTACCCACGTTTACTTAACCAATCCACTAGGCCATCTGGCATGAAGCCGGGCGCTTTACCGTCTACTAGCTGATCTAAAAAGTACGGCATGGTATTGGGGCCGGCTCTTTTCACATTCCAACTTTGAATATTACCGTCTTTATCTAATCCTACTTTAAAACTGGCCAGTGATGCAGGGCGATAATAATCGTGACGGGTGTCGTCTTCACGACTCCAAATGAGCTGCACCGCTAAACCACTTTCTACGGCAATGGCACACGCTTCAGCCACATAATCGGAATAAACCCTGCGCCCAAAGCCACCGCCTAAAAAGGTGGAATGCACGGTGACATCGTCTTTTGATAATCCACTAATGCGCGCCGCTAATCCTTGCGCCACACCTGGAGATTGACAACCCACCCAGACATCACATTTTTCGTTTTCAATTTTTACCGTACAGTTTAAAGGCTCCATCGTGCTGTGGGCCAGATATGGGGCCCAATACTGGGCACTAATGACTTTAGCTGCGCCTTCTAGCCCTTGTGCGCCTTCACCTTCTTCGTGGGCATCTTCTAAATCTGGGCCGTTTAGCGCATCTTCAAACCATTTTTTGCCGGTGTCGGATGAAAAACTTAATAGTTTTTCAGGTTTAATCCATTCAACTTGTAAACTGGCTGCCGCCTGTTTGGCTTGCCAATAACTAGTTGCTACCACCGCCACACCGTTATATATAGTGACGATTTTTTTAACGCCTGGCATATTTTTAGCTGTGGATGAATCCACCGACTTAACCGTGCCTCCGGCCACCGGACAACGAACCAACACCGCACGATGTAAACCTGGGAAGTCCACGT
>JAPYOO010000015.1:0-10707 GCA_029938135.1 Bermanella sp. | reverse complement strand
CCGGCCACCGGACAACGAACCAACACCGCACGATGTAAACCTGGGAAGTCCACGTCTAAACCAAACTGAGCGGTACCGGTACTTTTACTTAAGCCATCTAAACGTGGGCGATTTTTACCCATGTATTTAAAGTGCTCGGGGGATTTTAACGGCGCGGATTCAGGTAATGCTTGTTTAGCCGCCAGCGTTACAAATTCGCCGTAATTAAATCCTTGGCCTTTAGCAAATACTTGGCCGTTGTTGGTGGAGAGTTGCTTTACATCCAACGCCATTTGCTTTGAAGCCGCACTTAGAATGGCGGCGCGCGCATTAGCAGCCGCTTGTCGTAATGGCTCAAAGTGCACACGTATACTGTTACTGCCGCCGGTGATTTGTAAGCCCGCTTCAGGGTTGGCGTAATTGTCGTGAGCACCCGCGTGATGTATTTCAATGTGGTTAGGGTCCACATCTAATTCTTCCGCGATAATCGTGGTTAAACCGGTATAGGTACCCTGTCCCATTTCACTGCGAGGCATGTAAAAGTGGATTTTATTTTGTGGGGTTATTTGAATAAATGCATCGGGCGCAAAACTATTTCCAGCCCCTTCATTATTAGCCGTGGCAGCACACGCGGTTTGCGACAGTAACGTGGGCACACCCACCACTAAGCCGCCAGCCGCAAATAAACTATTGGTTAAAAATCCACGACGAGACGTGCTTACTTGAGTTTTTATTGTTTCAGTACTCATGCCACAACTCCTGACGTTGATTCACTGGGGTCAAACGTTTGCACACCCACTTGGTTTGTCGCTGCGGCCTTAATGGCTTTTTTAATATTAGGGTAAGTGCCACAACGGCAAATATTACCACTCATGGCATCGTCTATTTGTGCGTCACTGGGGTTAGGGTTGCTGTTCAATAGGGCGCTTGCGCTGATTAACTGCCCAGACTGACAATAACCACATTGCGGCACACTGTTGTCTACCCAGGCCTGTTGCAACGTAGATAACATTTGTGGCTTACCTAAGCCTTCAATGGTGGTGACATTTTTATTGGCTACGCTCGCCACCGGTAAAATACAGGTACGGGTGGAAACACCGTCCACGATCATGCTGCACGCACCACACAAACCCATGCCACAACCAAACTTAGTGCCTTTCAGTTTAAGGTGGTCGCGCATCACCCATAAGAGTGGGGTATCTAGACTGACATCCACATCTACGCTGGTACCGTTTAAAATAAAGCTGATCATAGTGGCTCCACGGGTAATTATTTTTGTAATGTTCACAGGTAGCATTTAATTTTTATACTGACAGGTTAATGAGCCCCATCAATGCATGCAAATTCACACGCCATATTGGCTCATTACAACCAAAGCCATCTTTTGCAACGGGCAACTACCATCTTTTCAAGCATTAGCTTACTCTATGGGGTATACCCCACAGTCAAGCCTAGTGGGCATTAATTCAATAAAGATTATAAAAAGGGGCGTATATGTTAATTGGTGAACTGGCCAAAAAAAGCAACACCACCAAAGATACTATTCGTCATTACGATGAGATGGGACTATTGGTAAGTCACCTGCGCCAAGCGGGCAGTCGTCAATACAAAGAATACAGCGAGGAAAATTTAGAGCGCATTGAGATGATTCGCTTGGCTAAATTTATGGGTTTTACCTTAAGTCAGGTAGCGCAACAAATTGAAGCCTATTATGCCGGCGATATCTCAGTGGACCAACAGGTGAGTATGTTACAAGCGCGCATGGAAGATGTAGAAAGTAAAATTGAGAACCTACAAACCGTTAAAGCGTTTTTAGCCTATAAAATTAACTTTGTGCAAACCGAACAAACCGACACTCACGCCTGTCTGAGCATGCAGGGCCATATAGCAAATGCCAAACCTGCGGCTGAAAAGCTTGCTATTATGAGCCCTACCTCTTCATTACCATTTACACTGGACACTATATGAAAAATTGGACCGTTTATTTATCAGGCGAGATTCATACTGACTGGCGTGAACAATTGGCCGCTGGCGCGCAAAAGCTTAATTTACCCGTCACCTTTACCTCTGCCGTGACCCACCACGAATCAAGTGATGCGGCGGGTGATTGTTTAGGCGCTGAGCCAAACGCATTTTGGCGTGACCACAAGTCGGCCAAGGTGAACGCCATTCGCACTAAAAGCCTGCTAGAAAATTGTGACATTGCGGTGGTGCGCTTTGGGGATAAATACAAGCAGTGGAATGCCGCCTTTGATGCCGGTTTTTGTGCTGCTTTGGGCACGCCCTACATTACCCTGCATGACGAAAAAATCATCCATCCGTTAAAAGAAGTGGATGGTGCGGCCATGGCTTGGGCACAAACTCCCGAGCAAGTAGTCGAAATATTACAGTATGTGACAACGGCCTAACCTGGCCATTGAGCCGCTAAAGGCACTAATTTAGTCACTGATGCCACTTTATAGCTAAAAAGTGTATTAAAAAGACATTATATGACGAATTAAAAGCGTCGTACGTTGACAATGACCTGAAGCGGCCTACAATGTTAGTAGCTTTTAAGTAAGCTTGTAATTGATACACATTTCGTTGTTTAGTTCTTCTTCGTCCTGTTAGTAATGATTTATAGTAAAACTTAAAGCGTGAACGGTCTTCGGACCTTGAATATTTGATTTAACAGGATTGATTGCATGTCTACTACTACCGGCACTGTAAAATGGTTTAACGAAGCAAAAGGCTTTGGTTTCATTGAGCAGGAAAGCGGCCCTGATGTGTTCGCACATTTCCGTGCTATTACAGGTTCAGGCTTTAAAACGCTTACCGAAGGCCAAAAAGTACAGTTTACTGTTACTCAAGGCGAAAAAGGCCCTCAAGCTGAAGAAATCGTAGTTCTTTAATTGAGACCTTTAGCTTGCAGCGCATGCTGCAAGCTAGCTTTACCCCCTCCCAAGCAAACCCTCTTATATAAATTCTTAGTACTTCTTACTTATACATCCTTATTACATCTAGCTGCACATACACCTATACCTCTATTTAACTCAATCTTAAAATCCATGCCTCATTATGCGTATTGGCCTCCGTAACCCCCCGACTCTTTTAAAATGTCTATACTGGTCTAATTGCCGTCAATTTGGGTCTAACATGTGGACATAATTCAACGCTCAGATGACAAGCGAATTGCGGCACGCTTTAAAACAGATTTTACGGCGCAGGTTTTTGTTCAAACGGGCGATCAATTTAGTGCCTCTGTGCGAAACATTTCATCGTCTGGATTGCAGTTATGTTGTGACCATTACCTAGTAAAAGCCCTCATGTCTAAGCTTGAGATTCATACCAGCAGCAACCCTATTCGCTTTACCTTATTGTTTAACGTCACTACCACCACGCGCACCCATGTACCCGTAGAGATTATCTGCCAGCAGGTTTATTTACGTCGCTTAGGAGATGACAGCTTTTTATTAGGCTGTCAGTTTGAGTCTTTCAACCATAATAGTGAGGTTGCGCTGCATAACCATTTACACAACTTTGGGGTAGCAGACGTTTAGGCTGTTTATGGTGACACTAGGGAAATTTCGTAGGTTATTCCTAAGCGCTCCTCGTTATCAAGGCCACGCTGGGAACTGAAATATAGGCGCTGACCATCTGGACTAAAAGCCGGCCCCGTTAACTCACTGCCCGTTTGCCCTACCACTTGCAGTAATGGCGTTGGCTCGCCATTGGCATTCAATAATACTAACTGCATATCACCACCGTCCTCTGCCACCAACAACTCCCCCGTAGGACTCATGGCAAGATTATCGACCCCGCTTAAAATGGGATTTGCATGCGTGGCAGCGTCGTACAATACCTTAATAGTTTGCTCGGCAATATTCAGTACCCAAATGCGGTTATCGCGTTTAGTGGCAAACAAAACTAAGCCCTTTTGATACCAAATACCCTCACCGCCTTTAAATTTGGTGGCCTCTTTTACTTGATGCCGGGTGCGAGTAGCGAGCATATTATTCCAAGGGTTAGGCTCATCGATTTTGCGCCAGTGCACCTGTTGCTGATCATTAACAACCGCCACCTCTAAAAGGCCCGCGCTTAAATCAGGGAGTGCATTGGTTGGCGTAAAGCGATACAGGCAGCCGTCTTTTTCATCTTCCGTGAGGTACAACTGGCCAAGTTGATCATCTACCGCCACCGCTTCGTGTTTAAAGGACCCCAGCGCCGGGCGTTTAACCGCGGGATTTTTACCAAAAGGGTCGGTTTCATATACGCCACCGCAATTGATTTCTTCACAACTCAGCCAGGTTTGCCAAGGGGTGGCCCCGCCTGCGCAATTCCCCTTAGTGCCCCATAAAATCGAATAGGCATTGTTGATGGTGCCGTCTGCGTCAAATGCGATGGCACCCACCCCCGCCTGTGGGAAATACTCCTCACTATTACTCACATATACCCAACCACCATCTGGGCCGGCAAAACAGGCACCGCCATCTGGGCTGGCATGCCACACATAATCGCTATTGCTGACTTTTTTGCCAGAAGTCGCCACCACTCTAGACTTAAACCCAATGGGTAAACAAATACCGTTTTTATCGGGTGGCTGAAGCGGGCCTGAGACAGTAAAACCTTTTGCATGACTAAGGGTCGCCAATTGCATAAAGCTTGCGCCCACGGCCAATACAGGGCCTGTTTGCAGGGCACAACGTAAAAATGATCGTCTATTTAGGGTTTGGGTCATAGATAAAGCCTAGTTCATAACCCAGAATTTTGACTAACACATGGGCTCATCTAATCTTTAGGGATAACTCAACTAGGATGTCACATGTTGCGCCTGACTCTTTTGATTTTTAGCGTTCTTTGCATGGCCTTCGCCCATGGGGAATCGCTGTTATTAGATGAACAAGGTAAACACGACCTAACCCCTCATACCTTCTATTTAATTGACGATGCCAAGCTGGGCATTGAGGATATCATTGCCCAAACAGACACTTTAAGCTGGCAACAAAATGAAAATCACACGTTAAACTTTGGTTATTACCAGCCTATTTACTGGTTAAAGTTGAATGTCACCAATCAACATGTTGGTGACCAGACACGTTTATTAGAGTTTCTTTATGCGCCGCTGGACCATGTTTCTTTATATATAGTGAATAGTCAGGGCCTAGTGATAGAACACTTAGAGGCAGGTGATCAAGCATTAAGGAAGGACCTTGGCATACAACACCCCAATGTTATGTTTGCCTTGCAGCTTCCCCTTAATGAAACCGTTAGCCTTTACATACGTATAAAAACCGACGGCGCAATGCAGTTACCACTGACATTATGGCGCTGGCAGGCATTTAATCAGCACACATTATTAATCTATATATTGCAGGGCATTTTTTATGGCATGGTATTAATCATGCTGATTTACAATTTAATGATTTGGTTTTTTGATCGCCAAAGCATTAACTTAAAATATACCGTTTATATTATATTTTTTACGCTTTATATAACCTGCGATAACGGCATTGGCTACTTGTATTTATGGCCGGCGCAGCCATGGCTTAATAATAGTTTACCGATCATTTCCGCTGGTTTAACACTTGCTTCACTAAATTATTTTATAAGCGATTTTTTTAATGCCAGAGAGTACTTCAAAAAAATACACCTTTATTTGAAATACTCTTTTAACGGCTATTTAGTGATTACGCTAGTATGTTTGTTTTTAAATGAAAGCACCGCCTCTTATATTCAAACAGCCTTAGTGATGGCAACCATTAGCATGGTGATAGCCCTAACTTGTTACATGTTAAAAATAAAACATCCCGATGCCAATTATTTTGCTATGGCATGGCTTTTTATGATTATTGGCTGCATGATTTATGTGGCCAGTTTATTAGGCATAGTACCCGTAACCATTTACAGTCAATACGGCATGCAATTTGGTGCCGGCATTGAAATTATGTTTTTGTCACTGGCCATGGCTGATCGAATGGCTAGATTACAAAAAGAAAAAAACATAGCCCTTGAAGAAAGCATTGCGCTTGCCAGCCAAGTACAAACCGAACAAGACAAAACCTTTAACGCTGAACTAGAAAATCTACAATTAGAAAAACAATACTCTCATACACTAGAAGTACAGGTAAAAGAACAAACCGAAGAATTACACCAAACATTAGACGAGCTTTCACAAGCGCATGAAACCTTAAAAACCATCAGTGTTACCGACGCGTTAACGCAGCTTAATAATCGCTATTATTTTGATGAACACTGGCGCATTGAACACAAACGCGCGTTTAGGGATCAAAACCCTTTAAGCATAATTATGTTGGATGTAGATCACTTTAAAAAAGTGAATGATACTTATGGGCACCCCGCGGGGGACATGTGTTTAAAATCCGTGGCGCAGGTCATTAAAAACAATGCAGCCAGAGAGCCCGATATTGCTTGCCGTTATGGCGGAGAAGAGTTTGTACTGATTTTACCCGGTACAGATGAGCTGGGCGCGATTGCGGTGGCTGAAAATATTTGCCAACAAATTGATAACCTGCAACTAGATTGGCAAGGAACCCAGATACAACTCAGTGCCAGTTTGGGTATTAGTTCACTGACCCCTAAAAACAGCCAGAGTAATAATCGCCAATTTATGGTTAACCAAGCGGACCAAGCCTTGTATCAAGCAAAAAACAGAGGTCGTAATCAAGTGGTGGTGTTTGACTACGACGTGAACTAATCCGGGCGTCTACTATTTAACGTTTTTTTCATATACCACAAAGCTGTAATCATACGGGTTCTTCTCACTGGCTTTATAATCTTCACGGCTCACTTCGGCCCATTGCTTAAAGTTTACTTCAGGAAAATATGCATCACCCGCCACTTCGGCATGTACATGGGTAAGGTATAGGCGATCAGCGATGGGCAGCGCGCTTTCGTAAATACTGGCTCCCCCAATGACCATAACCTCTTCAACCCCGTTAATGTGGTTTACTTCTTTGGCTAACTCAATGGCGGCCTCTAGGGAGGTCACAACCTTAATGCCAGGCGCTGTAAATTCAGGGTTACGGGTAATCACAATATTGGTGCGATTAGGCAAGGGCCGGCCAATGGAGTCGTAGGTTTTACGGCCCATTATAATGGCCTTGCCCGAGGTGGTGCGCTTAAAGTACTTTAAGTCTTCAGGCAAATGCCAAGGAAGTCGGTTTTCAATGCCCACTACACGATTTTGAGCAAACGCGGCAATTAACACTACTTTCATAATCAGTGTATCCAAAAAAATTGCCGCTAGTTTAAACTAATTAATTCTATGCCCCAAGCACAAACCATTCGTCACTTAATTTGTGTATAGAAGACAATTTCAGCGGGTTTTAGAATCGATTAAATATGTGCTGGCACGAACGGCCAGCACAGTAACGCCTATACCGAGAACGGATAGGCGATGGGATCATGGTGCTCGTAACCCTGCACTTCAAAGTCATCCATAGTGACCCAGGTTTCTAAATCTCTTAACGATTTAATATCTGGGTTAATGATGAGCTTAGGCGAAGCAAAGGGCTCGCGCGGAAGCTGCACATCACGCATAAGCTCAAGCTGGTCTTCATAGATGTGGGCATTAATTATTTTGTGATAGGCAATGCCTGGCTTGTGGCCGGTAATTTGAGCCATCAGCGCCAAAAAGGTATACACCTGCACTTGGTTAAAGTTAAGGCCCAAAGGCACGTCACAAGAACGCTGATAACTGGTTAAGTGCAATGTGTCTCCCAGCAGTGAAAAGGTATGAGTGTGCATGCAAGGACGCAAGCAACCCATGTGGAATTCACCTGGATTATAAAAGGTAATGATTTCACCACGGTCATCGATGCCACGCGACAAGTTGTCGACGATTTTTTTAAGCTGGTCAATATTGCCACCGTCGGGCTTGGCCCATGCGCGACCTTGTACTCCGTACACTCGGCCCATGTCGTCTTGGCCTTTACGATGGGCGTTGTTTAACCACACCTCGTTTAGGTTGGCATTGGCATCCCAAGTTTTAGTGCCCAGTTTTCTAAAGTCACTGGCGTTATCGTAACCCCGAATATACCCAATAAACTCGGCGATGGCCGATTTATAAAAACTTTTACGGGTGGTGATTAATGGAAATTCGTTTTTATCCACGCGATATTCAAGATCGCTATTAATCACCGTTAAACAACGTTTACCGGTGCGTTCGTTTTCAATCCACGTGCCCTCGTCTACGATACGTTGGCACAGCTGTAAATATTGCTTCATAGTTTTCTCTACTTTTTCCCAGCCAAGGTTTGCTGATGGCTGTGGGCTTTAGTGAAAATATATAACCCCACTAACACCATAGGCACACATAATATTTGGCCGCGAGTCATCCAGCCTAGCAAGTCGTAACCGATGTGACTGTCGGGCTGGCGGAAAAATTCAACGCTAAACCTAAAGACACCGTACCCCATCATGAATATACCCGAGGCTGCCATGGCCGGGCGCGGTTTGTTGGTGTAAATCCACAAAATAACAAACAGCACAAAACCTTCTAAAAACATTTCATATAATTGGCTTGGGTGACGGGCCAATGGGCCGCCTTTTGGAAATACCATGGCCCAAGGTGCATCACTTACGCGACCCCAGAGTTCGCCACCAATAAAATTACCTAAACGGCCGGTTAACAAACCAATGGGCACGACGGGTGCGGCAAAATCGATGGTGGTGAAAAAGGATTTTTTATAACGACGACCAAATAAAATACACGCCACAATAACGCCCAACAGACCGCCGTGAAAAGACATGCCCCCTTCCCATACGGCAAACAACCATAGTGGATCATCTAAAAACTTAGAGAAATTATAAAAGATCACATACCCAAAGCGCCCACCTAATACGACCCCCATGGCCCCATAAAAAACCAGGTCACCGACCTGCTCTTTATTCCAGCCGGAATCGGTTTTATTGGCACGGTGCAGCATTAAATAATACGCAATGGTAAAACCCAGCAGGTACATTAAACCGTACCAGTGAATGCTTAAGGGGCCAACGCTAATGGCCACCGGGTCTATGTTGGGGTATGTAAGCATGAACTCTCCGTAGTTATTCTTTTATACACATATTCTTAAATTAAAAATTACAAACTGGCCGTTAAAAACTTAACACCCACCACCACCAGCATAATCGCAAAACACTTCTTTAATTTTTCTGGGGATAACTTATGAGCCAACTTGGCCCCCAAGCGTGCACACGGCACACTGGTAATCACTATGGCTAAAAACGCAGGCCAGTATACATAACCCAGCGTATTAGCGGGTAACAACTCATTGTTCCATCCCACGACAATATTGGTGATGCCCGCCACTAAGGCAATAGGAAACCCACAGGCCGCAGCAATCGCCACGCTGCGCTGCATGGGTGTATTACACCAGGTTAAAAAAGGCACCATTAACGAGCCACCACCGATGCCAAATATGGCCGATGCCCAACCCACTGCCACCCCCGAACCCACTAAACCTTTGTTAGCGGGCAAGCTGCGTGTGGGTTTAGGTTTTAACCCTAAACCCATTTGGGCAGCGACTAATAAAGCGCACACACCAATGGCCAGTTGCAAACCGGCACCCGAGAGAGAATTGGCGGTAAATACGCCTAATACCGCGCCGCCCAATATGCCTATAGATAGCAACCTAACCAAGGACCAATCTACCGCGCCTTTTTGATGGTGAGTACGCACTGAGCTAATAGACGTAAAGGCAATGGTGGCCAGCGAGGTGCCCACGGCCATGTGAGTAAGTACTTCCACCGGAAACCCTAAGGCTTCGAAAGTAATCACTAACACCGGCACAATCACTAGGCCGCCGCCAATGCCAAATAAACCGGCCATTAAACCGGCCACCGCGCCTACGGCCAAATATATAAAAAGTAACGTCATTTACAGCTAATTTAATAAATTCTAGGGGCTGGCATTATGAAGGCTTTGCAAGAATGTCGCCAGTGGTCTTAAAGGCCATCAATGCGTACACTGCCAGCATGTGCTTAATAACGTTTAAATTCTCACCCCACACCGATACCCCGCTGACGATGGTGGCGAATAGGGATGAATTTCATGCCCGCGAAAGCCTTAGTGCCCAGTTTTGGCAAGATAAGCCAGATGTTTTAGCCGGCATAGATGTACAAGCCGGTGGCACTTGGATGGGGGTCACCACGGATGGCCGCTTTGCCGCTATTACCAATGTGCGCAGACTGCCCAGCCCTCATAAGGGTGTTATTTCCCGTGGCCAGTTAGTGGCCGATTTTTTAAGCCAGCCGCAAGACTGTGAGCAATACCTTAAAACTATCCACAGCCAAGGGCATCAATACGACGGCTTTAATTTGCTTGTGGGTAACCGTGAGCAGTGCTGGTATTTAAGCAATCACAGCACCTTTGGCCCACAAAGTTTAGCGCCTGGCTTATATGGTTTAAGCAATGCACAGCTGGATACCCACTGGCCCAAAGTAGAGTTTGCCAAACAAGCGTTAGGGCAATGGTTGCAAACCCCGCAAGGCCCAGCCTTATATACCGTATTAAACAACCCACAAAGCTACCCAAAAGAGCAACTGCCCGATACTGGCATTGGTGAAGAATGGGAAGAGTTACTGTCGCCAGCCTTTATTGTAAGCCCAGCCTATGGCACTCGCGCCAGCACCGGTTTACAAATTCATCACGACCGCATTGAAATGCAAGAAGCCAGTTTTAATCCACAAGGTGAATTGGCTGAGTTGTTGTCGTTTGAGTTTTAGGCG
>JAPYOO010000146.1 GCA_029938135.1 Bermanella sp. | reverse complement strand
AGCAGCCGCTTAGGAGGCGGCAGTTTTATCCTGTTAAACTATGGAGAGGCGGGCGCACTATACCGAAAAAACTCAATGCTGTCATGAACTTGTGCTTGTTGCACGGGTCTCAGGGAGATATGGTTATGCCTGATATGGGTTAAGCCCAATAAACAAGAAGAGTTCTTATTTATGCTTGATAGCAAACCTCTGTTGATTGTCCGCGAGTTTCCTGCGATCAAACGTGTTGA
Source organism: Bermanella sp. (assembly GCA_029938135.1). Taxonomy (GTDB): domain Bacteria; phylum Pseudomonadota; class Gammaproteobacteria; order Pseudomonadales; family Oceanobacteraceae; genus Bermanella. Next base: position 8,252 of record JAPYOO010000146.1, on the reverse strand, counting down.
TTTACAAATTTTACAGGTGAATTTGGGTTACTTATGCAACCTTTCTTGCACCCATTGCCATGTTAATGCCGGTCCAAAACGTACCGAATTAATGGATGAAAAAACCATTAATCAAGTTATACAGGTGCTTAAAGAGCGCAATGTAAAAACCTTAGATTTAACCGGCGGCGCGCCTGAAATGAATCCTCATTTTCGGTATTTGGTTACCGAAGCTCGCCAGCTTGGGGTTGAAGTCATTGATCGCTGTAACCTTACTATATTAATTGAACCTGGCTACGAAGATTTAGCGCAGTTTTTAGCCGACCAAGGTGTGACTGTGGCCGCATCGTTACCATGCTACACCCAAGACAATGTAGATAAACAGCGCGGCAAAGGTGTATACGATGGCAGTATTGAAGCCTTATTGATGCTTAATAAATTGGGTTACGGCAAACCCGATAGCGGCTTAACGTTAGACCTAGTGTACAACCCAGGCGGCGCATTTTTACCTCCTGCCCAGTCCGAGCTTCAAGTCGATTATAAAGAGCGTTTAATGGACGATTGGCAAATAGAATTTAATGAACTGCACACTATCACTAACATGCCCATTTCCCGTTTTGGCAGCATGCTAATGTCGAAAGGGCAGTTTCATGACTACATGCAATTACTCATTGATAACTACCAGCCAAAAAACTTAAACACCGTTATGTGCCGTACCACCGTTAGCGTGGATTATTTGGGCAATTTGTACGATTGTGATTTTAACCAAATGTTAGAAATGCCCATTCCAGGGGCTGACAAACCCCGCCAAATTTCAGACTTACTCATCGGTGATTTACGCGGTGAAGATATTGTTGTGGCTGGCCATTGTTTTGGCTGTACCGCTGGCCAAGGCAGTTCATGTAGTGGTGCGTTGTAAGTGTTTACACACGCCACACAGCTTTGTTTATGAGTGCCTTTAATATCTCCATCATTGTGCCCATTTATAACGAGGCTGCTCAAGCCAGTGCCTTAGCGCTTACGCTTAGGCAGTTAAAAGATGAATGGGTAGAAGAAATTATTCTGGTAGACGGCGGCAGCGATGATGGCGGCGCCGAGCAATTAGCCAAAGAATTTACTGTGCTACAGGGCCCTAAGGGTCGTGGTGCTCAAATGAATATGGGGGCCAATCAGGCAACCGGTACTTGGTTATTATTTTTACATGCCGACACTAAATTGGGTTCTAGCCATTTAAAAGAGGCCATGTCACAAGGCGCGTTGCATCATTGGGGGCGCTTTAATGTGCGCCTAAACGGTCAGCATTTTATGTTTCCCGTTATCGCTTGGTTTATGAATATGCGCTCGCGTCTAACGGGCATTGCCACTGGTGACCAGTGTATATTTGTGCGTAAAAAACTGTTTAATGAAGTAGGTGGTTTTGCTGATATTGCGCTTATGGAAGATGTAGAGCTGTGTAAACGCTTAAAAAAACACCACAAACCCGTGTGCCTAAGCAAAACAGTGACCACTTCTAGTCGTCGCTGGCAGGAGTTTGGCGTGTATAAAACCATCTGGTTAATGTGGAAGCTACGGTTTTATTTTTGGCGAGGTGCCAGCGCCGCCAAATTGGCCCAGTTGTACCGTTAATATGAATGATAATACTAATAATATGAAACTAGATTGTTTGTTAATTCAATTCGCTAAGTTCCCACGTCTTGGGGGGGTTAAAACCCGTCTAAAGCCGCTGTTACAGGATGATGGTTGTTACCAATTGCATCTTGAATTAATGAGCTGTGTTAATGCAAATCTGCAGGCCAGTGGGATTTTTCAAATACTCTCAATAGATCAATTGGGTCAACAAGACACTGTAAATCAATTGGCCAGTCACACACCTATATTGTTGCAGCAGGGTGATGATTTAGGCGAGCGTATGCAACACGCTTTGGTGTGGGGATTACAGCGCGCCAAAAAAGTGATTATTGTGGGCAGCGATTGTCCCGTACTTAATGCAGAACACTTGCATATGGTACGTAATAAACTAGACCAACATGACCATGTATTTATCCCCGCAGAAGATGGCGGTTATGTCTTAATTGCCAGCACCGAGTGTTTTGCGCCTATTTTTGAAGGCATTTCTTGGGGCAGTGGCGAGGTGCTTGCACAAACCAAAGCTAAGTTGTTAAAGGGGGGTAAAAGTGTAGCTTACTTGCCTGAACTTTGGGATGTAGACCGACCTGAAGATTATAAGCGGCTTTTGAGCGTATATCCTAATTGGCCAATGGTGGGCTAAAAATAGTGCGGTTGAATGAGGGTAATATGTCTTTTACTTAAACGTCTTTTTAACCTTTTTGTAATTCGGCCTTTTTTTTCTGTTCTTCTCGTTCTTTGGCAGCTTGTTGTTTGCGTTGCTCTTCAAACTGTAAATTGTTCACCATGGTTTCTATATAGCGGCTTTTCATGCCCGTTAGCGGTTGAAAAGAGAAACCGCAAAAGGTCATTTCTTTTTCTTCGTTGTAGATGGCATGGCGGGCATCTAGTCCGCAGTCCATTGATTCATCCCCTACGTGCAAGGTACTTTCATCGAAGTTTTCAATGGAGGTCAGCATTTCGCGAATATCCCCCTTAAAAAACGCTTTAAAACCACTACCGGAAATATCTTGTAGGCGACCTTTGTAGGTTTTTTTAGATTCACTAGAACGAAAAACACAGTGTACCGAATAGGTTCTAGGCACCATAGCACGGTAGGCGTCACGGCGTTGAAGATACAATAATTGAGTGGGAAACTTACTAATAAACTCTTGATGTTCTTTGCGGTATTTGAGTTTACCTTCCAAATCAAATTTTACTAATATGCCGCGGAAATCGGCACTGAGTTCCATTTTTTTTCCGGCCTTAATAAACTCATTACCATCTTCTGGGGTGATTTTATCAAAGGCAAATGCCCTGGACTTTAAATCCACTTTAGTAATTGAGGTGCCATAAGCTCGGTCATCAATGCCTTCAAAGCGCACGGTAACGCGATGGGCATAGCGAATTAAGCGTTGAATGGCTCGGTAAATTTCCTCCGGGCTAGTAAGGAAGTTTTCTTGAGATTCGTTTTCCAGTTCCATGGCATCGTAATCCGTATTAATTGCCTGTGCCCTTATCCGTGACCTAGGGTCGGCACTTGGCATAAAATTCTAGTTTCAACGGGTGATACTTAACCCCATTGAGCGGCTGGCTAGGCTTCCCCTAATATATGGGAGTTAACCGATGTTTGCGCCGAACCGCTTTCATTGTATAAGTTTGGCTGATTTTTATTACCATGCAAGATATTAAGTAAAGATCGGTTTCTGGCTTGGCTGTGCTGAATGATGGAGCCATTCGTTTCATTTTGTTGTAAAAGGGATTTAAAGTCTTTTTTTAGGATGTCCCATTGTTGTTCAATGCCCGGTTTAACGTCTAAATTTAAGGAATGCAGCAGTTCATTCATGCCCGCTTCGGATGCTTCTAGCTTTTGCGTGGATAGATAGCGTAAGCGAGCGTTTACCTGTTTAGAGAAAGCCTTAAGAAGCTTACTTTTAACACTGGCACTGCTTTCAATGGACTTAATGTCGTGTTTGGCTAAAGCCTCTAACTCGTCCTTTAACGTCAGCTTTAACTGATCCATAAGGGATTGTTCTTGACTCAATAATAGAGCCAATTCAGTGGCCACAGTGTGCGACATATTCGGTCCTTAGTTTAACATTCCATCATATTGAATCATCTTGCCGGCCAGCCGCTCATAATCAATTTTGTATTCATTATTCGCAAGAGCACCTTTAATGCGCTCAACCGCGGCGTCGTCAATTTCAGGTAACTTGGCCACCGCCGCTTCTATTTGGCGAATGGATTTGCTTTGTTGGCTAATTTTCACCTCAGAGTCATTGCCGCTGCTACCTTGAGCTTTGACTGGATCCGAGTTTGAAACCTTGTCGGTGCCGCGGGGTTGTCCACCGCCACCTATTCCGGGTATAAGTTTGTTTATGTTCATTTTAGTTTACCTTCCACGCAATTTGGAGTTCCTCGTAGATTTATAACGGCCGCACTTTAGCTAACTTTAGTTTTTTTTAACATTTTTTTTAAAAAAAATTAAGTTCGTTAAAAATCATAATTAAAACAACACCTTAACCATGCCGGCTGCCACCACTCGGGCTTTAATAATTCGCTGTGAACGACTATTTTTAACTCGAATTTGGCGGCCTTCACGGCCATCACTTAAGGCTTCACCGGGCATTTTCACACTCATGGCGCCTCTACTGGCTTCAATCATCACATGGTCTCCTTTGCGTACTAAGAGGGGGGGTAAGATGTGGTTGCTGTTAATAATGGTATGACCTGCTAAAGACTTCTTAGATTGTTTACCCATAACTAACTCTTTTTTTAGAAAATAGCCGTAGCGCAGTTTCGCCAAATTATGGGTTTTAACGTCTAAGTGTGTATCTTTTAAAATTAAGCCTTTATTCACAGGCTGATTTAACACCACCACAGGGGCGAATAACTTAATCTCCACCGGCACATTAATAGCCCAGTTACGTGGTTTAGGGCAGCTCACCTTAATGTGGTTGCGGCCTAGCTTTAATGGCTCTGGTGGGGTGATCGTTAAGTCTTCTTGGCATACCGGTAGGTTTAAGCGAGTGTCTAGGTAATGAAGGTCAATTTCGTAATGATAACTATCAAGCACCATTTGTTCAGCCATGTTAGTGACTAGGCCACCTAAAGTGACTTGTAACGCACTATTAAGCTGCTCCAACCATCCTTCGTTAGCTTGAAGGCCGGGTTGAATAGCAAATGCTAACAATAATACAAAAACCCTGTGATTCACTGAAATCTGTCCTATTCTGATAGTTAGAGCGAGTAATGAGTGCGCACTACATGTATGTGATTTCCTAGTCATGAAAATGACGTTTTATACGACATTTGTACTGTTACGGTCATGCAGCAAAGAGCATGCCCAAACTGTGATTTAATCGAAACCTTAAAATTCTTGCCTGGCTTTGCCGTCAGTTAAGGGTTTAAAAAGTATGGAGCTTGTTATGGCTGGGGTAATGGAAGCCGTCGATCAAAGAACGCAACTGGTGGGGGAAAACCGCCTTGAGTTACTGTTGTTTCGCTTAAATGGTCCACAGGTTTATGGCATTAATGTTTTTAAAGTAAAAGAAGTTTTACAGTGCCCTGCCTTGACTATTTTGCCCAAGAGTCACTATGTGGTAGTGGGCGTGGCGCATATTCGCACCGGCACTATCCCCATTATGGATTTAGGTTTAGCAACCGGAGGCACCGCCGCGGGTGACCCTAAAAACTGCTTTGTTATTATTACCGAATATAATATGGCCACCCAAGGATTTTTAGTCTCTGGGGTGGAGCGCATTGTGAATATGAACTGGGAGGAAATTCATCCACCTCCACTGGGCACTGGGCGTGAACATTATTTAACCGCCGTCACCGAAGTGGATAAACGCTTAGTAGAAATTATTGATGTGGAAAAAATTCTTGCTGAAGTCTCTCCATCCGATGAGACCATCAGTGAAGAAATTTTAGAAACGGCTCGTGAAGATGCCCCTGAACAAAAACCCAATGTATTAATTGCTGATGATTCTAAAATTGCGCGTAAACAGGTTTCTCGTTGTTTAGAGGCGTTAGGGGTAGAAGTGACCGCTAAGTGTGATGGACGTGAGGCATTAACACATTTACAAGAGATGGCGGCTTCGGGCGTTAATCCTGCTGAACACTATGCCATGGTTATTTCAGATATTGAAATGCCTGAAATGGACGGCTACACGCTTACGACCAGTGTACGTAACGATCCAGGCCTTAAAGACTTACATATTATTTTACATACTTCATTAAGTGGGGTGTTTAATCAAAATATGGTGAAAAAAGTAGGGGCGGATGATTTTATTGCCAAGTTTAATCCAGACGTGCTGGCATCTAAGGTGGCCGAGCGAGTGAAGGCTGTGAATGATGCTAAGTCCTGAATTAGCTTGTTGTTTTTAGCTAGGCGCAATCACTAACCTAGATATTTTAATGTATTCTTGATTTTCAAAGGCGTTGCTGCATGGATATTAGCAAATCAGACTTTGCTTTATTTAGAGATTTTCTCGAACGTGTATGCGGCATTTTATTAGGGGATAATAAAGAGTATTTAGTGGCAAGCCGATTACGCGCCATTATGAAAGAAAAAAACTTCCCCGCTATTAGTGATTTGGTTAAAAAAATTGAAGTCGATTCACACCTACGAGAGCGGGTGGTGGACGCCATGACCACAAATGAAACGTTATGGTTTCGTGATGTACATCCGTTTCAAATACTACAAAAACGTATTCTGCCCGAAATATGTGACAAGCAAAAAAGCATTGATATTTGGTGTGCCGCTTCTTCTACTGGGCAAGAGCCTTATTCTATTAGTATTATTATAGAAGAATTTAAGCGCAGTAACCCCGGTAAACTGGTTACTGAAAAGGTAATTGCCACCGATATTTCAACTACCGTACTTGAGCAAGCGCGTAAAGCTGAATACGATCAATTGGCCTTGGGAAGAGGCATGTCTCCAGACTTACTATCACGCTATTTCGCTAAAACGCAAGGGGGCTGGCAGTTAAGTAAAGAAATCTCTAAGCGAGTTCAGTACCGTTCATTAAATCTGTTGCATCCATATTCAACCTTGGGTCGATTTGATGTGGTTTTTTGTCGTAATGTATTAATTTATTTTTCAGCCGACCTTAAGGCTGACATCTTAACCCGTATTCATGGGGTGTTAAAACCCGGTGGCTATTTGTTTTTAGGGGCCAGTGAAGCTTTAACTGGAGTCGCAGATCTTTTTGATATGGTGCAGTGCTCCCCGGGGATTATTTACCAAAAAAAATAGCAATGTAAACACTGCAGCACTGGCTTAAACCCTCCGCTTTACATAAAACGGCAATGATCCTCCTCTTTCATATTCCCCTATTATTTCTCTAAGTGATTGATAAATAACAAATATTAAAATTGGCACAAGGGTTGCTCTATCCCTGTAAAGACTTATTTTACAGGTGTGTTATGTCGGCATTAGGATTTGAAAACTCATTAGCGATTCACCCACAGGTTTTACAGTTACATGCGGCTCGTGCCGAGATACTGGCCAATAACCTAGCCAATACTGATACACCTCATTTTAAAGCGCGCGATATAGATTTTCAAAAAATATTAGCCAGCGAAAGCAAACGCTCATTGGCCATGGAAGTCACCAGCGAGCATCATCAGCGCGGCTCGATCAAAACCGACACCGACCTGTTGTATCGAAATCCTCATCAGCCTGCCATTGATGGCAACACCGTTGATAGCCAGATTGAACAAACCCTTTATACCGAAAACTCCTTGCGTTACAACGCCACTTTTCAGTTTTTAAACGGATCGTTTAAAGGCCTGAAGGGCGCGATTAAGGGGCAGTAAGATGTTCATTCAAGTACTTAAAAATATATTGGGAGAGTCACATGTCATTAACTAACGTTTTTAATATTGCCGGTACTGGCATGAACGCGCAATCGGTTCGCCTTAATACCACCGCCAGTAACATTGCCAACGCCGAAACGGTTAGTTCAAGCGTTGAAGAAACCTATAAGGCGCGTAAACCCTGGTTTAGTGTTTTGCAAAAACAATGGAACGATGTAGACGGCCTAAACCGAAATTTAGATGTGCGCTCAACCATAGGGGATGGTGTTGAGGTAAGGGGCATAGTGGAAAGTGATGCCCCCTTAAAAAAACGGTTTGAGCCTACCCACCCTATGGCTGATGAAGAAGGTTATGTGCTTTACCCTAACGTAAATATAGTGGAAGAAATGACCGACATGATGTCTTCATCAAGAAGTTATCAAATGAATGTAGAAGTTATGAAAACCGCCAAGCAAATGTTGCAACGTACCTTAACTTTAGGTCAGTAGGAGGGTAACCCATGGTAGCAAAGCGTAACGAAGGCTCTGTTCAATGTGCGTTAAACCAATACCGCAGTAATAGCATTAGGTCAGTAGGAGAATACCCATGGCAGACGTAAGTGATGTTGGCACCTCCACTGCAGCGTTAAACCAATACAGCAGTGATAATCTAGCAGTAGAAAAACAAAACGAACTGGGTAAAAACGAATTTTTAAAATTGCTTGTGGCGCAGATGAATAATCAAAACCCATTAGAGCCACAAGACAATACTGAATTTATTGCACAGTTGGCGCAATTCAGTTCGGTGGAAGGCATAGAGAATTTAAATGCAAGTGTCGACGATATGGCTGGAAATTTACGCTCCAG
>JAPYOO010000145.1:5632-8532 GCA_029938135.1 Bermanella sp. | reverse complement strand
AAAATCGGCTGGTTATAGGTTTTAGTGCTTAAATATTAATGTTCCTTAAACTTAAGTAGGATAGTATTGAGACACCCGTTACAAAAAAACAACAAAAATAAAGAGGGAAGTATGTTAGTACTTTATCGATTGTTATTCCTTATAGTATTTTTTGTCTTTAGCCAGTTCAGTTTGGCGACCTCCGCACTGACCGAGCATGGCTTAAGTGTAAGTCAGTCTATGTCGGCATTTTATATGTACAGTCTCACCGATGGTGATGACCGCTACCGCGATGATTATGAAAAGTATTTGAATCTTGCAGATCAATCTTTAATAGATTATCAAAAACAAGATTCGCTGGCGGCACTTGAATTAAAAAACACCTGGCAAAATCTACGCCCGCAATTGAAGTTTGATTTTGTAGACGGCGCTGGGTTCATCATTCCAGTTTCGGTACGCAATGAATACCGCAGTTATTTGAGTTTAGTATATAAAAAAATAAGTGAAGTGGTGCAAAGCGAAACCAATATTGCTGAGCAGTTGTCGTTAATGGCGCTTAATGTAGAGGTCATGTCGGCTCGCTTCTTTGATATATCTAGCGCCTTGTACGGCACTATGTCTATCTCTAGTCATGATGCCGTGGACCCTGTAAAAATGGCCAGTAATTTTACTAAGCGTTTAAACAAGTTTAAAGAAATGTCCCTGTCTAGTGTCATAAAAAAGGACTTAGGGGCAGCGGGTCGAAAGTGGGATTTCATTGAAGATAAGGTTATTAACTACAAGGGTGAGGCGGCTTACTTTTTGGTGTATTACAATAAACGTCAAATCAGCAAGTTATTGCATAAAAGCCAAGTGATATTGGCGGGTGCATAATAATAATTTTTACCACTATGCCGAGTATTAATTACATAGTGGTAAAAATTTAATCTTTATTGCTCTTCTCTTGAAAATTACTTAATACTAATTCCAGCATATACATCATTAAAGCCTCTGCTTTTTCGCCAGACAACTTTTGAGCACTGCGTATCTGAATCCAGGTATCAAAGCTTATTGACGCTTCAATACCCGCAAACATTAATGGCTCTTCAATTTCACTAAAGGGCAGCAAAAACTCTAATTGCTTTTTTTGCATTAAGGTCCAGCGTTCGATGTTATCTTTAATGAATGTTGAGCGGTGCATGAGGACTTTGGTAGCGACTCGATAAGGCATTAATAGCTCATAGGCAGCTGCCCTGCGTTTGACTAATTCATGTATTTGGCCTCGCCAATCTGTGCTCTCAAAGGGTATTAAAAACTTTGGCAAAAATTTGGTTTGAACTTCAATAATAAGCTCACGGTATAAAAGTTCCATTTCAGTGAAACGTCTAAATACGGTGCTTAAACTTACATTGGCGGCGGTGGCTACTTCTTCGGCGCTGGGAGACACATTGCCTTCGTACACGAGTTTCAAAAAGGCATCGACTATTTTTTGACGACTGTCAGTGGTGCGTAATTTGCGCCCATCAGTTTCCGTTTTTTTTGAAGTCGCTTTAACTGTGTCCATACTGTCCTCGGTTAACCTCTCAGGCAAGGTTTGTTATAAAGTATACGGGTCAATTATGGCACAGTTAGGGTCATTAAATTAGTTAGCTTTAACTTTACGTGACAATGTTTCTTTTTAATCAAGTGTAAACCCCTTATTGAAGTCCTCTAGCTACTATTTATATGTGCCGCAAAATAAGCGCACTAACTTCAGCTAAATAATAAACAGTGTAAAGCTATCTATTTCAGCGCTTAAATAACTCATAAAAAAGTAAAAGTGACAGTGTTTTAATATATTGACATTTAAACTGTCATATCATTTAATGAAGAATGTTCATTAATCTGAGTCGCCATTATGCGTGTTATTAAAGTTGTTATTGTTGCAGTCACTCTTGTTGGTCTCGCCGTTTTTGGGTTTCAAGACCAGCTGGTCAATAAGCTCATGAGCAAACGTATAGCAGAGCGCCTAAACGGTGTTGTGATGGAGCAATTCACCGATACTCTCAGTGTGGTTATTTGTGGCGCAGGCTCCCCCATACCAGACCCACAGCGCTCTGGCTCGTGTGCGCTGGTGATTGCTGGCGATCAGGTGGTGATGATTGATGCGGGCAGTGGTGTGAGTCAAGTAGGTGCTATGGGGTTTTCTATGGGGCGTGTGGACAACGTCTTTTTAACCCATTTCCATTCCGATCATATTAATTCACTGGGTGAACTTATGACCCAGCGTTGGGCCAATTCAGGCAAAGACTTCCCGCTAGCCGTGCATGGACCTATTGGCACAAATACTATCGTTAGCGGGTTTAACATGGCTTACAGCGCAGACCGCAATTATCGCGAAGCTCACCATACTACCGCCGTAATGCCCCCACAGGGTGGCCTTGCCCAAGCTCATGCTTTTAAATTACCGCCGGCTGAAGGTTTAGTGGTGTTAGAAAAGAGCGGTTTAAAAGTCACCGCCTTCGCGGTGGATCATAGCCCAGTGGACCCAGCGGTAGGTTATAAATTTGAATACCAAGGGTACAGCCTAGTCTTTAGTGGTGATACCGCCAAAAGCCCAGTGGTACAAAAATTCGCAAAAGGCAGTGATGTATTGATTCATGAGGCGCTGTCTACACCCATAGTCGAGATGATCACGTCGGTGGCCAGCCAGCAGAATAAACCGCGTGTGGTCAAAATTACCCAAGACATTTTGGATTACCATACTAGTCCAGTAGAAGCTGCCCAAGTGGCGCAAGGGGCCAATGTGCCTTTTTTATTGTTCAGCCATATTGTGCCGCAGTTACCCATAGCTAATTTAAAAAAGCGTTTTGTTGAAGGCGTCGCCGATGCCTATGAGGGAGAATTCAGCATTGCCCAAGATGGCAGTTTTGTTTCCATAGATTTAAAAGATGGCAGTATCA
>JAPYOO010000145.1:3294-5532 GCA_029938135.1 Bermanella sp. | reverse complement strand
ATGAACATGAAAAACTTAAACGGCAAGCTAGCCGTTATTACCGGTGGTTCCAGTGGCATTGGATTTAGTGTGGCCAAGGCGCTGGCTAAACGAGGCGCCCGTGTTGTCATTGTGGCGCGCAACGAAAAAAAATTATTTAAAGCAAAAATATTATTAGAGATGGATAGCCGGCACCTGGTTACCACAGTCAGTTTAGATATTAGCCAGCTTGACCAGTTAAAAGTATTAAGCACAGAGGTAGAGAAACTGGCTCCCTGTGCCGATATTATTGTTAACAGTGCTGGCATTGTTAGTGCTGGCCTATTAAGTGATACCCCCTTAGATGAGTGGGAGCGCCTATACAGTTTAAACGTGCGTGGCCTAGTAGGGGTTTTACAAACACTCACACCTGCCATGGAGGCACAAAGTAAACTAGATAATGAAGCGAGGCATATTGTTAATGTGGCTTCTGCTGCGGGTTTAATGGGGTTTCCGGGCATGTCGGCTTACAGTGCCACTAAGGGCGCGGTGATATTGTTAAGTGAATCGCTGCGCGCTGAGCTGTCGGTTCATAATATTGGGGTAAGTGTCATATGTCCGGCCTATGTGAAAACCCCTATCAGTGAAACGGTGAAAGCTTTTGGTCGTATGGATAACCCAAGAACGTATCGCGGCGTTGCTAAAACATTTGCCAAAGCCGACCTCACCCCAGAAGATGTGGCCCATGCCACCCTAAAGGCCATGTCCAAAAATAAAGGTTTAGTGGTGTTAGGCCGAGAAGGGAAAATGGGTAATCTTATCAAACGTTTTTCCCCCCAGTTAATGAGCAATTTTTTAAGTAAACAAGCGCGGGCTTACTAGGGTAGAACGCCCTGAATTAGATATAGTTGAGTATTAACATGAAACAAGACTACACATTACACGGCTGGCAGTTATCGTATTTTTCGGGAAAAACCCGTGGTTACCTTAATTTTAAAGGGCTGGATTTCAAAGATAAAAATGTTAATGCCTATGATTTAATGTATCGAATCCCTAAAAAAACCGGCGCCATGGTGATGCCGGCCATTCAAACCAAACAAGGGGAGTGGCTGCAAGATTCAACGATCATCATGGAGGAATTAGATAAACGTCATCCTGGATCGTGTGTTACCCCAACCACTCCCAAGCAGTTAATGGCTGCGATGTTGCTAGAGGCTTGGTTGGATGAATGGTGGATTCCCATTGGCATGCACTACCGCTGGTCCTATCCAGAAAACTATTCATTATTTATTAATGACGCCAGTAAAGGCCTATTGCCTTACGTGCCGAATGTTTTGCGCAAGCCCATAGCCAAAAAAATTGCTAAAGGCTTACAGAATTTTTTGCCGTTAGCGGGTGTGCGCAAAGAACAGTTTAAAATGATGGAAAACTGGACAGAAAAAACCCTCGATGTATTCGAATCCCACTTCGCGCAACACAAGTTTTTGTTGGGTGACAAACCCTGTATTGCCGACTTTGCTTTATTGGGCCCATTGTATGGCCATTTAAATCGTGACCCTGCTCCTAAGCGTGACTTGTTAGATGTAAGGCCCAATTTACAAAACTGGGTGGAGCGCTGCCATGCCGGAGAAGGTAAACAAGGCGCCTACATAAAGAATGATGAAATTCCAGAAACCTTAACGCCCATCTTCAAAACCATTTTTGAGGAGTTTTATCCCATGGTGGATGACATAGTGGTTAAGCTAAAAAGTTTTATTGGTGACAAGGATAAAATCAGTGGCGATCATATTTCGCGTTCGGTGGGGGATATTACGTTTCCCATGAATGGCGAACGTTTTTCTCGGGCAGGGCTTCCTTATACCGTATGGATGATGCAGCGCATTAAAAAATGTTTTCAGTCTTTATCCCGCGAAGATAAGCAGCAGGTAGATAGCTGGAGTCAACAATACGGATATCAATCACTTTCTAATCAGGATTTAGGTCCAGAGCTTAAACGTACAGCGGTGACCACTCAACTGGCTTAATGCCAGTCGCGAGATGTTGGTGGCAGAATATAAGGGGGCTGATAACGGGTAAAATAAAGCAGCTATCCAAAGGAGTGAACGTATTTCATTGGAACTGCTTTAGACTTTTTGTAAAGCTTTAAGCACTTTTTTCTTGGTAATCTTTTAACACTAAGGCCACCATATAATCCCGCAACGCTATCGTTTCCTGTACCGACATATTTTGAGCTTTACGCATCTGAATCCAATGATCAAAACTCATGGCGGCTTCTATGGC
>JAPYOO010000145.1:0-3194 GCA_029938135.1 Bermanella sp. | reverse complement strand
AGCTCGCGATACAATAGCTCCATTTCAGTGAAGCGTCTAAATACGGTACTTAAACTTACCTTGGCCGCCGTGGCCACTTCTTCGGCGCTGGGAGAGACATTGCCCTCACGCACTAGCGCCAAAAAAGCATCAACTATTTTTTTGCGGCTATCATTGGTGCGTATTTTACGACCATCAGTTTCAGGTTTTTTTGTGGCCGCGGCAGCAGTGCTCATAGTGTCCTCAGGTAAGCCGGGGCGCTAAATCCCCCATGTTGGCTAATTATCAAAGTTATGGCGTGATTATGACACATTTCTCGCCTATTGAATGAGCTAAATAGCCATATTGAGAAGAGGGTCGGGGCGGGTAATGTGACTGAACTTCACAGTTTAGGAAAAGTCGGCCAGCAAGGCCGTTATTATTTTTTTCTTAACTTCTTCTGCCTGTTTTGGTGTTAATCCTTGATCCAGTCTTAGTTGCAACCAGCTATCAAAACTCAACGAAAGTAACAGGGCATTAAACAGGGTAATGTCCTCAACTATGTTAGTGGGTAATATCTTCAGTAATATGTTTTTTTCAATTTTATGCCACTTAACTAGGTTTTCTTTCATGAAGATGGAATGGTGTTGGTGATATTTAGCGGCAACTCGGTAGGGCATTATTTTTTCAAATACCACGGCTTTACGGTCCATAAACTCTACTAGTTGTTGTTGCCATTGGCCGCTAGCAAAAGGAATAGATATTTCAGGAATAAACTTTTTTTGTACCTCTATGATCATTTCCCGATACAGAACTTCCATGTCGCTAAAATGCCTAAAAACGGTTCTTAAACCTACTGTGGCGGTGGCAGCTACTTTTTCGGCTCTGGGGGCAAGATCACCTACCTGCACTAAGGACAACATGCCATTCACTATTTTTTGGCGGCTATTGCTGGCGCGCAATTTACGGCCATCGGTTTCTGGTTTAGCATCGTTTAAATCTAAAGTATTCATTCTTGGCGCTGCCCACTTCTTTCTTATACGAAAAATCGTAAAGACATGTAACAAATTTTAAAGTGAGTGAGCCCTAAAGGTCACTCACATTCAACTCTAGTTAGGGTAGTAAATAAACTCGTCACCTTGGGCCCAGCCCATGGCATCGGTTTTATCCAGATTCACCGGAACCTCTAATATAGATTGCCAGCGGGCATCCATTTGCTCGCTATTGTGTTGCGCCAATAACGCGGTGAGTGCTGCTACTTTTTCAGGATGCTGCGCCACTAAATTTGTTTGCTCGGTGGGGTCGTCATTTAAGTTAAACAACCACGATTTACCGGGGCGCTTCGTCACTTGTAATTTCCAACCGTCACTTAATACGGCCTGATAGTGATCATGGCGCCAGAATAAGGCTTTATGTAATGGGCCATGGGTTTCCCCTTGTGCATGGGGAATTAAGTTCACGCCATCCAGTTTTCGGTCGGTGGGTAATTGTGCACCAGAGGCGGCGGCAATAGTTGGGAATATATCGGTATGGTGCACTGGGTCTTTTACCACGGTGCCGGCGGCAAGCTTGGCTGGCCACTTAACAAAAAAGGGTGTGCGAATGCCCCCTTCAAAAAAGGTGATTTTCCAACCGCGGTAAGGCTGGTTAATGTCAGGCAGGTTAATAAAATTGGTGCCGCCGTTATCCGATACAAAAATCACCATAGTATTGTCTTCAATGCCATTATCTTTTAACGCTTGTGTTACACGGCCCACGCTGCGATCAAGGGATTTAATCATGGCGGCATATACACGTTCGGTATGGTCTTTAATCTGTGGTAATGAATCGTAATCGGCTTTTAAGGCCTGCAATGGATTATGCGGCGCCCAATGGGCCAGGTTTAAATAAAACGGGCGGTCTTTATTAATTTCAATAAATTTAACCGCTTCGTCGGTGTAGTAATCGGTGATGTAACCATTGGGTTTAAAACGCTCCAAACCATTAAAACTGGCGGCGTGTTGCATAATAGACCAAATAAATTTGTTATAGCCATTACTGTCTCTTTGCGCGGCCACCGAATTAGGATCATCTGGGTCTAAGTACAAACCACTGGCCATTAACAAGGCATCATCAAAACCCTGATCTTGTGGCAACATGCCTTCGCCGCGGCCTAAATGCCACTTGCCGATGTGACCGGTTTGATAACCCTTGTCTTTTAATATTTCAGCAATGGTTTTTTCGCTGCTGGGCATGCCCAACTCTTCAAACGGTAGGCGATCATTTTCGCTGTTGAAAATTACCTCGGGTTCAAACTCGCGCTTTTTAGCCAGTGCCGACACCACTTTAGACATGGCATCGGGCACAGGGGTGGACTCAAAACCAAAGCGGGTGCCGTAACGGCCGGTCATAATAGCGGCCCGTGAAGGGGCGCAGGTGCCATCGGCCGTATAACCTTGGGTAAAGTTCACGCCGTTTTGGGCAAGTTCGTTAATATTGGGGGTAGGCATAGAGCCACCGTCTACCCCGCCGCCATTTAAGGTGATGTCATTCCAGCCAAGATCATCGGCAATAATTAATACAATATTAGGTGGGCGTTCACTGGCCGCAACAACTTGGGTGCTTGCCGCTGGGGCCGACCATTGAATTTCTCGGTGTTCAGCCACCGGATTTTTAAAGTGCTCGATCATACTGGGCACAGTGAGTATTAGGGCTTCCTGTTGGGTATAACCCACGGCCACTAGGATGAGGAGTGAGAGCGCACTCCATTTTATTATTTTCATAAGTTTCTCGTTTATATGCTGTTAATTAAGCCTGTCTTGGCCGAGCGAGCGGCGACGTCCTTTTACCTTAATCGCTTAAACCTTAAGGAGGAGCGTTATGTTGTAATCTGGGCTTAGTATTAAATATGACAGTTCGACTGTCAATACAAATGAGGTGATTAGGCATTCAAATAGGGGGGCAGATTGACCTGAATGAGGGTTTACTATAAATTGACAGTCTTAATGTCAATATCGAATTTAAATCACCTAGCTTAGTGGTGAAATGTCACACACTTGGAGTGTCCATGAAGAAACTATTAAGATTTTTCCCTGCTGTCCCTGCGGCCCTTTTTATCTTTATGGGGGTGCGCTGGCTGGTTAATCCTGAGGCCGCAGCACAGGCTCAGTTAATGCCGTTGCTAGAAGGCATGGCCTTAAGCTCACAAATTGCCGATATAGGCGCGTTATTTTTCTGTATGGGAGGCATGATTTTAT
>JAPYOO010000543.1 GCA_029938135.1 Bermanella sp. | reverse complement strand
ATATTTGCATTTACCAAGGCTTCCATGGACAGTTCAAAAGTGGCAAGGCTTGCATCGCTTGTGTCATCTTCTGCGTTGTCAAAGGCTTGTGTGTGAGATGCCTCCACTTCCATTAGCCCTGAAACCGTCAGCTTATTAATTAAGTTGCCTGCAGGGGGTTGCTGGCTGATTTTTGTTTCCAATTCGGCAAGCTTGGCTTGCAACTGGTTAATAGAGAGGGTTTCAGCCTGAGCCAGCTTCGCCACAAAAATAAGGATGCTTAAAATTATAATGACAATTATTTTTTTCATGTCGGGTTCACCTAAACGTTGATGTAGCCACATGACTGCCCATGCCTTTTATCTGATATTGGCATCGTTGCCTGTGTTAATGCGAATGATTGTCTTTTAAGTTTTGAGGGTTGGGTAGCAATAATTCAGGTGTCTTTACGGATGTTGATGTAAATCAAATATAAGTGGGGGTGAGCAAGAGCGGAGGGATTTGGCAATATCCCATTGGAGGTGAGTAGTTTAATGAATATTACCCCTCAAGGTTGAAAGGGGTAATCCACAAATTATTAGACGATAAGTGTGAGGCAGGCTACTGGTTAAGCGCTGGCCTTTAAGTTATGAAACCAAGGGTTAACATCTCCGTTTTCGCAGTGGTCTTTTAAGTGCTGTAACAAATTACCCCAAGTACTGTTGCACAGGGCAAAAATGCCATCGTCTTTTTGCCAATTCATGTGTTTAAAGTCCAGTAGGCAGCGGCCATCGACTAAAGTCTGAATCTCCCACCATAACTCAGTACCTACCCACTCGGTCGGTCCGTCTTGGCACACCCAGAACACACGTCGTTCAGGCAGCATCTTGTTGGCGCGCATGGTGAAGCAGGTTTGACGGTCATCAAACCAAAATAGGCAAGCGTCTCCTTCTTGTTCAGCCATGTCGCATGTGTCGGTCCACCAGGCTTTGATGCCCTTATCTTGGGTGAGGGCTTTGTAGATGGTGTCTGGGTCTGCCTGTATTACTATTTGGTGTAAGCTGTCGGCCATGATCTGCCTCCCACGTTGAGCGTTTATCCGTCTTAATAATGAGTAAAAAGACGAATGTCAAAAAACAGTGTCGTACTTTGTCGTGCAAATTACTGGCCATAAAGTCAGTCTGCTATATAAGGGTAAGCTTTGGAGCTGAAATGGCACTTAATTGGAATGACGCTAGACTCAACTAACACAAAGACGAATTAATGGCCCCAGCTTGTTTTAAACCACCATTAATACGCCTAAAAACGCCCCTGAATTGGCTGTTGGGTTTGTAAATATGCCTTGGACTTTACTGGCTATTGAGCGTACAATACGCCGCAAATTTGTATGGTGTACCAACCCTAACTGAGCGATTGTTTACGCTTCAGATCTTAATAGGGAGATGGCAGGTTAAGCGGGATTAGTAGGGTTACCCTTACCACATTCCGCTTTTTTTCGACCAGTCAATTGCACTATTCACACACTTACGAGGAACCAGTCTTGTCTAAACCAGCTATTCTTGCGCTCGAAGACGGAAGTCTTTTTAAAGGTA
>JAPYOO010000542.1 GCA_029938135.1 Bermanella sp. | reverse complement strand
TTGGGTAACGGCAAAGCGGCTAAAAGCCTAAATACCCGACTTCCAGCCATTCGTAATAGGATAACGCCGGTCGCGACCAAAACCACGCTGGGTCATCCGCACACCCACAGGGGCTTGGCGACGTTTATATTCATTCACATCCACCAGCCACAACACTCGTTTCACCACCTCTGCGTCGAAACCTTCTTCAACAATGCCCTGAGCACTGCAGTCTTCTTCAATATAAAGACGTAAAATTTCATCCAATATCTCGTAAGGCGGTAAAGAGTCTTCATCCACCTGATCTGGCGCAAGCTCGGCCGATGGTGGGCGAGTAATTATACGGGTGGGAATCACTTCACCTAAGGTATTACGGTAATGAGACAGTTCAAATACCAGTGTTTTAAAGACGTCTTTTAACACACCGTAACCGCCCGCCATATCACCATACAAAGTAGCGTAGCCCACGGCCATTTCACTCTTGTTACCCGTGGTCAGCACCAATGCGCCTTTTTTATTACTCATGGCCATGAGCATAACGCCACGACAACGACTTTGCAGGTTCTCTTCGGTGGTGTCGACTTTAGTGCCTTCAAATTCACCACTTAACGCCGTCATAAACGCGTTGTACATAGGCTCGATAGGTAAAACTTTATAGGTAATACCTAAACGACTGGCCTGCTCTTGCGCATCCACCAAACTCATTTGGGACGTGTATTTAAACGGCATCATCACCGCTTCTACACGGTCTTTACCCAAGGCATCTACCGCAACGGCGACTGTTAGGCCTGAATCAATACCGCCAGACAAACCCAGTAATACGCCTTTAAACCCATTTTTATTAACATAATCTCGCACCCCCACCACTAACGCTTGATACACACTTTCAAGATAAGGGCGATCAGGGGCTACATCACCCGTTATTTTTTCACACACTTGATCTTTGAACAAAAAATCTACATAACTTAATGTTTCGTCATAGGTGGCCACACTGGCTTTTAATTCACCAAGGGCATCCACCACCATGGAGCCGCCATCAAATACCAGCTCATCTTGCCCACCCACTTGGTTCACATACACAATAGGCATATTACCTTCCAAGGCACGCTCTTTTAATAATTCTTGGCGATGAGTAGGTTTACCTAGATGAAATGGTGAGGCGTTTAAGTTAAGCATCCATTTCGCGCCTGCATTTTCGGCGGCCGCTAACACCCCTGGGTGCCAAATATCTTCACAAATACTTAAGGCAGTGGGAATGCCTTGGATATGAATAATAATATCATCCTGACCCAAACCTTCAGTGAAATAGCGCTTTTCATCAAACACTTGGTAATTTGGCAAGTTTTGTTTGGCGTATTCACCTAGGCAATGCCCTTCAAAGAAAACGCCTGCCATATTGAATAGCTGGCCATTCACCGCTTTGGGGTAACCCACCACAATATGAATAGGCAGCTTAGATGCTTTAATTGCATCTAACGCTTGGTTAATACGTAACTCTAAACTGGGGCGCAGTAATAAATCTTCTGGCGGATAACCCGTAAGGGTTAATTCGGGGAATACAATAACCTGCGAGCC
>JAPYOO010000541.1 GCA_029938135.1 Bermanella sp. | reverse complement strand
GCCTTTAAACGCTGGCATGGCATCACGCCTAAGCAGTATCGGCAGTCCTTACAAACACCCCAGTAACACCATATGCCTTAAGGGCACCTACCCTCTCCACATAAACGTATAAATTACACATATTTGCCAATCTAGTTAAAACCTGTAATATTACAATTATGATCAACAATGGTATTTATGTGTAATGGACGATTATCCATTTAAAAGAGAGCTAAGCCCTAGAAACATCATTCTAGATCTTATGGGGGTAAGCCATCCCAACCCTATGGAAGCGGCGCACTTGCCGGTTATATCCCATGTATTTTCGGTGCCTGTGAATAACTTACGGGTAGCGCTTACCCGTTTGGCAGCCAAGGGCATGTTAGACAATACCCAAAGAGGCGTGTACCGATTAAGCGCAAAAGCCATTGTGCGCAACGAATTTACCCGTCGCTGGAAAAGCCACCAGTACAGTGACACACCATGGGACGCCAGCTGGATTGCCTGTCACTTAAGCAAGGGCAGCAACCGCTCGTTACGCAGCAAAAGCATAAATGCCCTGAACTGGTTTGGTTTTAAACCCGGCCTTGATGGCATATGGGTACGACCCAATAACCTAATGCAAAGTGTTAGCGAATTATTAAGTGTGCTACGCAGCCTTGGCCTAGAAGCACAAGCGCAGGTTTTTTCGTTAAATGATGTGGAACCTACTTTGGCAAAAAGCTGGCAAACCCTATGGGCCACGACCGAACTTGATACTCGCTACCAGCAATTAAATGAAAAATTATTAAACAGCTTTAAGCAGCTACAAAGTGCTCAACCCACTACCACCCTGTTAGAAACCTGTTTACTGGGCAGTGAAGCCATACATTTATTGGCCACCGACCCACAATTGCCGCCTGATATTCGTAACTCTTACCACTACGAAAAGTTGCGCACCACGATGCTAGAGTACGACAAAATTGGCCGCAAAATTTGGCTTAAACAATTGCCAGAATTGGGGGTCCTTCCTTTAAATGAAGAGCTAAATGAAGAGTCGCAAAAATAGCTATAAAAAGTCAACAACACAGTTTTCATTCGGATAAAACAAAAATAAATAGGAGTCAGCATGAACAATACACCCATCAGTAAAGAAGAACTTAAAACGTTTTTACAACGCAGTGACCTAAAAGCCATGACCATTACCGTATGGGTATGGCTAAGCATTGCACTTACATTCTCATTAGGTGTGTTTTTTCCGGTGTGGCCGGTGTATGTACTTATGGTATTTTTGTTGGCAGGCCGCATGCAAGCATTAGCCGCCTTAATGCACGAAGCTGGGCACAATACATTTTTTAAAACCAAAAAATACAATGGCTTAGTAGCCAATTGGTTAACCGCCCCCTTTATTTTATTAAACGGCGCCACCTATGCTAAAAGCCATAACATTCACCACAAATGCGCCGGCACCGAAAACGACCCCGACCTTGCCAACTACCGCAATTACCCTGTCACTAAAATGAGTTTGGCCAGAAAATTGGGCCGAGATTTAATAGGCATAACCGGCTTAAAAATGATTTTGTACATGGTATTAACCGG
>JAPYOO010000540.1 GCA_029938135.1 Bermanella sp. | reverse complement strand
TGAATAGGTTGGTGCTGAGTCAACAATGCATGCCATTGATGATCAACTTTCATCTCCATGGGGTAGGGCATACCAATACGTACTACATTGCCGGGAATGCCCGCTTCCATGGCCTTAGCACCGTCTAGTTTGCCAATGATCAACACCTTAGACTCACTATGGTTTAATACATACTGCAAAGACTCAGGCGTTTGTAATGGGTACAAGGGCACACTGACCAAATCGGCCAACTGAGTGGCATAATCCGCAATAAACCATTCGGCACAGTTCTTGGCCAAGATAGCCACTCTGTCGCCCTTAACCAGACCTTGAGCCAACAAAGCAGTCGCCAAACGTCGGGCCTGATTATTCACCTCAGACCAGGTTAGGTTTTTATATTCGCCATTAATAGGCTGGCGCAAAAATATACGATCGGGAACGGTTTCATTCCATTGGTAAAGCTTTTCAAGGGGAGTGGTATAGGTGGCTTGGTAGGGTGTCATGGTGTATTTACCGTCAATTCAGTGCTGTGTAAAACTGGCTTTAATCAGCGTTTATTATTGGGGCTTACTGTAACTGAAGTGACGGGGTATTTATAGGTTTGATCTGTGGATTAATGTGCAGAACTTGGTAATAGAAAGTGCCTAAAATTCACCCATATATTTAAATAAATTTATGAAGTTACGGGGTAATCGAATCGCTGATTCTCACTAATACGGGCCAACATTTAGGTAGTTTCCGTTATGAATAACTCACTAAAGCAAAGACCGTTATTGCAGGTTTTTAATCTGCTCAGCTAAACGCTGTTACGCGGAATAGTTTACGTTACTGCCGCGCTCAGTATAGGTATTGGGTGAAATGTAAGAGTGTTGTAGGGCGGGTGTACTTGCATCGGCTGCACTATATTGTGATCGCGACATGTAACTGGATGTTTCATCGCGCACGCCATCAATATTGCTTAATGTGCCTTGTTGATAATCACTCACTTTTGAATAACCGCTCTGTAGGTCGCCATTTGTGTAGCGGTCTATGACGGCTTCATCGTGCATCCAATTATATTCGTACTTTTGTTTATTGCCTTGGCTTTCGTATTCTAATAACAAACGCCTAAACTGTGCTTGGGTGGTGTCATCTTCTGTGGCCCCTTGTATGTTATGGGTTTGCTGACTGATCTCCATCGATAAATTATAGCTGCCACCGGCGTGAGCATTGCCACCCGCTTCTCGCTTAGAGGCAAAATCGGCTTTAAAATCAGGCAAACCATTTACATGGCCTTTACCTGTGGGTTGGCTGCTTGTCTGGGTACCTGACTCCACGGCAGTACCCGGCATGCTATTTTGTGCAGCGCTTTTATCGTGCAAATTTGATGAAGACTGGCTGGCCAATGCATTAATGGTGTGGCCAATAAATTGTTTAGTATTTTGTGCACTTGCCCCTAAGCCTTGTAATAAATCATGGCCTTTTTGAGTTTCTTGAAACAGTGCTTGCACACTGGAGACAAAAAAATCAGTTACTCGTGATTGAATGGCACTTTCGCCAGTATGGCCGTTACCTAAAATAGCCATACCCGCGGTGACTTGATC
>JAPYOO010000144.1 GCA_029938135.1 Bermanella sp. | reverse complement strand
ACGTGGGCGGAGATACGGCGGGTTCACCTTCTGGGATATTACGTACTTGTGAAATCTTGCCTGTGTTTTTACTGCCCGGTAAATGACCGCCGGTACCGGTTTTTGCCCCTTGTCCGCCTTTAAAATGAAATGCCTGCACGGTTTTTAAGCGTTCTTCATCATAACCAAATTTGGCACTGGCCAATTCATAAAAATAGCGAGAGTTTTCACAGTGCTCTTCACTCAACATGCCCCCTTCACCCGAGCAAATACCTGTACCCGCTAGTTCGGCACCACGAGCCATAGCTACTTTTGCCTCTTCTGAAAGTGCACCAAAACTCATGTCAGACACAAACAGTGGAATACTTAATCGTAATGGCTTTTCGGTTTTGGGCCCTATCACTAATTCAGTCTCTACTGCTTGATCTTCCATTAAGGGTTTAGTGGCCATTTGTGCCACCATAATCTGTATATCATCCCATTTAGGCAGCAAGTACTTAGGCACGCCCATGGCCGTCATGGGGCCGTGATGGCCCATCTTAGAGAGGCCTTCTTTGGCCAGTTGATGAATAAAGGCCACCGAGGGCTCTTCGGGGGTGGGGGTGGCGGTGGGTAATTCAGTGGCATCTATTTTTTGCCCAGGCCCTTCCTTCCCCACCAATTCACTGCCAAATTGTTTATGGCTACCATCACAATAAGGCGAATTACTGGTGTGTTTACAGGCGCACAAATACGCGTCGCCATCCTCTTCGCCAGTGAAGGCCATGGGAGTAAATTCAGTGCCCTTGTGAGAACCATCGCAAAAGGGCTGTTTATTAGACAATCCGCATTTGCAAAAATAGTACTCTTGACCCTTTTTAAGTTCGGTCTTTTTGGGTTTATTGTCTGCAATAACGGGATTGTGCATGCTGATGCCTATACTGAAAATCGGGGTAATATCAGTATAGGCGGGAAATGGCTAAGCGCTTTAGAAAGCGAGCAGTTTATAGCTTGCTCTTAAGATACTAGGACGTTAGAAATAATACTTCTTTTCCATGTCGGTATTGCGTTTAACATAGGCCCGCAAGCCATAACCATTTCTGTTATCTATTGCCATTAGTTCTTCTAATAGTTTTTTAGCGTGAATAACATCCAATGCTTCCATGGCATAGGCCGGCTTCACGTCACTGGCAATACGCATATGTTTTAAGGCACGTGTAAGTTGTTTTTTACCATAGATATACAATAAAGACTGGGCGTATTCTAATTGCACGTTAGGAATTTTTTTATCAAGCACAGTGACTTTTTCATAAAACTCTTCGACCACATCCGCGCTGACGCCATAGGTTAGCTGGCCCATGAGTTTGCCTAGTTTACGCATAATTCCAGCATCCATTGAGCCTCGTGCCGCCAAAGCAAATACATTGTCAGGTTCGTCACTGTTGAGCTCTAATAACGCTTGTTGCATTTTTCCTACGTAATTACGGGTGAGTACTAAGGGCGCTGAAATTTCTTCGCTTAATCGGGCCATGGAAAAAAAGGCAAAAAAACGTGTCATGCTATCGTGCTGGGTAAGGTGTTTAGAACGTTCGTGACGCGTTAATACATCTTCCCATAAGGCATGCCGTTTTGTTGTATCTGGCTCAAGGCGTGAGGCATAGGTGGTTTGTGAGTAAAATGCCACGCCATGACCAATAGGACCTAGGCTATAACCTAATTGAGCTGCCCGCTGAAAATCACCTTCAAAAAAAGCAATCCAGGCTGTTTGCAAAATCTTTACGACCTTTGTGTTTGAGACGTTATTTGGAATGCTGGCTTTTAACGCAGGGTTGCCTGTCAAAAGGCGAGATATATATTCAATATCAGGGAAAGGGTATTGAGTTGAGCGCTGAAAATACTGCCAGTTTTTTTTAAGGCTGCTGCGCGTTAATTGATACTCTGCATTATCGAATGGAAAAACTCTCCACTGATCTTTATTGATTAAATCATCAGCGCCTTCCAGAGCGAAACAGACGGGGGTTAGTAGCAGTAATAACACGCTCCTAATTAATAAATATTTCAAGTGAGATCCTTCTTGTCTTATTTTTATGCAATAAGTATAAGCAATGCAAAAATATACAACAAGGAAATATAAAAGCAGGTGAGACGGGGCTGATAAATGGATATAAAGACGTTACTTAATAATTTATTCTGGTAACCAGCCCAATGAATGTGGACTAGTTACGCCACAAACTATTCAAATTAGATCGCGCTCCAAAGAGACTGAACTTTTGTTCTAATTTCTTCATATCGAATGTTTTCACAACTGGCAAAGCCGGGTAGTTGGCGTACTTTGTAGCGGCTAAAAATAGGCACACTAATACCGGACAAAAAACGACAATGGCTATCAACCGATAACGGTTGTTGTATCTTTTGTGCCATGTGTTTTTTTAAACAAATTAGGTTTGTTAGTAAGCTTGCATCATCGGGCCAGTGTGCTATTTGTGAATATTCTAATTTAGCAATTTGGCCGCAGCAAACAGAGCAATGTCCACATTGGGGCGGAGAATTTTGGTCATCAAAATACAATGACAGCATATGACTGAGGCAGCGATCTAACTCAAAGAATCTCACTAGACTTGCAATACGGGTGATTTCTTTGCTTTCTTTTTCTAAGAAGTATTGATTTAAACTTTGCGCAAGACCTGGTTTGTTTAATAACTCAAGGTCAACACTGAAGACTTCAGTAATGCGTTTGCTTTGTAATTCAATAAAGTTTTTCTCCTCCAAGTATTCAAGTGCCGCTACTATTCGCTCTCTTGGGTACTGAAATCGGTGATATAAACTCTCAAAGTTGGGTTCACCCCATATTTTTTTAAACTGGCTGTGATCCATTAGATTCGTTAAGAATATCTGGCGGTCACCATTAAACGTGGCCAAAACGGTATCCTTATCTTGCAAGAACTTGTATTTAAATTCGGCGAAATAGGCAAATAAAGGTTTGATGATGCCCAGTAATTCAAGCTGAACCAAGAGTGTTTTCATAGGTAATTGGCGTACGTTGCTGGCGTTGGATAAACTTAATCCCTGCAACTCCCATTGACCATTTTGGCTCTCTTTTTTCATGTTGGCAAGAATGTGCTCTATGCCGCTTAATTCGGGGGTGTCACCATATACAAAATTTTCTACGGTATTAATGCCATCTAAATTTGCGAGTGTAATACAATTTGAAGTTTGACCGTCTCGGCCTGCTCGGCCAATTTCTTGGCTGTAGTTTTCTATGGACTTGGGTAGGTCGTAATGCACTACAAAACGAATGTCGCTTTTGTCTATGCCCATTCCAAAAGCAATAGTAGCAACCACCACCTGAGTATTTCCTTGCATAAACTGGTTTTGAATCTGCTGGCGATTGTTGCTTTCAAGGCCCGCGTGGTAGGCCACTGCATTAATGTTGTTGCGACATAAAAATGCAGCCACGGTTTCAGTGGTATGTTGCAAGGTGACGTAAACAATGCCTGGGCCGGATTGCCTTTGTATGGTGTCTAGCAGTTGTTGGTCTTTATTTTTGGTGGCTACAGGCACAATTGATAAATCAAGATTAGGGCGATAAAACCCGGTTTGCACAATGTGATCATCGCTAATGGCAAATTTAGCCGCCATATCTCGCTTAACTTTTTTTGTAGCGGTGGCGGTGAGCAACAAAACCAAAGGAATATTAAGTTGTTCACGGTAGCTGGGTAGTTTTAAATAGTCGGGGCGAAAGTTATGGCCCCATTCAGAAATACAATGTGCCTCATCGACCACCAGCATGGAGACGGGAACCGAGCCAATAAACCCACGAAAACGTTCATTTTTAAAACGCTCCACAGACACCATTAATATTTTAATTTTTCCCATCCGAACGTCTCGCATCACTTGTTGGCTTTGCTCGTAACTTAAACTGGAATCTATACTGGCGGCACTAATACCCTTAGAGGCTAAAAATTCCAGTTGATCTTTCATCAGTGCCAGTAAAGGTGAAATGACTAGGGTTAAGTTAGGTAAGTGCAGCGCGCTTAGCTGGTAACATAAAGACTTGCCTGAACCGGTGGGAAATACCGCCAGAGAGGAGTGACCGTTTAATAGTTGCTCAATGGTTTGTTGCTGACCGCCTCTAAATTCATCAAAGCCAAAGTACTGTTTAAGAGAAGTCATCAGGGCGGTGGACATATATTAACCTAGTGAAAGTAGGGGTCGTGCAGTGTAAAGTAAGCGTGCCATAAAAAACATAGAATCTAGGTCATAAATGCATGCTTTAATAGTCGTGCCCTATAGACTTTTAGCGACGACACTTCTATTCTCAGTTTATTGATGAGGGAGACAAACATGTTAAAAAAACTATCCATAATTGCTGCGATTGCTTTATCCATGCCTATGATGGCACAGGCAGGTGATGCAGCGGCCGGTAAAGCTAAAGCGGGCATGTGTGCGGCTTGTCATGGCGGCAACGGTATTGCCATTGCGCCTATGTATCCTAACTTAAAAGGCCAAAAAGCGGCTTATTTAGAGTCTTCGTTAAAAGCATTTCGTGGTAAGACCCGTACAGGCGGCATGGCATCAATGATGTATGGCATGGCGGCAGGGTTATCAGATGCTGACATAAGTAACCTAGCGGCATATTACAGCTCACTTTAGTCATTATTAAGTGCGCTCCGATTAGCCTGAATTGATGTTTATTATCACTTCAGGCTAGTCAGTTTTATAAGGTTACGGTTGCAATGTACTTATTAACTCTTTAATTTTTTTAAGAGTTTTTGAGTAACGAGCCTAAAATACGCGTTAAATCTCTAAGCGAACTGCAGTGTTCAACCCGTGAACAGTAAGGTGAGTATTCCGACATAATTGAATCCCCAGTGTCCCAACTGTAGTGCCCTTCTGGGTTTAACCACAGTACCCGTTTACTGCGCTGATAAACTTGCTTCCACACATCCGTATTGCCATCACCATAATTGTTACGCGCATCGCCAAGCATGATCACCGTGGTTTTATTGTCGATATCTTGCAGGGCTAGCTCGTTAAAATCTTGTAGCGCATGCCCATAATCGGTAGACATGTTGGCTCGGGTGTTCATTATCTCAGTGATGGCGGACTCCAAATCTAATTTTCTAAAACTGTCCGTCACCTCGGCCAAATCGCTGGCAAATACAAATGATCGTACTTTGGGTAAGACATCTTGCAAGCTGTATAAAAACAACAGTAAAAATCGAGCGGTGCGACTCACCGAACCACTAACGTCACACAATACAAAGACCTTTGGGCGCTCAATACGGCTGGACTTCCATTTGGTATGGAATAAAAAACCATCAAAGGCGGCATTAGCGGCAATGGTTTTGCGTACGTCGAGGGTGCCACGTTTACTTATTTTTCGGCGTCGACTGTGTAGGCTGGCCAACTTTTTAGCTGCTTGTTTAACTAAGTTAAGCATCAACTGATATTGGCTAAAATCTATATTGCTTAGTTTTATTTTTTGAAGGTGTTCTTCTCTTAGTTGTAAGCCGTTATTTTTACTGTAAAGCAGGTATTGCTGCTCTACATAGCCTTTTACTTGTTGGCGTAAAAGTTGTTGCTTTTTGCGTAGCTCCTCAACTAAAACATGATTTTTATCATCTTTTATAAGCTCACTCAGCTCTTGATTAAGTTGACTATCTCCCAACGCCTTCATGATGCGCATGCTCACTACGGGTTGTTGAGTGAATATTTGCATTTGTGATGCACCCGCTTGCTCGGCTGCGGCATTGATGGCTATTTGTAATGCATCTTTTTCGTTATTTAAAAGTTGCTGAGCGAGAGGGGATTGAGCGGTGGTGCCATTATTGGGTTCAGGTGTAGCATCTGTTTTTGGTTCGCTTTCGGCACTGTTTTCTATTCCATTATCCGTTTTTATATTTTCGTTATTATCTGGTTGAAGTTCATTTGTTTCAGCGAATGAATGCCGTGAAAAAAACTCATCAAATAAAATAGATAGCTGTGTTTGGTGCGCCACGTTTTTTGCCAGTGTAGTGGCCAGTGCAGCCTTGAGTACATGGGGGTTTTGTAAGCCTATAAGAGCTGCAGCATTAAGTGCATCCAAGGTCTCACTAGGAGAAATAGGTAATCCGTCATGGCGCAATGCATGGATAAAATCTCCCAGAACTTTTTGCACGTTAATCTCTCCTTGAGAGTATTTTAATGAAAAAATTTATTGTATAGCTGCCTTCCTGATTTGAACGCATTTAACGTTTCATTTTTTGAATTAGCTGATGAAGCTCAGGTTCCACCGCTTCAATGTCATCTTGAAATTTAAGCAGTATGTTAAGAGTGCTTTTAATCCAGTCATGATCAAGGCTATGTACATTTAATAATAATAGAGCCCTCGCCCAATCTATGGTTTCACTTACCGCAGGGACTTTTTTTAGTGCTAAGCCTCTTAGCTCATTTACAAAACGCACCAAATCGCCACGTAACTCTTCGCCTAATTCGGGCACTTGTACGGCAATGATTTTTTGTTCAAGTTTAGGGTCGGGAAATGGAATGTACAGATGCAGGCATCTACGTTTTAAGGCGTCACCTAATTCACGTGTATTATTACTGGTTAACATGACAACGGGCTTAGAGGTTGCTTTTATAGTGCCAATTTCAGGAATACTGACTTGGTAATCGGATAGCAATTCCAATAAAAACGCTTCGAACTCCTGATCGCTTTTATCTATTTCATCGATTAATAATATGGCGCCATCTTTTTCACGCAGGGCTTGTAACAGTGGCCGTGCCTCTAAAAACTCTTCCGAATAAAAGATGTCACCAAACTGATGAAGCCTGCTGACAGATTCATCTAGGCCTTGAGCGCCACGTAATACGTCGCCCATCTGATCTTTTAATAGCTGTGTATATAACAACTGCTTGCCGTATTTCCATTCATATAAAGCTTTAGATTCATCTAGCCCTTCATAACACTGCATACGAATTAATTGAGTGCCTAAATATTCAGCGGTTTTCTTGGCCAGTTCCGTTTTACCCACGCCTGGCGGACCTTCAATTAATATGGGTTTTTGCAACTGACAAGCCAAGTACACCGCCATAGCAATATCATCACTGCAGATGTATCCCAGTTTCTCAAAACTGTCTTTAATCACCTTGGCTGATGCTATTTTTTCTGCGTGTTTGATGATCACGGGAAATTCCTAAAAAAGGGTTGTGTGCATGCTAGTGCTTTTTTACCCATATAGCAGTGGCATATTGTGGCAAAATATAAGGTAAGTCCTTACCTTGACCTACACTTAAGGCTATTAAGGCTATTTTTCAATTGAAGGGGGACAGATGAGCCAAGACAGCGAACGTTTTCAAGTGAGTGATCCTGATGTATTTAGTCGTGGCAGTCTTAAATTAAGCTACGACTTATTACGCCACACTAACCCTGCGCTTGCGTTGCAGGTGCGTAATATTGTCAGTGGTGAGGCTTTACCAAAGGACGATGCAACGGATGAGAATTTAAACAGTGACCACTTTAGGGTTACTCTGGATTCATTTCAAGTACGAGCCGTGGTGGAGGGGTTAATGCAATACAATCAGGATGAATTGCTGGCCAAGAAACAACCCGGGCTGGCAGTAATGGCCAAAGCGTTAATGGAGGACTGGATTGTACTGGCCCGTAAGATGATCAGCGAATTACCTGACAGTCAAAAGCCTTAAAACTTACCTGATATACTTAGGTGGCCACCTTGTTGTATAACGGAGGCGCCATTATTATCAGGGTGGTTAGCACTTATATCATCGGTGCGGGCAATATTAAACATGATAGATGCTTGCCAATGACTCCCCAAGTCGGCTCCGACACCTAACTGGAGTGAAAGTAGACTGTCATTATTTAATTCTATGTGATCAATTTCCTTGTAAGAAAAATACTCAAAATTAGTATTTAATAGAAAAAATGCATTTGTGATAAGAGGAACTATACGAGAAATCCCCAGTGCCAAATTAATTTGTTCATCATCGTATTGTGATACTTCAAGGTTGATTTCGCTAAAAGTGTTTCCTTTTATATACTTACTTGAAAGTGTTAATGAAGAGACTCCCTTATGTTTCTTGAAATTTTGTGTCCTAGATACGGCGCTATAAATGGGTAGTGAGTCGTTGGCACTAAAGAGATAACCTATTTGTATGTGGGCTTGGTTAATATTGTCAGAGTTATTATTAAATGACTGAGACACCAGTTGTGACGTTATTTTAAAGTGAGCTGGGTTATAGTTTAAAGTAATACCAGTGAGGGTTTGGGTGTAATGGTCATTTCCCCCCTTTCTTTGGTGTCGAATACTGCCGTACTCAGAAAAGGTTGTGGCATTAATAAGGCTAGTAGGTTTTTGAGTGTTTAGATATTCAAATGCCTGAACGGGTACACTGGCTAGTATTATAGCCATCATTAATAAGCCTCTACTTAACATGGGTTTTATCCTTAAAATTGCCATATTATTTAGACGAGCATACTAATCGGTGGCAGGTTAGCCGTAAATTGGAATAAAGTGTGGGTATTTTTTGGGAAGAAGTAAGGCAGGCCCCCAAAGGAGGGCCTATAATTATAACTCGAGGCGTAAGCCAATTGAAAATACGTCACCGTGTTCATTTTTCTGATAACCGCCACGTACCGATACATCTTCACTTATAGTGGATCGCAA
>JAPYOO010000143.1 GCA_029938135.1 Bermanella sp. | reverse complement strand
TTGACTACGCGTTCCCTAAACTTTACCGAGCCACTGTTGCTGCAGGTGAACACGCCGGCCACCTTGATACTGTGCTTTTGCGCCTTGCCGATTACATGGAAAGTAGCCAAGTTAACCAGCAAAAAATTAAACTGGCAGCCGTTTATCCCATTATTTTATGTGTGGTAGCAGTGGGCATAGTAGTGGGTTTATTAACATTTGTGGTACCTGACATCGTTGAAGTATTTGTTAAAAATGGCCAAGAACTGCCGCCATTAACCACGGCCATGATCGCCGCCAGTGATTTCTTAAAGGTACACGGCTTCACCTTGCTCTTTTTGCTTATAGCCAGTTTCATTGGCTTCAAATGGGCCCTAAAAAAAGAGCATTTAAAAAAGCGTTACCACGAGTTTGTTTTGAACGTGCCTTTTTTTGGCAAGATGATAAAAAGCTTCAATACATCTAGCTTTGTTAGTACCTTGGCAATCTTAAATTCAAGTGGTGTGCCTTTAGTTGAGGCTATGAAAATAGCCGCTCAAGTAGTGGGCAATGTAGTGATAGAAGCCCGCCTAGGGGTAGCTTCTCAACATGTAACAGAAGGCGGAAGCCTTCATCAGGCGCTGCAAGAAACTAAAGTATTCCCACCCATGATGCTTCACATGATTGCCAGTGGAGAAGTGAGTGGCGAACTGGATACTATGTTAGAAAAAACAGCCAAAAACCAAGAGACTGACCTGCAAAATACCATTACTACACTGGTAAGCATGTTTGAGCCCCTTATGCTGCTGGCCATGGGAGGCATTGTTGTTTTAATTGTTATCGCCATCATGCTGCCCATACTTAATATGAACCAAATGATCTCGTAACAACCCAATAGTTAAAGACCCAATTACTTAGTATATAAAAGGAATACGTATGAAAAATCAAAAGGGCTTCACCTTAATAGAAATAATGGTGGTTTTGGCTATCTTAGCGGGTCTAATTGCCATGGTTGCCCCCAACATAATCGGTGAAGCGGGACGTGCAAAAGTTAAAACAGCCAAAGCTGAAATGGCCAACATTTCACTGGCCTTAGATATGTACAAGTTAGATAACTTTCGCTACCCATCAAGCTCTCAGGGCATTGAAGCCTTAATCACTAAGCCAAGTGGCGACCCTGAAGCTAGAAATTACAAGTCAGGCGGTTACATGAAAAAGATGCCTACTGATCCTTGGGGAACACCATACCTATATTTCGCTAAAAAAAGTGGCTATGAAATTGTATCCTTAGGTGCGGATGCTGAAGAAGGCGGCGAAGAAGATGCCTCTGACATTAGTAGCAACGATTAAGTAAACCATGCGCCAACGCGGATTCACTCTAATAGAAATTCTGGTGGTCTTAGTGATCATCAGCGTCATTGTGTCTATGGCGGCCATTAACACCGGCAATGATCCACGCATAAAGGAATTATCCGCTGAAGCTCAGCGACTTCGCTTTGTGTTAGAGGATTTATCAGAGCAGGCCATTTTTAGAAATGTAGACATTGGCTTTGTTGCCAATAAAAGTGAAATAAGCTTTTACGAGTACATGTCGACACCCGAAAACCCAAATAACCCTAGCCAAGAAGAAACCTTTACTTGGCAGCTTTCCCAGCAAAAAATTAGCAATCCGTTTAAATTAACACAAGAAACCATGAGCTTATCTTTGTCAGTGGATGGATTAGCTGTGGTACTGCCATTTAGCGATACCCAAGACGATAAAGAGATAGAGCCGCAGTTTTTTGCCTATAGTTCAGGCGAACAAGATGTGACTCTTTTTGAAATATCCATAGATGACTTAGAGCGTGTAACGACTATTAAGGGCATGGGTGTTGGGCGATATTATACTGGGGTGAAAGATGAGCCGTAAGCAAAAAGGTTTTACTCTATTAGAAGTAATGATCGCCATCACTATTTTTGCCATGCTGGCCAGCACTATCTCACAAGTAGCGGCCGTGACGGTAGACAGTCAACTTCATCTTGAGAAAAAATTA
This sequence comes from Bermanella sp., assembly GCA_029938135.1. GTDB lineage: Bacteria > Pseudomonadota > Gammaproteobacteria > Pseudomonadales > Oceanobacteraceae > Bermanella. Next base: position 6,646 of record JAPYOO010000143.1, on the reverse strand, counting down.
CTGGCTACTTGGATCGCTGAAAATGACATTATTACAATGCGCACACTCCCTTGGTCTGAAATAAAATCCAGTCGTGAAGAGCTTAAATTCTCCCATAGAGAGTGGCTGGTTAAGCGGGAAGTAAAAGATAAAAAGAAATTTCCAGGCATACCAGTAAATATACCTATTGAGGTGAGGGAAGTGACAGTATCAGTGTATTTGAAGAGCGAGCCGGATAATTCCTTACAAAGTTTTATAGCCTACATGGCCAATGATGATGTCTAACACGCAAAGAGGTTTCACCTTATTAGAAGTATTGCTAGCGGTAAGTATAACCGCGGGCATTGGTATTGGAGCCACTCAATTATTGTCTAGTATTGTCGGTACCAGTCAAAGCATTGAAGAGAAGTCATTGCAGCTACGGTACATTCAGCGCATGGATTTACTCATGAGGCGCGATTTTTGGCAGGCCACAAACCGCGAGGTTAAAGATGAGCATGGCAACATCAAACAGGCACTCACCACTGACTCAACTTACTTAATTGAATTCACCCGCTCGGGTCAAGGGCTCAGAAAGGATAAAAACCGCTCTAACATGCAAAGAGTGGCTTACGCCATGAGGAGCCATGAAAGTGATTCTTGCATAGACGCAATAAAAGATCCTAACGCCACTGAAAGTGGCCATTGTTTTGTACGCTATTTTTGGCCGGTGCTCGATCAAGCCCCAGATAGTGAGCCTCCCATCGTCCAAGTACTACTAGACGACGTAGAAGACGTGGCCTTTTTATTCCGCGGCCAAGCCATAGATTTTGCTACCCCTGAAAATTCAATTAAAAACAATGAGTGGCAAGAGCAATGGCCATCGCCGTTCGTAACCCCTGATTTAACCTTAGACTTAGTGCAGGTTAAACTAAAATATACCGTTAAGAAATTAGGCGAAATAGAGCGTATTTACGAGGTACCACGCCATGCGTTCATCAACAAATAAACAACGGGGACTGGCACTTATTACGGTGTTATTCATCTTTGCGCTAGTATCACTACTAGCGGTATCTATGCAAAAACGGCAAGTGGCCAGTATGGCGCAAGCTGGCGCCACGTTTAGCCGCACCCAAGCCATGTTACTGGCTATTAGCGCTGAAGATATCGCAAAGGCTTTTTTAAAGTTAGATGCCAAGCGTGACGAAGATCAAGGCGAAAAATGGGATACTGCAGTGGAGCTGTGGAACCAACCTGTTACCACTGAATTGTCCGGTACAGAAGTGTTTATTAATATACGCGACCTTCAAGGGCTGTTTAACCTTAATTCACTGGCGCCAGAGAAAAGCGTTGATGACGCTGAACTGGCTAAAACTAGATTTGAAAGGCTTTTATCCAATTTAAGCTTGCCCAGCGATGCCAGTGCATCAGACATCGCAGCTGAAGCTAAAGGCTGGTTCGACAGTAATAGCTCAAATAGCAGTAACTACCAAAACCTTACTCCGCCCTACAGTTCATCAAATAATGCTTTTAGTCACCCTTCCGAGCTAATGTTATTAGAGAGCGTCGATCGTGAAACCTATCTTGTGATAGAGCCCTATGTAACGGCATTACCATTTGATACACAGTTAAATGTGAATACCACTCACGAACATATTTTACAGGCGTGGGATGCCCAATTTGAACTTGCTGACGCTAAAGCAACGGTAGGTGAGGTTCGTGCTGGTTCATGCGGTTTAGAGGTTAGAGCAGATCATGTTTTTAAAGAGATTACTGATTTCTTCAATTATGAACACATTGCGAAGTTGGCTGATAAAACAAAAAAACCAAACAACAAATGGGATGATCAAAAGTTCACAGTACTTAGCCAGTATTTCAGCGTGTTTACACAAATTAAAATTAAAAATGATTCAGGTAATACTGAATTGATTTTGGAATCCATTATTAAGCGTGACATGGATGACCAATTTATAGGGGTTGTTTACCGTGATTTTTCCCGGAAAATAAAAGACATATCCGATCGACTAAAGATAGTTAGATGCTAATGAATATGAATTTACTGCTACTTAACCGTACTCAAGAACACGCCCAATTATTTCAGTGTGAAGACGGGCTACTAAATCTAATAGAACCCGATGCGCCTAGCGCTATTAATGACGTGTTATTGCTTGCTGGCACACAATGCCAAGTCCTGCACACGCCTATGCCCATTAAACAGACTAGGCAAATAATTAAAGCATTGCCTTTTGCCCTTGAAGAAAAACTAGCCAATGAACTAGATCAAAATCACTTGGTTTATCTGGGTCGTGAAGATGGCGAGGCGTATGCCGCGACTATTGCCCATGATTCAATGGCAGCCATCAGCCAGTCACACCCCTGTAAAAAAATGTTTTTTTTGCCATTATTGCTACCAATCATTAACAATTGCATCAGCGTTTTAATTATAGAGGGGCAGGCTTGTGTACGGTTAGGGGAGCTATTTGCTTATTGCGTACCCACTGAATTATTAGCATTAACGCTAGAAAAACAATTTAGCGACAGTAAAGACACACCCGCGCTGTCTCTTTGTTTTTCTCAGGCCACCGATGAATTATTAATCGTACAGCTAGAGAGTCTCGGTCTAGAAATAAACATGCAAAGCTATTTGGATGTGCACAAACACATCTTAGCTGAAGTATTGGTCAGCAATAACAACCTGCTAACCGATACTTACCAAGTTAAAGAACAAAAGGCACATGGGTCTAGCAATAAATTCAAAGCATTGACTGCTCTAGCCGCGTGTTTGTTTGTGACCTTAGTCACCAGTAACTTTATTGGAGCATCTCAAAAGGACAATCTTGCATCTTTAATAGAGGGTGCTTCAAAACAATACTACCAACAGCTTTTTCCAGGAGAAAAAGTGCGACGCGGTTTAAAACGTCTGTTTTCTGACAAGCTAGAAGGGGCATCACCCAACGCCCATGGAACTACAGGTTTTACTCAAATATTAGCCAAAGCCAGCGCTGAAATACGTAAAAATAAAGACGCACAACTGCAATCCGTTCGCTTTACCGATAAAAAGGGCGTATTAGAAATCAGTCTATTAACAAACAATATCGCCCAATTGGATAGCATTAAACAAATGCTTGAAAAGAATCATTTAAAAGTAGAAATAGCCTCAGCTAATAACGATGGCAAACGCATAAAGGGATTATTAAAGGTATCTAACAATGGCTGAATTAATTGAGCGAATAAAAGAAAAAGTAGGCCAACAAGTTCAAGCGTCTAGCTTATACCAATCAGCTACCACTTGGTTCAATGCACTGGGATCCCGCGACCAGATATTAGTTAAAGCATTGAGTGCACTTATTGCCCTTGCGCTAATATTTACATGGACGCTACAACCCAGCCAGGCAGCGGTTAAAAGTGCCGAATCTCGCTTCAATAAAGAGTTTAAATTCCATCAAAAAATGAAAGAGAACGCGCATTTATTTGCAGGCTCAGGTTCAAATAACACAGGTTCTTTTAAAGGCTCTATTTTAAGTTTGGTTAACAACACAGCCAAAGCAAAAAACATTGCCCTGAAAAGATTTGAACCCGAAGGTGATAAGGGGTTACGAGTTTGGCTTGACCAAGTGAACTTTAATTCAGTAATCGATTGGCTAGAATTATTAGAAGTTCAAAAGGGCATTACCATCGAACAAATTTCCATTGATAAAGTCAGCCCAGGACTTGTAAACCTGCGCGCTGTTCTTAAGGCATAAGAGAGTAAATTATGAGCGAAGCTATGGATTTTGATCTTTTTATTATTGGTGCAGGCTCAGCCGGTGTAAGAGCTGGCCGCATGGCAGCAGCCATGGGGAAAAAAGTAGCCGTAGCCGAGTCACGTTACTTAGGCGGCACCTGTGTCAATGTAGGATGTGTGCCCAAAAAACTTTTTGTATACGCCAGCGAATTCCCGCACATCATTGAAGAAGCCAAAGGCTTTGGTCTTGATTTTAAACTTAATAGTTTTGACTGGCCGACCCTGAGAGATAATAAAACAAAAGAGATAGAAAGGCTTAATGGCATTTATAAAAAGCTCTTAGATAATTCAGGTGTCACCACTTTGTGGGGGCATGGGAAAATCATGGGTAATAATGAAGTTGAAGTAGACGGTAAACGTTATAGCAGCTCTAAAATATTATTAGCCACAGGTGGCTGGCCAAGTCTGCCAGACATTCCAGGTAAAGAGCATTTTATCAGCAGTAACGAGCTGTTCTATCTTGATACTTTCCCCAAATCGGCTGTAGTTGTTGGCAGTGGTTATATTGCCGTTGAGTTTGCGGGCATATTGAATGGTCTAGGGTGCGACACACACATTTCCTCACGGTCAGGTAAGTTATTACGCGGCTTTGATGAGTCTACTCGACAACATGCTGAAAAAGAAATTTTAAAGAAAGGATTAAATTTAATTGCCGAACAACCCAGTGCTATTGTAAAGAACTCGCAAGGCTATGAAGTTCAATACGCGACAGGTAGAACGATACAGACTGAACTTGTGGTCGCGGCGACCGGCCGAAGCCCTAACATTGAAAATCTTGGTTTATTAGAACAAGGCGTTAAGCTGGATAAAAAAGGTTTTATCGCAGTAGATGACACCTTTCAAACTAATGTGCCTAATGTGTATGCCATGGGTGATTTAATAGACACCCCCCAATTAACGCCAGTGGCACTTGCAGAAGCCATGACATTTTTAGCACAGCAATACCAAGGAAAACCCGGCACCCTTAATTATGACAATATCCCTACGGCTATTTTCTCTCAGCCTTGTATGGCAACGGTCGGATTAAGCGAGGAACAAGCTATAGAAAAAGGCATTAACGTCAGTATATTTGAAAGTGAATTTAAAGCACTTAAACACACATTAAGCGGCTCTGATGAACGAACTCTAATGAAGTTAGTGGTTAACAAGGAAGACGACAGGGTGATTGGAGCTCACATGCTAGGGGAACACGCCAGTGAGATATTGCAGGGCATTGCCATCGCTATTAAAGCGGGCGCTACCAAGTCAGACTTTGACAGCACCATTGGCATTCACCCAAGCTCTGCAGAAGAATTTGTCACTATGCGCACCGTAACGCGTTAAGAGTTACCGCTAAACAAGCGCCAATCAAGAAGTACACAAGGAGGCAACTCTGTCTCCTTGTTTTCTAAGTATCCTGAGAAAAAGTTTAGGCTTTTGAGCTGAGTATTATCATCGACTTCTGCCTGAGTTGTGTAGTCCGCTTTTGAGTAAGTCACAATATCACTAATAGCATTTAATCTTACCGCGATCATTTTTTTGCCCGTATCGATATAAAGCAGAATAGGGCGTGTTATATTTTCTAATCGGTCTCGGGCAGCCGAAAACAAAGCAATTAATTTTGTAAATGTTTTAGTGCGTTCATCCGTTAAAATAGCTAAAGCTGTCTTTAAATCATCGCTGTCTCGTAACAATAATAACTCGCTGGCTAGGCTATGGATTTTTTTATGAGGCGCATCAAAATCTTCAAATATGTCAGCCAAAATTTCATCATCCGCCTGAAAATCGGAGAGCCACTTACCAAAGGAACATAGGTTAGGATCTTTAGCCAAGGTAAATTTACTGCCATCTTTAAGGCAATTCTCTAATGAATCGATCCAGTTAACATGATCTTTTTCGGCATCTTTCAACACCTGTAGGGTTTCTAAGTTTGCTTTGTACTCAGCCTCACACCCCATAAGGTTGGCCAGATCATATATTGGAACCGGCTTTCCTTGATAACTGGTTACCTCAGCGCCTACTTTTTTATCTAATTCAATACGGGTCGTTTTTCGTTTATCTTGCTCTATGTATCGAACCTCGCTAACCGGAGTGGCGTATTGTGTTTTTCCCACGTAAAAAGTAATGACCTCAAGCGAGGCACTGCCATTAAAAAGTGAGCTTTGCTCTAGGGTTTCCGCAGCAGTTTCCATATCCATCCCAATAAGTCTATTTACTCTCTAATACTAGACCGTGTAATGATAATAACAATTTCCGATAATTGTTATTATCGGAAGTATGGTATATTCAGATTTAGCGCGTTTATTTGGCAGCCTTTGCCGAGATTTTGATATAATCCCGCCACTACAAAAAAGGTAATTTTCATGGCTCAGCAAATCACCATCACACGTCCCGATGACTGGCATTTACACCTACGAGATGGCGACGTTTTAAAAGATACTGTTCCTGCCACGGCCAAAACCATGGCCCGAGCCATCATCATGCCTAATCTTATGCCGCCGGTTATGAACGCCGAGCAAGCACTGAGTTATAGATCTCGCATCATGGCCCATAGCCAAGCATTTCCTAATTTTAACCCCCTAATGGTTATCTATCTCACTGACAATACTACACCTCAAATAATCATTGATGCCGCTAAGTCAGGCCATGTGGTGGCCGCAAAATTATACCCAGCTGGCGCCACCACCAACTCAGATTCAGGCGTCACTGATTTATCAAAACTCACCGATATTGCGGCTGTTATGGCTGAACACAATATGCCGTTATTAGTACATGGTGAAGTGACCTCTGCCGAGGTTGATGTTTTTGACCGTGAAAAGCGCTTCTTAGATGAAGTACTCGAAAACCTAGTGACAAAAGTGCCAAACCTTAGGCTTGTTTTAGAGCATATCACCACCAAAGATGCTGCTCAGTTTGTCCTGGAGC
>JAPYOO010000014.1 GCA_029938135.1 Bermanella sp. | reverse complement strand
AAGGGTCAGCAATGCGGTAATAGTGAAGGCTAGATCTATCTCGTTATGGGGGCGAAAGCGAGTTAGAGTATATGTCCTAGTAATAACGATAGTTAATGACTTCGTTGGTGGTACTGCCAGTTTCCAACTTTATTTGTCGCTTTTTAAGGTGGGATGAATGAAGCCGTTTTTCAGTTTCCTACTTTATTTAATTTCACTAAATTATTAGTAACGATTTTAAAGGCTTTTAGCTACGATGCAGTTTCGTACTCTATTTAACTCGTACACTTGTTGTTGTACGAGTTAAATAAAGTGCGCAACTTTAAGAAAAGATCGATACTAGCTAATAAAGTTGGCAACTAAATAAGTTCGAAACTCACTTAAAGGTCGAAACTAAAAAAGCGAATCAGAAATGATTCGCTTTTTTTTGGAAATAGGAAGATTACCGTACTACTTACTTTCGTATTAATCATTTTAAGGCGATGTATGGTCTCCTTAATAGTTACTCTAACTCTAGACTAGTTGCTAGGGTTGTGAAGTCCATACATCGCCATAGAGTATTTATTATAACCCATTGTTATTTTGAAAATATCTCATAAAATACTTATATTGCATCACACTCGTTACATCTTGCGACAATTTGCGTTGCTTTCGATATCTTTCTACGACCTTCTTAGGTCAAACTAACTCGCATAACTCAATCTGTGGAAGAAATTTCACGGTGTTAACCCTCATTTCACATCAGGTAATACAGCTCTAGTGCGTTGAACCTAGCTATTTGATGTGAGTATATAAAACGTAGGAAATTTTTATGTTGGTAAAAAAACAGTTAATAGGTTGCTTGTCCATTTTAGCACTTTGGGGTCAGGTATCTTTTGTTAATGCTAAAGAGCAGCCCAATATTTTATTGATCGTAGGTGACGATCATGGTTATGCCGATATGGGGGTTACAGGGTATGCCAAAGATGTTAAAACGCCAAATCTTGATGCCTTGGCAAGTAGCGGTTTACGTTTTAACCAGGCATACGCTACTTCTCCTATTTGTAATACCTCTAGGGCAGGTTTGATTACTGGCTCCTATACCCAGCGATTTGGTGGTTATTGGTATGGGGGAGACGGGCTTAAAAATCCAGCGTTTGCAACGCTACCAGAACAGTTGAAAAAAGATGGTTATAACACAGGTTATATTGGCAAGTGGCATTATGGTTCAGATCTCTCAGCCAGTCACCGTAATTTTCCGCTGCGCCACGGATTTGATAGCTTGTATGGTTTCTCTGGCGGTCGTAAACATTTTTTAATTCATAATGCAGAGGCAGCAGCTAAATACCAAGAGCGGGTGAAAAAAGCCGCTAAGAAAAATCGGAAAACGGTCGCAGGATATGGTCAAGGGATGCAAGTTGGTCCGGTATGGATAAATGAGGAACTAGTTGATCAAGAAGGATTTTCTACTGAGCTTATCGGTGCTCAGGCGACAAAGTTTTTGGTGGAACATCAAAAGCAGTCCGCTGACCAGCCTTTTTTCCTGCAAGTATCATTTAATGCCATTCATAACTTCACCCATCAGTTACCGCAAAAATATTTAGATGATATGGGGCTTAAGGGCTATCACGACTGGCGACCGGAAGTTGAGAGTTACTCCGACTGGTATACAAATTCACGTTATCCTAATAACCCAGAGGGACGGGCCTACTACTTAGGGCAACTCGCTTATCTTGATAAAGAAATAGGACATATCATGGCCGCTCTGAAAGAGCAGGGCCTGGCAGAAAACACCTTAGTTATTTATATTGGTGATAACGGCGGTTCTACGCCAATTTATGCGAATAACGGTCCACTAAGAGGCAGTAAGTATACCTTATATGAGGGCGGGATCCGGGTGCCTATGATCGTCAATTGGCCTGATAAATATCCAGAGGCTAAGGAGCTAGAAAATGTTGTCAGTGCCATGGATTTGTACCCTACTATTTTACAAGCGGCGGGTATTAAGGCGCCGTCAACTATTGATGGTCTTGACTTAAGCCCCTTGTTAAACGGTCATGCGCCGCAACTTTCCCATGAATTGTTATTTTGGGATACCGGCCATGAAGTCGCTGTTAGGGAAGGGAAGTGGAAATATCACTTGGCCAAAGATGATTTATATGCTGTTAAGCAGCATGTCGAATTGGACCTTGGTGAATTTTTATATGATTTAGATAAAGACCCGGGCGAGAGCATTAATTTGGCATCAAAGCACCCCGAAATAGTTAACCGACTCAAGGCCAAGTATCAGCAATGGTCGAAAAACAATACAGTTCCCAGCAGTTTTAAAACCAAAAAGGTGAAAAATAAAACAAAGATGGACAAAACAGCAAAGAAAAATAGGAAGATAAAATCATGAAACCTTCACTGAGTAAAAGACTAAGTAGAATGCTGAGTAATATATTTAATCAGCACAAGCGGATCAAAGCGGTTCTGGTTTCTTTACTATTTGTTACTCTCTGTGCCTGTAGCATGGCAGATGTCGACAAAAGTATCACAGACCAAGCACGCGAGCCAGTCAATATCGATTTTGACTGGTTGTTTTATCTGGGTGATGAGCGCTTGGCTAAAAACACCGACTTTGATGATCAAGACTGGCGCAAACTTGATTTACCCCACGACTGGAGCATAGAGGGTGAATATGATGAAAATAATCCCGCCGGCATTATGGGGGGCTATCTACCTACAGGCATTGGTTGGTACCGAAAACACTTAACATGGAACGAGGACTGGGCCGGAAAAAGGATACGGATTGAATTTGATGGTGTCTATATGAATAGTGAAGTCTGGGTTAATGGTCAGTTCCTGGGTAAACGTCCCTATGGTTATATTGGTTTTGCTTACGATCTCACTGACTTTCTTAAAGCTGGGGATAATGTGATATCTGTACGCGTAGATCACAGCAAAGCCCCCAGTGGTCGTTGGTATACTGGCTCAGGTATATACCGTCACGTATGGTTAACCACAACTTCACCCGTCTTTATTGCCAAAGACGGCACCTGGATACGTAGCGAAAATGTCAGCGCTAAGCATGCTGATTTAAAGGTGGATACGCAAGTGAGCAATGCCACAGAGACAGATCAGAAAGTTGAGTTAATTACCGAAGTTATAGATGCATTAGGAAAGGTGGTGGCAGAAGATACTGTATCACTAATATTGCCACCAGAAAAAACCATAAGTGCGCAGCAAGAATTACTGATAAGCAATCCAAAACTTTGGTCAACGCATGACACTAACCTTTATACCGTGCGCAGTAAAATCAGTCAAAATGAGGTTTTGCTTGATAGTCTAGATAGCCGAACAGGTATTCGCAGCATAGAGTTTACCGTCGATCGTGGCTTTTTACTCAATGGAGAAACCTTAATATTACAAGGTGCCAGTATGCATCACGATGCTGGACCTGTAGGCGCCGCCGTGCCAGATGATATTTTACGTAGTCGCTTAACCATGCTAAAAGCCATGGGCGTAAATGCACTCAGAAACACTCATAATCCTTTTGCACCTGAGTTTTATGATATGGCCGATGAAATGGGCTTTGTCATTATGAATGAAGCATTCGATGGCTGGTGGACACCGAAGGCAGAATTCGACTATGGCCACTATTTTGAACAGTGGTGGCAGCGTGACCTTTCGGATTTTATTCGTCGCGATCGCAACCATCCCAGTGTCATAATGTGGAGTATTGGTAATGAAGTGCGGGGCTATACCCCTGATCAGCAAAAACTGATTAAAAACTTTGTTGAACAACTCGACAATACCCGCCCAGTCACCCAAGGTCGGGGTTATGCTGGTGGTCATCTTGATATTGCTGGTTTTAACGGTCATGGCGAATACCAAAACGCGATAGAGAAATTTCACAAAGCAAACCCAGATGTACCGACAATTGGCACTGAAATAACCCATACCATGCATACCCGTGGTGTTTATCGCTCGAAAACACGCTATCGTACTCGTGATAACCCTGCCCCTTGGGAAACAAAACGCGATGCAAAAAAAATATGGCAGAAGATAAAGGACAAAGTATATCCAGTCGCTGATTTAACTGAAACTGAGGTGTTTCCTGAGCATAATATTAAATATGGCTCTTCTTTTGATAACTCTTTGGTGCGTATGTCGATCAGAGATGAGATCAAAAAAGCACGTGATCTGCCTTATCTGTTAGGTACTTTCCGTTGGACGGCCTATGACTATCTGGGAGAGTCTTTTGGTTGGCCTGCACGTACCGCCAACTTTGGTGTACTCGATTTAGCTGGATTCCCTAAGGGTGTTTATTATCTGTATCAAAGTCAGTGGTCTACGGAGCCTATGGTTCGGTTAGAGCCGCACTGGACCCACCCAGGCAAAGAGGGCGTTGCTATACCTGTAGTGGTGTATACCAACCAAGCCTCGGTTGAACTGTTTTTAGATGGTCAGTCTCTAGGTGAAAAGCTAATGACAGACGATATGCAATTGGTCTGGCTAGTGCCTTACAAACCTGGGATGTTAAAAGCCGTTGCTAAGGATGCAACCGGTAAGGTTATCAAAGAACATACTGTGCGTAGTGCAGGAAAAGCAGCGAGTGTTTCCATTTTGGCTGATAAAACAGTCATCAATGCCAATCGACGTGATGTTGTTCAATTGGAAATCGATATTGTCGACGCCAAGGGTAATTTTGTGCCGTATGCCGATAACCAGTTAACTTTTGATCTCTCTGGACCGGCACGCCTCATCGGTGTTGAAAACGGCGATATCCTCGATCTGGCCCCCCACAAGGTGCCAACACGTAAAGCCTTTATGGGTAAAGTGTTAGCCTTAATACAAGCGACAGATCAATCGGGTGATATCGTCTTCACTGTCAGTGGTGCAGGGTTGCAAGCGCAAGCAATAACAATAAAAGCAATGAGCCATAAGCAATAAGCAAGCAACCTTAATTGGAGTATAAAATGTTAGAACGGTTAATGAAGCATGCAAGGCCCCAAACTGCCAATTATCTATTAATACTATTGATGTTACTGGTATTTATTTCATTATCAGTGCAGGGGAAAACGCAGCCAAATATTGTTTTATTGATGGCAGAAGATATTGGCATTGATCTACCCAGCTATGGCGCCAAAGGTTTACAGACGCCTAATCTGGATAAACTAGCGAAAAACGGTATTCAATTTAATCGTTTCTACACCAACTCCCCTATTTGCTCTACTAGTCGTACTTCGCTGATGACGGGCATGTATCAAACCAGTATGGGCGGTCATCACCACAGGGATAAGACTAATGTCTTACCTGAGCATGTAAAACCGATGACACATTACCTGCGTCAAGCTGGCTATTCGGTGTTGCTGGGCAACGAGTTAGTATATACGGCAGGCAGGAAGCTTGATCTTAATTTTCAAACCGATAAAAAAAATCCTGTTTTCGATCGAAAAAAGAAAATTGAAGCTGGTAAACCGTTTTTTATGCAAATTCAGCTGAAAATGACTCATCGTGCGATGGATGATACCTGGCAGCAAGTGCGTAAAGCGTCTAAGCATCCGGTATCTTTGAGTGACGTTGAGGTGCCGCCGTATTTACCGGACCACCCTGAGGTTAGACTGGATATTGCCACTTATTACGACACGCTAGAATATATTGATCATGAGATTGGTTTAGTGCAGCAGCAGTTGAAAGCACAAGGCCTGCTAGAAAATACCATTATCATTTTTATGGGCGATAACGGTCGCTGTCAGATACGAGGCAAGAGTTATTTATTTGAAGATGGTATTCATGTGCCACTGATTGTCGCCGGACCGGGTATAAGCGCGAACCAGATAAATAACGATATGACTGATGGCATCGACTTGACCGCAAGTATTTTACATCTGGCTGGTGTCCAAGTACCTGAGCATATGCAGGGACAGGCATTATTAAATAACCCCAACTACCAAGCCAAAGGTGCCATTTATGCTGCCCGTGATCGGCATGACGAAATAGTTGATAACAGCCGTACTGTGGTTGAAAAACGTTATAAATATATTGCTAACTTTATGCCGCAAGTACCTTGGGATGCACGTATGGCTTATTACGATAAACCAACGGTTCGGCCAATTTTACCGTTATTAAGAGAGTTACATACTGCGGGTAAGTTAAATGCAGATCAGGCTTACTTTTTCGCAAAAACTAAACCGCGTGAACAGCTTTACGATTTAGAAAATGATCCTTGGGAGCTTAATAACTTAGCAGATTCAGCGGCTCATCAAAAAATCAAAGCGCGTTTAGTGAAAAAATTAGACCAATGGATTGAAAATTCAAATGATCATGGCTTAAGTAAAGATGCCAATGGCGACTGGCAACCGGTGTTAAAAGCGTTTGATCTTTGCAGTATTAGATCCGCGGCAGAAAGAAATAAAACATTATGCGCAGGCAAGACAGGTAAAAAAAATAAAAAGAAGAAAAAAACTGACAAAGTGTAATTTCATCTAGATTAAATTTTACGGTAATAAGGTATTAACAATGAAAATAGTTAAAAAGGTGACAAGATGTTTGTCCCTGTTACTCATGGCCAGCAGTTATGCGCAGGCATCAACTGATTTAGCACCAGCGGATAACGCCAATGCCAACACCAAGCCGAACATTATCTATATTTTGGCGGATGATTTGGGTTATGGTGATATCGGCGCGTACGGTCAGGAAAAAATAAAAACCCCATACTTAGATCAAATGGCTAAGCAAGGCATGCTCTTTACTCAGCATTATGCAGCCGCACCCGTGTGTGGTCCATCAAGAGCTAGTTTAATAACAGGATTACATTCAGGGCATAGTCCTATTCGTGGTAACCCTAAATGGACAAGAACCGGTGAGCCAGTTGACCTCAAAGCTGAAAATGTCACGGTTGCCGAAGTTTTACAGCAAGCAGGTTATCGCACTGGGGCTATAGGTAAATGGGGTCTTGCTGAAGCAGACGATCCTGTTAATGGTGCTCATACTGCTATGCCATTACAGCAAGGCTTTGACTATTTTTATGGTTATAAAACCCATGTAGCAGCCCATCATTATTACTGGGACAAGATGTATCGAAATAACGATATTTCAATTATTGAAGGCAATGATTATCTCAATAATAAAGGAACATACACCCATGATATCTTGACCCAAGAAGCGCTGTCATTTATTAAAGATAAAAAGGAAGATAAACCATTTTTCCTTTATTTAGCCTATACCATTCCTCATTTGGCGGTTACCGTACCTGATGACTCCAAAGAGGCGTATAAAAACCTCGGTTGGCCTAAGCGTGAACTTAATACCAAAGGGCATTACCGTAACGATAGTGAAGGAAATGTTGCTTATGCCGGTATGGTGTCTCGACTGGACAGAGACATAGGTAGCTTATTAAATACTTTAAAAGAGCAGGGCCTCAGTGAAAATACCTTAGTAGTATTTACCAGTGATCATGGCCATGAATTCGATAGAGGCTTTTTCAACAGTAATGGACCGCTTCGTGGCCGCAAAAGAGATCTCTATGAAGGTGGCATCAGAGCGCCATTTATTGCCTGGTGGCCTGAAACCATCGAAGAAAATAAAACCTCAGACCATATTTTTGCCTCATGGGATCTTATGGCCACAGTCTGTGAATTGGCACAAGTTAAAAAGTGTCAGCCAAGTGATGGCATCTCCTATGTCCCTTCTTTGTTAGGCCAGAGTCAAAAGCAAGCAAAGCATGAGTATTTATATTGGGAATTTAATGAAAAGCAAGGGCCTATTCAAGCGGTTAGGGAAGGCGATTGGAAATTGGTAAGATTTCAGGGTAAAGCCCCTGAACTGTATAACCTAAAAGTTGATATCGGTGAGGAAAATGATGTCGCTGATAAACATCCAGATCAAGTTAGCCGAATGACTGGTTTGTTAGCACAAGCCCATGTTGATCACCCTGAGTTTCCATTGACCCCAGTGACCAGAATGTTGGATATGTTAAAGAGTAAAAACAAGGGCAAGGGAAAAAATAAAAAAAAGAACAATAAGTAATATAATAAATTGAAGGTGCCTGTGCACTTTAAATTTGCTGATAGCAGGGTATAAAAAGATGAAAAAAACGCTAGTTCTATGGGGGTTACTCTGCCTTACCGTTACGTTTGCTGTTTGCTCCAATCAGCAATTAAGTGAGAGCTACTCGGCCACCACATTAAATTTCAACAAGCAATGGCAGTTCTATCGTTCTGATAATATAGCAGAGACCGTAACAAAGAATTTTGACATTTCGTCAATTGAGGCAACCGCATGGGTGCAGGTTGAACTGCCCCATACCACCCGAATTGAACCTAAGGTTACTACAGATCAGTGGCAAGGTTTGGCCTGGTATAAAAAGTCTTTTACTGCTGAGCCCAAGTGGCGAGGAAAAAAAGCTTTTTTACGTTTTGAAGCGGCAATGAATAAGGCCGAGGTCTGGGTAAATAATAAAAAAATGATCAGCCATCATGGTGGTTATTTGCCCTTTGTTATCGACATTTCCAGCGTGTTGAGTTTTGATCAGCCGAATGAAGTTGTGGTTAAGTTAGACAACCGAGATAGTCTGGTTACGGGTCCTAAACCCCTAAATAGGCTTGATTTCAATATGTATGGTGGTTTGTACCGCAATGTCTCTTTAACCATTAAAAATCAACTGCATATTACCGATGAAATGTTTGCTGACAAGGTCGCCAGCGGTGGTGTCTATGCTTCCTTTCCAAGGGTAAGCAGTAAAGAAGCTGAAATTGCCGTTAAAACTCATATTAAAAATGACAGTAAAGAAAGCCAGCAATTTAAAGTACTTCAACAGCTTTTCTTCAAAGACACTAAAGTATTAGAACAAACATCCAAAGCGCTTAGTTTGGCAGCAGGGCAGGACACTGAAGTACTTCAATCTCTGCTAGTTGCGACACCTAAGCTTTGGTCAACGAGTGAGCCTAACTTGTATCGACTAGTAACTCATGTGGTGGGTGAAGCGCAAGTGGTTGATAAAAAGCAGACGCGTCTTGGTATCAGGCGCTTTGAAATAACTAAAGATGGCTTCAAACTTAACGGTAAAGACATGTTTTTGCGTGGCGTCAACCGTCATCAGGAATATCCTTATATAGGTTATGCGCTGTCCGACAACGCTCAGTATCGCGATGCCGTTAAAATTAAAGCCGCTGGCTTTGATTTCGTACGCTTGTCACATTACCCACAGTCCCCGGCCTTTATGGACGCAGCCGACGAACTTGGTCTGCTTGTGCTCAATGATATTCTCGGCTGGCAATATTATAGCGACAGCCAAGCTTTTCGCCAGCACGTCATAAAAACCTGCCGGGATATGATACGTCGCGATCGTAGTCACCCTGCTGTATTGGCTTGGGAGTGTTCCCTCAATGAATCTCGCATGCCTGAAGAATTTATCGATAAGTTAAATGCGGCTGTGCATGAAGAGTGTCCAAGTGATCAGTGTTTTTCAGCCGGATGGAAAGACTATGGTTATGATATTTATGTACAAGCGCGTCAGCACAGACTAAAACACGCAAGGCATAAAAAGGGTAAGAAGAAAAATAAAAAGCAAGGTAAGAACAAAAGTAAACAGCCAAGCAACAAACCTTATATCGTCTCTGAATATGGTGATTGGGAATATCATGCGATGAATGCCGGCCTCAATCAGGATAACTGGTCTGACTTAAAAGCCGCTGATCGTTCAAGCCGCCAATTGTTGTCCTCGGGTGAAAAACGCTTGTTGCAGCAGGCTGCTAATATTCAAGAGTCTCATAATGATAATTTCAATAGCCGAGCCTTTGCCGATGGTTACTGGGTTATGTTTGACTATAATCGTGGCTTTTCAGCAGATCTTGAGTCATCTGGCATCATGAGTATCGATAGACTGCCTAAATATGGCTACTTTTTTTTCCAATCACAGCGTGATGCTAGCGAAGTCTCGGAAAAATATCAGAGCGGTCCGATGATTTTTATCGCCAGTGAATGGCAGCAAGGCTCTGATTTAAATGTGCGCATTTTTAGTAACTGCGACCAAGTGGAGTTGTTTTTAAATGGTAAAAGCTTAGGTATGCAAAAACCCGATCAAAACGGCAACAGTAATAATTTGGCGCACCCGCCTTTTACTTTCAATCTGGATAAATTTGAGCAGGGTGAACTTAAAGCGCTAGGTTATATCGACGGTAAAGTAACCGCGCATCATCATATAGCTACACCTGAAGCTCAATTTAAAATTGAACTGGAAATTGATGAAAGTGGTAAACCAATACAAGCGGGTGTGAATGATACCGTCTTTGTTTATGCAAGAATTGTCGATAAAAATGGTAATGTCATTCCTGTTTCGGGTGAGGAAATTAGTTTTGCTGTTGAGGGCGATATCAGTGTCGTTAATAGCAATAGCGTTAAAACCGAAGCAGGTATTGCGAGTGTGCTCATCAGGGTAGGGAACTCGCTTACGGGCACGGTAATTAAGGCTCAGAGTCAGATATTGTCACAGCAAAGTATTAAAATAAACTCAAAATGAGCATATAAATAGTTTAATTTGCGATTTGTATCAAGATGTATCCTTGTGTAACCCAATTGAGGGAAAATAGTATTGTTCGGGCATATCTTTGACACATTCATTTGTTTTACTAGTGATAGTCAGATTCTGATCTAATACCAATTGAAATAATGAATCGCTCAACTTAGAGCTACAGTAGCGAGCTTAGAACAAACAAAATGAGTTAAATATAGTTATTCTATATATCATTCATTTTGTGATGTTATCAGTTTGCTACTTAGCTCCCGAAGGGCGAGTTTAAAAGGCTTATATGCGGCGTTATTGATTTTGACAAGGGAAGAACCATTCTCTTCAATCAATGCCTTGCCTCTAAGCCTTTTAATTCTCGCTAAGTGGTGCATTCATTAATTCAATTGGTATAAGTGCAGTATAAGGAAAAATAATAGTCTGTAAGATCTTGATATGCCACAGGCGGTATGTGGTCATTTTGATATTTCTGAATTAAATTCAATCTTATTAGGGGAAGTACAATGAATAAAAATAAGAATAAAATAAAGCAACATCGATTTTTAAAAACAACACTGGCAATTTGTATTTCTGCCGCACTAATTCCAGCCCAAGCCGCAGAGTCAGACCAAGAGACAAAAGAACAGATAAAAGAAACCAAACAAATTGAAGTGATTGAGGTTACAGGTATACGCAACGCGCTTACCTCGGCAATGACTGAAAAACGTCACGCTTCACAGGTACTAGATTCCATTGCTGCAACAGATATCGGTGAGTTTAGCGATGCTAACATAGCCGAAGCATTACAGCGGGTGCCAGGTATTCAAATAGGCAGTAGTGACAGTGGCGAAGGTGACTCGGTAGCCCTTAGAGGGTTAAGAGAAACCTTGTCTTTAGTGAATGGCCGAACGGTGTTTACCGGTGGTACACGTAGTTTGACATATAGCGATATACCCTCTGAAGCGATGAAAAGAGTCGATGTTACTAAGTCACCTGTGGCCAAACAGATTGAAGGTGGTATCAGTGGCAACATAAATATGCATCGCCTACGCTCTACCGATTTTAAGAAATTTAAAGCAGCGGTGACTGTTGGCGCAGAATATGCTGATTTGGCCGCAGATGCCGAGGGGGTAGATCCAGTAAGCCCTAAAATTAGCCTAGTGCTTGGCAATAACTGGCAAACTGGTGTGGGTGATATTGGAGCCTTGCTCGCAGTTAATTATCAAGAGCGTCAAGCAGCTTTTGAGCGTAGCAAAACCTTTCGCTGGAGAGACGATGTTCCCGAAAAATTTAATCCTCCCGCTGGCACTAAAATGTCATACGGTAACAATATCGTCTTTGGACAAGAAGAAACTAAGCGTACTAATGTTTTGTTAGGCTTTGATTGGGTGCCTAATAACGATCTCAGTTTTTTCCTAGATACCGGCTTTACCCAGTACGAAGGAGTTCAGCGTAGAGAGGCTCAGGTATTTACTCACAAAATTAAAGATCTTACTGCTATTACTTTTGATGACTCAGGGCATGTCACCACCGCTCAGTTTAAGAAAGCTATTTACAATGCGTTATCTCAGTACAATGTACGCGATACTGACAGTTATAATGTTGCCATTGGTGGTGAATATTCACTCGGGAATATGCAATTTAATGCAGAGGTCAGTTATACCGATAGTGATAGC
Organism: Bermanella sp.; assembly: GCA_029938135.1. GTDB lineage: Bacteria > Pseudomonadota > Gammaproteobacteria > Pseudomonadales > Oceanobacteraceae > Bermanella. Next base: position 28,927 of record JAPYOO010000014.1, on the reverse strand, counting down.
CATAAAGAAGAAGTCAATATGAAACCGGAGGCTAAGTCTCAAAATAATGTTCTCAGCATGGATTATACCAATGCTCATCATAGATCCCCATCGGTAACTGTATTTTCTGGTGGTGAACCATTAGATGTCAGTGATCCTGACAATTATAAACTTAGACAATATCGTGACAGATCACAAGATCTGACCGGCAGTGAAACGGCAGCACGTGTCGATTTTACCTATGACTTATATGATGGTGTTATCGAAAGTATTGACGCCGGCATTCGTATTACTTCACGTGATGCAATACGTGATTCTTTTGATCTAAAGGTGAATAACCCCGCTGGGGATCTTAATGGTTTCGATGGGCTCTTTATCGCCGGTTCGGATGATTTTTATGCCAAAGAAGGCGGGGTAATTCGACCACAGGGCATGGTTATCGCAGATAGTGAATTTTTGAGAGACAATAAAGAGGCGATTCTGGCAGCATACGATATTGGCTCAATTTACGATACCCCCCTTGAGAATGATACCTATGATTTTTCAGAAAAAACCTACGCCGCTTATGCTCAGCTAAATATGGTCTCCGAGTTGGCAGGTATTCCGGTCTCGGGTAATGTTGGTGTGCGACTAGTCAAAAGTGACATTTCTTCAACAGGATCAGTTTTACAAGCAGAAGGTGGCTACGAGCCACTGACGGTTGATACTGATGAAAATCATATTCTGCCATCAATGAATGTTAAATTTGATTTAAGTGATGAATTAATTTTTCGCTTTGCCGCCTCTACAACGATGGGACGACCTAGTTTTATGGCCATGAGCCCGTCAACAACTAGCCTGAATTATGACGAGTTGACCGGAAAAGCAGGTAACCCATACCTCAAAGCATTTACGTCTGATAATGCCGATGTTACTTTGGAATGGTATTTTAATGATACCAGCTATGTATCGGGCTCGCTCTTTTACAAAAAAATTGATGGCTTTCTGCGAAAATCTACTATCAAACAGACTTATGATGGTATTGAATTTGATATAACCAGCCAAGTTAATGGTCAAGAGCGCGATTTAAAAGGACTTGAAGTTGCCTATCAACAATTTTTTGATTTTCTGCCCGGCTACCTACAACATCTAGGTGTTCAGGTGAATGGCACTTGGATTGACAGTGAAACACCTTCTATTATAGAGGGGCAAGAGGGGCGTAATTTGCCACTGGAGGGCTTGTCTGAGTTCAGCTACAACGTGGTTGGCATTTATGTTCAAGATGATTTTTCAGCAAGAGTTGCCTGGAACTGGCGTGATGACTATCATCAAGAGGTAAACAACGGTGATGCGGTCTTCCGTGAAGCAAGTGGCAGCTTGTCGGCGTCTGTTAGTTATAAAGTTAGTAATAACTTGAAAATATCTCTTAAAGGAAAAAATCTAACCCGCACTGAATTACATTCGTATTATGAAAACATGGAGCGACCAGAAAATTTTGGCTATAGCGACAGACGTGTTGAGTTAAGTGTTTCTTATAAACTCTAGTTTCACTTCAGAGTGAGTGACCTGAAAGTCAGGTTACTCAAGCCCGTTGTTAAAAATTATTTTCTTTGGGAAGTGTTATGAATGGAATTATGATTACAATTAAAGATGTTGCTCGTGTTGCCGGTGTTTCAACATCAACTGTCTCTCGCGTTGTTCGAAAACAAGGTAAGGTCGGTAAAGTATGTCGTGCAAAAGTACAAAAAGTAATTGATGAGTTAGGCTATCGTCCTAATATCAATGCACAAGCATTAGTCAGTAAAAAATCTAATTCACTTGGTATTGTTATTCCAAAAGTTTCGATGCCTTTTTTCGCTACTTTAGCTTGCGGTGCAGAAGAAATCACCAAAGAAAATGACTTTCGGGTGCTAATTAGTACTGCATATGGCAGTGAACAAGCTGAGCTTGATGCGATAGACTCTTTAGTCCAACATCGCTGTGGTGCCATAGTTTTTCACAGCATGCATTGTAGTGATGAAATATTATGTGAGCTCGCTGAAAAAATCCCAGGTTTAGTTTTTATTAATCGTTTTATTGCAAAAATAGCCCATCGATGCATTTGGTTAGACAATAATATGGGGGCACAGGAAGCAACAAGACATCTAATAAACAGAGGTCATACAAATATTGCCGTCATTTCGCGTAAAGACGTAAATCCAGATGCTCAGGTTCGTCTTGATGGATTTCGAACAGCCTTAAATAATGCGGGCATAATTTTAGATAATACCATGATTGAATACGGTACTACCGCCGATATGAACGGAGGCAAAGAAGCTGTTCGTGCATTATTAGCAAAAGGCAATAAAGTTACCGGGATTTTAGCCTATAACGATCTTATGGCTATTGGTGTAGTACATGAATTACATGCCCATGGTATTCGTGTTCCAGAGGATATTTCAGTGATTGGTTTTGATGATTTATCAATCTCGGTTGCATGTATTCCAGAACTGACAACGATGCATTACCCGGTAAGAGAAATGGCCAGTTATGCTGCCAATTTAGCGATAAAACTATCTGATAGTGTCGATTCAACGGTAAAAACTCATTTATTTATGCCTCACCTTATTGAAAGAGATTCTGTAATCGAACACTTATCAATATAGTACTCCTCAAGAGTGAATACCCCCGCACTTTCTAGTATCCATCTCAGCTTGCATCACCTTTAATACATCTTGCGACAATTCGCGACAACCTTTTGAATGTTTAAGATATTTTCAACACTATGTTGTGATGTAATGGTTATCTGTATCTTCAGTGTTTGAAAATAATTTTAATATTTTTTATGAGAGTAAATATAGTGTTTATTTTACTCATAACCGAGAGTGAGAATATGAAAAATAAAATGGTAACTATTGTCATGTTGAGCCTATTTTTAGGCTCTACTTTTGCCGAGGCCAAGACAGAGGCCAAGACAGAAGCCAAGACGTTTGAACCCACCCGGCAGAGCCTTTCAAGCTATGAGGTGCCACAATGGTATGAAGATGCCAAAATTGGTTTTTTCTACCACTGGGGGCCGCACTCAATAATGGGTAACCATTTTAACAAAGATGTTGTTAAATTCTTTGGCCAAAAAGGAGAGTTTGCCGGGACGGCTATTAAAAACCCTGTTGGGCAGTGGGCACACCATATGTACCCAAAATTTCCAAACAAGCCGGATAACCAACAAGCGGCTACTTATCTGATGCAAAAAAAATGGTATGGCGATCCTAAAGAATTTGGCTACAAAGATCTTATTCCGCTGATGAGCAGCGACGGCTTTGATCCTGAAGAAATGGTTCGTTTATTAGATGAGGCCGGCGTTAAATATATTGTGCCTATGGCCGTACATCATGACGGCTTTGCCATGTGGGACTCAAAAGTAATTGATGAGTTTAATGCAGCTAAAATGGGGCCGAAGAAAGATACCACTAAACTTGTTATCGATGCAGCCAGAAAGCGCGGGGTTAAGGTGGGGGTTTCTACCCACGTGGCCAGGCACTCTTGGTACTATAACAAGGTAAAAGGTTACGATTCCGCCGACCCGCGTTATGTTCAACTATATGGCGAAGGCTTAGATGAAAACGGTTTACCCAAACCTGAAGCCACTCAAAAATGGGAAGATACGCTTGGTGAATTGGTGGATACCTTTCACCCTGACTATATTTTTGTCGATGGCGGAACCGCTGATATCTTTGGTGCTACCGGCAGCTATGTTACACAAGACGCTTTTCGCCGCATCGTTGCGAATTTTTATAACAAATCTCAGCAATGGGGCGTTGAACCGGTTATCACTTTCAAACGCGAATCACTATACAAAGAAGAGGCTGTTCCCGATTATGAAGGCGGTTTTATGGTAGGTACGGCCCCTTATAAATGGCAAACACATAGCAGTATATCAGGATGGTTTTATCGACCTGGTAGAATGGGGAAGTTGGCTTCTGATCGGAATTTCAGAAAAATCATCGACACCGTCAGTAAAAACGGCAATATGATGCTTAATCTTGCAATAAAATCAGACGGCTCTATCCAGGAAAGAGAAGTTTTATTTTTAAAAGAGATGAAGCGCTGGATGGATGTCGTTGGCGAAGGTATCCATGCTAGCCGTCCCTGGTTGGTGTATGGAGAGCTGGAGCCAGGTAAATCCTTAGGTAAAGTGCACACGAGAAAGAAGGGACATGTTTATAATGACCCTGAGCGTATGCAAATGGGCCGCTTTAAACTCAACGATGGCGATATCCGTTTTACCCGCAGTAAGGATAGTCAGAATATCTACGCAACCCGTATGGGCTGGCCGAAAAAAACCTTTACCATTTCGAGCTTTTCAAACAGCGCAGTAGCAAAAGATGTAAAAATTAAATCTATATCATTACTTGGCAGTGATGCCCAAATAACATGGACACGCACGGCTGAAGGTATTGTGATCACCCCGCCAGCTGATGCCGTTTTTGACAATGAGAAGTGGCCTGTAACCTTTAAACTAATAAAAGAATAAGGAAAGTCCAAGCACATTAAGCCAAGCACATCTCCGTATAAGAAAGTGATCTCTTAGCGAGATAGAAATGAGTAGAACATATGAAAAAAAATTTGAAAATATGGATCTTATTGACAGGCATCATGCTGATTGGCGGGGCGGCAACTGCACAAAGCAAAACCGAGCCTGTTTTAGCATCGCGGCCAAACATTATTTTTTTACTGAGCGATGACCATGCATGGGATGTGATGGGGCATCGAGGAGATCCGGTTGCAAAAACGCCTCACCTCGATCAGATGGCGTCAGATGGGGTCTCGTTTTTAAACGTGCACCACGCCTCGCCAATTTGTTTGCCATCGCGGGCAGCGATTTTGAGTGGCCGCCACGAAAGTGCGAATATGGTCGGGTTTAATAATCCGTATAATCTGAGCTTCTCGGTAAAGGAGTTTGGCGAGGCATTTCCCGCGGTTTTGCGAGCGTCCGGATATTATACTGGCTATATCGGCAAGTACCACTTCACAGTGAAGGATAAGAAAGCGTATAAAGGAACGCGTGCTAAACAGCTGAAGGTCATTGACGGCGTTCCTCAGCCGGAATATGAGGGCGATCAGTTGAGTTCCTTCTTTGACGTGTGGCGTGGGGTTCCTGGGCAGGGAAAATATTGGAATGAAGGCTATTACGGAACCCAGAAAGGAAAACACTCTTCGCAGGTACGCGCTGATCAGGCCATAGCCTTTCTTCACGAAGCCAAAGCACGAAAAGAGCCGTTTTTCCTGACCGTCGGCTTCAAGGCCCCGCATGGGCCGTGGAGGGAAAAAGAAACGGTGGATCCGCGGTTTTATGAATGGTATCGGGATATTCAAATGCCGGTGCGTAACAACATGACCTGGACTGATTTTGAAAAGCTGCCCGCTTCGGTCAAAGCGGGCTATCGCGGTTCCGGCTTTAATCGGGCTGGAAAAGTGAGCCAGCTCTACTCGGAACGTAACCGAGCACAGGCAAAGGGGCAGGTCATTCCATTGGAGCGTCTCGGTAAAATCAACGATGCAAAACCAGATGCAAAATCAGATGCATTCGATCTCTATGGCCACACGTTTTTCCGCGATGAAGCGGTCTTTCAGGAAACAATGCGCATCTATTATTCGTTGGTTTCAGGGATGGATCATGCCATTGGGCGAATTCGCGCGGAACTTGAGTCGCTTGGTATAGCGGACAACACAGTTGTCGTCTATATGTCGGACAACGGCTCTTTTTTAGGGGCGCGCATGCTTAGCGGCAAGGAACTGCTCTATGCTGAATCGGCGCGTAGTCCACTGATTGTGGTTGATCCGCGTCTTCCACAGCATCGTGCTGGTGCCACCTCCAAGACGCTGTTGAGTGCCATCGATCTGGCTCCTACAATGCTGGAGCTGGCCGATGCTAAAATTCCTTCCTCCATGCAGGGGCAAAGCATAGTGCCTGCCTTGCTAGATCCTGCCGCCGTTTTGCACCAAGCCGTCTTTATTGAAAACTTCTATACGGGCATGGGCTGGGGATCGAGCCCGGAAAATAAAAAAATCAAAAAGGAGATGGGGAATTTTCAAAGTCGCGCTGTGGTAACAGACAGGTACAAGTATATTCGCTATGACAATACCAAGCCTGTGATTGAAGAGCTGTTTGATCTGAAAGCCGATCCCGGCGAATCAAGCAATGTGGCCGCAAACCCGGAGCTGAAAAAAGTGCTCGAACTGATGCGTGAGCACATGCGCCGGATCACCTCAGAGAATGATGAAAACCGAAAAGCCTATTCTGTGCCTGAGCTGGCTGACGACAAGAAGAAATCTAAACCCGGAGTGATGACTCCGTTGTGGGATCTATAGCCTGCAAGGCCTTTTTGTAAGAAGAAAGGTGTAAGAAGAAAGGTATAAGAAGAAAGGGTCAGTAATAGGTTGAACAAGCTTCCTATCATTGTAGGGGGCTTGTTTATTACGGGTATAAGCTCTCTGCTGTTCTTTTTAGCAACGTTTTAGCAACTTTTTTAATCTATGAAAGGATCAAACTATTGTTTATTTTACTTAGTCGCAAACGGCTAGTTTCCATTCTGTGCGCTGTTTTTTGCGTCGCAAGTTCAATTGTTGCGGCACAATCAATCGTTGACAATGCATCTGTAGAGAGGGTGTTGAAACCAAACATTATTCTAGTGATGTCTGATGACATGGGCTGGGGAGAGCTGGGTATGATGGGCAATAAGCTCATTCATACACCTAATTTAGATAAGCTTTCAGCCCAGTCGCTGCAATTTGCTAACTTCAATGTGGCGCCCTCTTGTGCACCCACGCGGGCGGAGATAATGAGCGGTCGCCATCATTTTGTCGCAGGCGTGACACACACTATTTTAAAGCGCAATAACCTGCGCGATGATATCACCATTTTGCCGCAGGTTATGAAAAAGGGTTCTTATCAGACCGCCATGTTCGGCAAGTGGCATCTGAGTTCGCCTAAAGATAAGGTGGGACTTAGCGGTAAACCCCTTGAACCCCATCATCGCGGTTTTGATCATGCGCTCTGGACTTACAATCAGCTCAAACGCTTTGATCCACCTCTGAACTTAAATGGCAAGCGAGTCAAGTATAAAGGCTTTTGCGCCGACGTATTATTTAGCGAGGCCATGAAGTGGATGGAAAGCGCCGATACCAGTAAGCCTTTCTTCGCCTATATTCCTACCAGTATCCCGCACGGTCCGGTCGCGGCGCCGCAGCAGTTCTTAGACTTATACAAGGACACAAAACTAACGAAAAAGCAGCAAGGTTATTACGCTATGGTCAGTGCTTTGGATGCTAACGTAGGTCGTCTGTTGCAGTGGCAGCAGCAACAAACTTCACCTCGCGAAACGATACTGATCTTTATGACTGATAATGGACATGCCATTTCAGGCGCAAGCGGTGCTGGCCACGATGATGATGGCTTTCTGCAGGAATCGGGTCTTTTTAATGCCGGCATGAGAGGAGCCAAAAGTCAGGCCTGGGTTGGCTCTACCCGCGTGCCCTTTTTCATCCGCTGGAAAGGCGTGACCACTGCGGGCAAGAACAATGTGCTTGCCAGTGCAACCGATCTGCTGCCTACCTTTGCTGCCATCGCTGGGGTGAAACTGGATGATGCCAAGATCAGCGGCCATAACCTGCTGCCAGACATCTTAGGGCAAACAAGTCTGGTGCCAGCAAATCGCGTACTGGTATCTCACCGGGGACGCTGGCCACGCAGTGACCAACTTGAGCAATACAAATACAGTTACGCCGCCGTTTACGACAAGCAGTACCGCATGAGTTGGGGCAAGCCAGGAACAGCCCCCGAGCTTATTGACTATATCAAAGATCCCGGTGGCTTAACTGACGTCAGTGCCCAGCACCCGGAAGTTGTGCAACGCTATAAAAAACACCTGGTTCGCTGGTGGCAAGCAGTGAAGCCCGAAATGATAAACGATCTAGCGCAAATTAAAAGCGGCGACATTCTTTTCAAAGGCAAGGGAAAATCGGGTAAGAAAAAATGAGTGCTTAGGCTAGGCTCCTAGCTTTGCTTTTGAGCCTAATGAACCGAAAATAATTGAAATTATAATCAGGATTAAATCTTTTAAACAATGAAACAATTAACACTATTTATTATTGCTTTAATAATAAGCACTACAGTTAATGCACAAGACCAACGTCCGAATGTTCTAATATTTATGGTTGATGATATTGGCCAAGGAGATATTGGCGCTTATAACCCAATAAATAAAACATTATCTCCTAACATTGATAAGTTGTCACAAGGGGGAGTCTCATTTCATCATGCACATTCTCCAGCATCTGTTTGTGCCCCTTCACGATATGCATTACTAACGGGCAATCATGTTTATAGAGGAAAATTACCTAAGGGTACTTGGGGGCATGAAGAAGCCAATCAGATTTTACCTGGTCAGGAAACTTTGGCTGACCAACTTGGAAAGAATGGCTACCACACTGCTTTTTTTGGCAAAGTTCATATGGGAGGATATGCAAATGTAGCAGAGGGTACATACAAAGATGGACCTTTCGATCATGGTTTTGATCACTCTTTGGCATTGGCAAATGGTATACAAAAACCTCCGTATGCCTTTTTCAAAAATGGTAAGCTAGCCAGATTTTCAGCTGGCGATTTTAAGCAACTGACTAAAGCCCAAATAAGTAAGCACTTGGTCGATGCAAAGAAGGGTAAAAGAATGGACAACTATACCACCCAAAGCGTTGGACCACTGCTAATGAGGGATGCATTAAGCTTTTTGGATAACCATTATGCTACGCAGGGAGATAAGCCCTTTTATATTCACTATATGTCTCAAGCGGGTCATACGCCACACAAACCACCAGTAGCTTTTAATGTTAATGATCCGCTTGATACGGAAAATTTAACAAAAAAAGGCGCAATTTCTGTCAAAGGTCAAACGGTTAATCAGAGAACGGATATGGTGTATGAATCCGATGTGGCGATAGGATTGTTTGTAGAAAAGCTTAGAGAGCTTGGCCAGTTGGAAAATACGATTATCATTTACACCAGTGACAATGGAGCAGGTAAGCCCAAACAATATACTTGGAGCAATAAGCTTTATAAAGATAACAAAGATGGAGTATACGGAGGGGACCGTATCGAGTTTCAGGATAAAGGTGAAAAGAAGGCTAGTTATGTAAACGCTCAAGGTATTGGTTTAGATGGGAAAGCGTTACGTGGTAAAAAAGGTTATGTTTACGAAGGAGGGCATAGAGTGCCTTTTATCTGGCATTGGGCTGGCAACAATGGAGCTAATGCTATGTTTCCTGCCAATACCAGAATAACCGATCAAATGATCAGTCTTTCAGATGTGTATAGAACGGTGTCTACGTTAGCGGGAATACGGGTTCCTGACAACCAAGCTGTTGATAGTTATGATTTTTCACATGTATTAATGGATCCCAAACCTATTTCAAGCAAAAATCCTCCGATAAGAGAATATATGGCTATACAGGCCAATCGACGTGCCGAATCTCAGCAAGCTGTGAAGAAGAAAGGACATAGTGACAATAGCCGTTATGCCTGGTCATTTTATGATTATGATGCTGATTATAAGCTGTGGACGGCTATCATCAGTAAAAAGATGGACAATGAAGTATTGGAAGTCGAGGGAGATGAACTTTATTTTCTTGCTGATGATGAAGATGAATCAGAAGATATTAAAGATGCTCACCCCAAATTAATGAATTCCCTGGTTGACTCGTATACAAAATTCTTAAAGCGTCCTATTACCCATAAAGGTCAATTGTCTACACCACCTGCTGTATTGAAATGGATGAAAGGTGGTGACTTTTCTATTAGGGAAAACTAATTGTAGCCTCGGATAAGCCTGGTGCCGTAACAATCATATAATTATTTGGCTATGTAGTTTATTCAGGAGTATATAGAAAAAGCAGTGTTGCATCTGTCTTCCTGAATTTATTTCAGGATCTAGCTGACTAAGATACTGAAACCAGTTCCAGTGCTGTTCGTTTAAGAGATCCTGACCTTCGTCAGGAAGACGAAACTGGAGCAATATGGCCAAATATCGTCGTTCTGAACTTGTTTCAGAATCTTTTTCTTCTTAAACGAATAGCATTGGAAACCAGTTCAGTATGACGGTATTGCTCATATATCTGATCTATCTACATAGGCATATATAATTATGTTGGTTTTTGAGTTCCGGTCTCAGCCTCCGTTTTCAATCTTTTTAAGATACCATTAACTTCACTTGGTATTACAACAAAAGAAGTTCAATTTGAGTTAGTTTTCACAACAGCGGGATGCTATTGGTTGTTGTCTTAATTGATCAATCTTTTGGCCAATAATCAAAATTCCAAGCATCGATATCTGACTGTGTACGAGACTCTGCCATGAGCTGTTTCATTTTTGACACTACATCAGGGTGGGCATTGGCAATGTTAACTTGCTCTGCTGCATCTACCGATAAGTTATAGAGTTCAATTGGCGGATTGCTACGATATTGTTTGTTGTATAACCGTATGGCTTTCCAATGACCTTTTTCATCATCTAAACGTATTGCTTGGGCATGTTCACCATTATTATTGTGAAATTCCCAATATAAATGTTGATGAGATTTTTGCTCACCAGAAGATAATAATGCCGGTAGTAAAGAAATACCATCAGTATCAACAGGCGTTTCAACTTGGGCTAATTGCGCCAGTGTTGGCATAATATCCCAAAATGCCGATAAATGAGCCGAGTTTGAATTTGCTTTTATTTTACCCGGCCACCAAGCAATGGTTGGCATTTTTATGCCACCTTCGTATAGATCACGCTTATATCCTCGGTTAGCACCATTACTATCAAAAAAGGCTAAGTCTGCGCCGCCTTCCCATGAAGGGCCGTTATCACTAGTGAAAATAACCAGGGTATTTTTGTCTAGGTTTAATGTTTTTAATTTTGCTAACACTTTGCCGATGCTTCTATCCATATGAGAAATCATGCCAGCGCGGGTTGCGTTTGGTTTTTGCACCGGGATGTAATTTTGTTCACCACCGATATTTGGCGTTTCTTTAAAGTGACTATAAGGTTGCAATTCTTCTTCTGGTGCTTGCAATGCTGCATGAGGAGCAGCAAAGGATAGATAAAGGAAAAAAGGCTTATTTTTATTATCTTCAATATACCTAAGGGCGTCATCGGCAAGACGTTGTTGAGCATAGTCATTACGCTTATACGGTAAGTAACTTGATGAATTATTTGGATCGGCACTTGCTGGTAACGCTTGATGGGTGTGCAAATACTCATTATTTAGCGGGAATTTTTCTTCATTTAACCATAAGTGAGTAGGGTAATGATTATGGGCTTGTTTTTGATCTAAATAACCGAAAAAGTGATCGAAGCCTTGTTTGTTAGGTGTACCGTAAGACTCTGGACCACCTAAGCCCCACTTGCCGATTAATGCTGTTTCATAACCTGCTTTTTGCATCAGGGTTCCGATAGTTTCAGTGCCTGGACGAAGAGGCAATTGTCCCCACTCTTCTTCATCTAGAAAAGTGCCCAAGCCAAAGTTACCTCGAATCTGAGATTTTCCTGGCTGCTTACCTGTTACTAATGATGCACGAGAAGGTGCGCACACGGTACTGCCTGCATAATGCTCTGTTAAGCGCATACCTTGTTGGGCCATTTTATCTAGACTGGGTGTTTTGATTTTTTTCTGACCGAAAGGCCCTATGTCGCCATAACCCAAATCATCTGCCAATATATAGATGATATTAGGGCGTTTATCGGTACGAGTTTCCAAGGAGTTATCTTGCTGTGTACAGCCCGTTATAGCTAAAATTGACAGTAGTGAGCAGAATTTAAAGTTTAAATTAATCAAATTTTTTTCCATTGGTATTATTTTATTAGCGCCTTAACATCTTGCCATGTTACAAAAGACAAAGAGGTGGCCGAAAATTTCTTATTATATTCTGGATTAAGCTTAGTTGAAATTAGGAGGGCAAGTCGCTGATCTTCTTCACGACTCAAGACTCCTAGCCTAAAGTTACTTAATTAGCGCCTCAACATCCTGCCATGTTATAAAAGATGTAGGCGCAAATTTCTTATTGTATTCAGGATTTATCTTAGTCGGAATTGGTGCATTTGTTTCAGTGCGCCATGCCTGCATTCTTTTCAATAACTTTGCCGTTACCTGTGGTTTTTCAAGGGCTAGGTTTTTACTTTCTTTGTTATCCTCGGCAAGGTTGTAGAGTTCAAGTTGACCATATTCAAAAAATTCGATCAGCTTATAATCTCCCATGCGAATAGTGCCAAAAGGTCGGGCACGCCAGACGCCTTTAGCAACCCTACCATAAGGTTGCAGATAAGCAGGAAAGTGATAGAAGAGGGCGTCACGTACCAAGGCATTACCACCATTTAGGATAGGAACCAGACTTTCACCATCGGCAATTTGGCCCACCGGCATCTTAGCGACAGCCATTTCCACTAAGGTAGGGTAAAAGTCTATGGAATTTACAGCTACATTGGTGATGCGACCTGCGCTCTTGTACCCAGGCATACGAATGAGCAAGGGCACGCGGTTACCACCTTCATAGGGAGAGCCTTTGAAGCCGCGTAGATCCGGTGCTTGGGTAACAGGGCCAAAACCACCATTGTCGGCGGTAAGCACTATTAGGGTATTGTCATCGAAGCCTTTGCTTTTTAATGTCGCCAGTATTTTACCTACCCCTTGATCGACATGGTCAACCATTGCGCCATATTTGGGATTATTGTGAAATTCATCCCCTTGGCGTTTTTCATATTTAGCACGGGTATCTTCCGGGGCTTGAATGGGGGTATGAACCGCATAATGGGAAAGATAGAGGAAGAAAGGTTTATCATTAGATTGCTGTTCAATATAACTTATCGCTTCCCGTGTAAGACGGTCAGTTAAGTACTCCCCGTCAGGTCCCTGCGTCATATCAGCATTTTTATAAGGGGCAAAATATCCTCCTTGAGGTGCTCCAGACTTATTACCACCAATATTTACATCAAAACCTTGCACCAGAGGCCCCCCTATTGCGCCTGCACCCAAATGCCATTTGCCCATAAATGCGGTATTGTAGCCAGCGGCTTTGATGCTTTCAGCCATAGTGATAACGCTATTACTCAGCACTGTAGTATTTTCTGTGGGGATCAACTTTCGCTGCTCGGCTTTGCCACGGGCGGGGTCTCCGACAGTATAAATACCTGTTCGAGGGGCATACTGACCAGACATCAACGCTGCGCGTGTTGGCGCACAATTAGGCGCGGCAGAATAGCCATGATTAAAACGAATACTTTGTTTTGCTAAGGCATCCATGTTTGGGGTATCGTAATAGCTGCTGCCCATAAAACCGACATCCTGCCAGCCCCAATCATCAATCAGAAGAAAGACAATGTTAGGCTGTTTTTTGACCGTCACGGCTACGGGACTACTGGCATTTATTGCTGAGCTGAAAGTAAGGCTTGATACAAGCATCAAAGCAAAGATAAATGTAAGTTTTTTATATGGTTGAAACAAATTTAATCTCCGGTGATGAAGTTATAAAGTTTGTATATTGCTGAAACTTTGAACCTTCTATTACTTAGCCTGCAAATTAAGGGAGGTTATTTGCAAGGTAAGCTAATTATTACTTGTAAGCCTATATCATTATTATTCAGCGCTATTTTACCGCCATGATTGTTGATATTTTGTTGCACTATCGATAGGCCTAAGCCAATGCCGCCAGTGTCACGACTTCGTGACGATTCAATGCGAAAAAAAGGCTCAAAAACTTTGCTTTGATATTTTTTTGGAATACCAGGGCCTTTATCTTGAATAGTGATAATCGCGGTATTGTCCTGTTGCTCAATGGTGATTTGTGCACATTTTCCGTATTTGATGGCATTGCCGATTAAATTTGTAAATGAACGCTTTAAACTTATAGCTCGACAAGACAGAATAACCGCTTGTTGGTATTCAAACTGTACTGGCTCACCCATCTCGATAAGATCTTCACAAACGCTGCAAAGCAAGGCGGAGATATCAATTTTAACCGTGCTTTCTTGATCATTTCCGGTACTGATAAATGACAATGTTGCTTCAGACATCTGCGCCATTTCATCCAGACTTTCTAACAACTTGTCTCGTTCAATACTATCAGGCAGTACTTCAGCACGTAAACGCATGCTGGTTAAAGGTGTTCTAAGATCATGAGAAAGGGCTGCCAACATATGGGTGCGCTCAGAAACAAAACGTTGTAATCGTTCATTCATCAAGTTAAAAGCTGCGATGGTGTTTTGTATATCATCCGGACCTTGCTGCTCTATTGTCGCCACTTTTTGTCCACGACCTAAACGAGTGGCTGCTAGGGTGAGCTGTGCTAGCGGCTTGGTTATTTTACGTAGGCTCCAAAACAGTATTGCTGAGATCAATAGGGTGACGGTCAGAATATATATCAGCGTGTTTTGGGAATTAATAAGCGAGGACATTGCTGGCGGTTGCGCCCTTGCTTCGAGCCAACGGCCGTCTTGCAATGGAATGGCGACATTCAGTTGATTAACAGGTGAGAAGTTAAGGCGTTTAAACTCGTTGCCGGTATTATCTTTAACAAGTTTAGTCAGCCAGGCTATTTTTTGTTTTTCACTTGAGGATAGTTCAGAGAGTTCAATTTTTAGTCGAGGTGTCTTGCCTGACTCATCCTTTAACCAAGTGTCAATTTTTTTACTAAGGAATTTTTCTCGTTGAGTACTCGCTGGGCCAATATCAGTCTGGGTTGTTAGCTTTAAAATCACCCCAGGAATTTTCCAAGTGGATATGATTTTTCCGTGTAATTGTGGCTGGCTAGCATTCAATAATTTTGCCAGATTAAGCACATCATGCGTTATTTTTTTTTGGCTCTGGGTTTCTATAGAACTTAGATTACGGTCAAAGAGTAACCACAGGCTAGTGCCTTGAGATAATAGCAAGGCCGACAAAAATAATACCATAAGTTGGTGCGTTAGTTTTTTAGGCCAGAGATTGAGTTTATTCACTTGTTATTTTTTCCGGTAAACATGTAACCATCACCCCATACGGTTTTTATCAAGCTAGGGTTTTGTGGATCAACTTCGATTTTCTTTCGTAATCGACTAATTTGATTGTCAATGCTGCGATCAAATGGGAAGGCATCTCGGCCCTTAGTTAAATTGAGAATTTGATCTCGACTTAATACTTGTTGCGGATGTGCTAGAAAGACTTCGAGTAGATAAAAGTCTGAGCTACTTAGGGGAACGATCAGGTCGTCATTACGAATTAACTGTCGCTGCTGTTTATCCAGTCGCCAAATATCAAAGTGATATGCGGTATCGCTTTCTTTCTGTATTTCTGTCGTTTTTGTCTCCGGTTGTTGCCTGCGTAATACCGCTTTAATACGAGCCAATAATACCCGGGGAATAAAAGGCTTAGTAACATAATCATCGGCGCCCATCTCTAGGCCAACCACACAGTCGGTAGCGTCGTCCATTGCCGTTAACATAATCACCGAAGGGCCTTTATTTTCTTGCAAATACTTGCATAGCGTCAAACCATCTTCATCTGGCATCATCACGTCTAGTAGCACTAAGTCTATTTGCTCGGCTGCTAATATTGAGCGCATTTGCTCACCACCATCGGCTTGGGTAACTTGGAAGGCATGTTGCTTCAAATAGGTTTCTAAGGAGTCACGAATTTCTGCCTGATCGTCCACTATAAGAATATGTTTCATCATGCTCTACTTATCTTTTATTGATACTGCTAAATACTATAACCGACAGTTTGCGTGAAAATATCTCATATTGCATTAACTTTGATACATCTTGCGACAAATCGAGACAATATTTTGAATGCCTGAGGTATTTGCAATACATAGTTGTGATGTAATTGTTACCAGTATCAGAGCTTCTGTTTAGATTGACTATAAAGTCGCAAATACGAATTAAGCTGGGTCACTCATCATCTTATTGAGCAAGACAAAACCCAGCTAACGAATTAATAAGGTAAGTTTCATAGTGATATTGAAAGACAAGTATTTTAAAAAACCTTTAGCTTTGGTCACAGCGTTGAGTTTAGGCTTGTTGAGCTGCAATTTATCTGCAGCAGTTGAGGTTTCGGTAACGGCTGATAACGAAAAATGGGTGATCAGCGACAGGCTGGTTGGTATGCATCATCTCTATACTGAGGACGTAGATTCTGTCTATAACGGCTCTATCGCCGCTTGGGCCAGTCAAGTAGGCATCGGCACAGCGCGTTATCCCGGCGGCTCTGTCGTAAAATACTGGAACTGGGAAAATCCTACGGGGATTCTGGCCGGTGATGCCTGGGATCCTGATTGGAATCAGGCCAAGAATGAACCAGCTTCACAATGGATGGGGTTGGACGAGTACATTTCGTTTGTTAACAAGAGTGGTATCAGTGGCATGTTTGGTGTTAACTCCTTATCGGGTCATAAATTTAACCGTCAGAAAGACAGCATTGACCGCGCAGTACGTATGGTTAAATACGTGTTGGCGAAAGGGCAAGGGGGCGCAATTTGGTATATTGGCAATGAAGAAGAATTTCAGCATGGCTCAGTAGCTGAATATGCACAAACATTCAAAGCTCATGCACAAGCCATGAAAGCGGCAGATCCAAATATTCTTATTTTTTGGAATAACAACAAAGCAAGTATTAAGCACATTACCGAGTTTCTTGCCAATGACGGTGGTTCAGCTGACGGTCTAGAAACACATGGGAAATGGCCCTATGGCGGTAAGCCGGGTTTACCCCCTGGTACTTTCGATGAGTGGTCTGTTGAAGTGCCACTATTGGATCGGAAAAATAATGCGCGTGCATGGCGTGATGCTGCTAATAGTTATCGCGATATTGCCAAATCCCTGGGCCGACCGGGTTTATTGATAGCTAACAATGAATACGGTATGGGTAAACGCAAAAATTATGAAGGCTTTGATCAATATAGCAAAGGTTTACTGCTGACCGATATGCTGCAAGAGTTTGTGTTGGGTAACTGGTTCACCACGGCGTTCTGGAGCAATATCCGCGGCAGTTCGCCGGAAGACGCCCTAATAAACCACAAACAAAATTATCGAATGAATCCCTTTCATCTTGGTATGGGATTGTTAGCTAATGCACAGGGCACTATGATGGTGGAGTCTTCATCAGATCATCTGCAGGTCTACGGTTTTACAGCAAAAACGGCTGATGAAGTTACTGTGTATTTATTGAATAAATCACAAGTTGCCCAGCCTGTTAATATTGCCGTTGCGGGTGTCGATTTGGATATCGTCAATGCTCCGGTTGCCACCACTATGGTTGGCACTAAGGATAAATGGGGAAAATATGTAACAACGGCTATTACCTATGCTAAGGCATCAAATAAATTTACAGGCACCTTGCCGGCATTATCATACTCGCAAATAAAGTTTCCTCGTGCGGCAAGTGCGCTACCTACGCCAAAATCGGTGACCAATTTAAGCGTGAGTGCTGACCCTGAACAAGTGCAGCTGAATTGGTCTCATGCCGGGTTGAATAAATTTTCTGAGTACCGTATTTACCGTCAGATCAACCCCAATGCACCTTTTGAATTGTTAACATCGAATCTAACTGCCACAACTTACACTGATATGGATGTGGTGGTTGATATTCCTTATACCTATCGTGTTGTTGTCGTTAACCCCGCCGATCACGAGTCGGTCGCTATGGAAGTTTCAGCTACACCAATTAGTAGCAAGCTCACTACACTGCTTGAGAGGCTGTAATTTCGACTTATATAAAATGTATGATTGTGAAATTTTGAAGGTTTTAGATATTTTTGACACTTCGCTGTTATGTAATTGTTACCAAGATCAGAGTTTATGTTTAGCTCAGCCAAAAATCGCAAAATCGCTAACGAATTAATAGGGCTAATTTCATGAGAATATTGAAAGAAAAGTATTTTAAATCGCCCTTGGCTTTGGTTATAGCTTTGTTCAGTTGCAATTTATTTGCAGCGGTTCAGGTATCGGTGAACGCTGATAACGAAAAATGGCTGATCAGCGACAAGCTGGTTGGTATGCATCATATCTATTATTCGGATGTTGACGCTGTCTATGACGGCTCTATCGCTGCTTGGGCTAATCAAGTAGGCATAGGTACCTCCCGTTTTCCCGGAGGCTCCGTCGTTAAATATTGGGATTGGGAAAATCCGACGGGTGTCAATACCGGTGATCCCTGGGATCCAACATGGGACCCCGCACTTAATGAAGCTGCTACACAATGGATGAGTTTGGACGAGTACATCACCTTTATTAATACCAGCAGTATCACTGGCATGTTCGGTGTAAATTCTTTGTCGGGTCATAAATTCAACCGCCAGCAAGACAGTATCGCCCGCGCTGTACGCATGGTTGAATACGTTTTGGGTCGAGGCCATGGTGGCGCAATTTGGTATATTGGCAATGAAGAAGAATATCAACATGGCTCAATGGCAGAATATGCTCAAACATTTAAAGCGCATGCAGAGGCCATGAAATCGGCAGATCCAAATATTCTGATTTTTTGGAATAACAACAGTGCAACTGTCAATCAAATTACCGAGTTTCTAGCTAATGACGGTGGTTCAGCCGACGGTTTAGAAACCCATGGCAAATGGCCCTACGGTGGAGATCCGGATTTAGCAAATGGAACTTTTGACGAATGGCTGGTTGAAGTGCCATTGTTGGATAGGAAGAATAGTGCACGGGCATGGCGTGATGCGGCCAATAGCTATCGCGTTACTGCAAAATCCCTCGGCCGACCGGGTTTGTTGATATCTAACAATGAATATGGGATGGGAAAAGGCAAAAATTATGAAGGCTTTGATCAATACAGCAAAGGTTTACTGCTGACCGATATGCTGCAAGAGTTTGTGCTGGGTAACTGGTTCACCACGGCGTTCTGGAGTAATGTCCGCCCGACAGGGGCAGAAGACGCCTTAATAAACCATGGAAAAAACTATCGAATGAATCCCTTTCATCTTGGTATGGGTCTGTTAGCCAATGCACAGGGCACTATGATGGTGGAGTCTTCATCAGATCATCTGCAGGTCTACGGTTTTACTTCAAAAACGGCTGATGAAGTAACTGTGTATTTGTTAAATAAATCGCTCGAAGCCCAAGCCGTTAATATCGCTGTTGCTGGTGTCAGCTTGGATTACGCCAGTGCTCCGGTTGTCACCACTATGGTTGATACCGAGGACAAATGGGGAGAGTATGTTTCAACGGCTATTACCTATACACAAGCTGCAAATAAATATACCGGCACGCTGCCAGCATTATCATACACACAAATAAAGCTCCCTCGTGTGGTAAGTGCGCTACTAAGCCCAGACGCGGTGACCAACCTAAGCGTCAGTGCTGACCCTGAACAAGTGCAGCTGACTTGGTCTCATGGGGGGGTGAATGAATTTTCTGAGTACCGTATTTACCGTCAGATCAACCCCAATGCGCCTTTTGAATTGTTAACATCAAACCTAACTGCCACTACTTACACGGATACGGATGTGGTGGTGGATATACCCTATACCTATCGTGTTGTCGCCGTTGACACAGCCGATCACGAATCGGTTACAATGGAGGTTTCAGCTACACCGGGTAGTACGCCGACTCCAGACCCCACCCCCGGTAGCAAAGGTAGTGACAGCAGTGGTGGTAGTATCTCCATGTTTTTGTTTGGTTTAGTAGGGTTTTTCTGTTTACGTCGCAGAAGAACAAAGTAGAAATAAAGAGTAAAGGGATCGGGTGATTTGATCGATAATCAACTTTTCTAATACGCTTGTTTATTAAAAAAGCGACTTGACTTACATTTTTCAGATTAATTAAAGAAGGACCTGGTTTTGAAAATAACTAACATATTATTTATGCTATTGGTATCACTAGCAGGGGGGCCAGTATCATCTGCCTTGGCACAGGAGAAGCCCAATATCGTGGTGTTCTATGCCGATGACCTGGGGTTTAGCGATCTCGGTGCTTATGGGGCTAAATACTATACGACCCCTAATATCGATCGCCTTGCATCAGATGGGTTGAAGTTTACTGATGCCTATGCAAATTCACCTAACTGTGCGCCTGCACGGGGCGCGCTTTATTCCGGGCAATACAATGGCCGAACCGGCATGTATAACGTGGGTTATGCCGAGCGTGGTAAAGGTATTCATCGCAGCCTTATTCCCCCGCCCAACCGAGGTGATCTGACCCTTAATGTTAAAACCTTTGCCGATGCCCTCACCGATCAAGGTTACAATGCTGTGCAGTTTGGCAAGTGGCATCTGGGTTATACAGCAAAAACACTACCGCCACAGCGGGGCTTTAAAGCGCGTTATAGCAGTGGCCCTTATGCGGGCGCTTTTATGAGTGAAATTCTTTATAAACCATCACGCTGGGCACATTTTCACAATAGTGAAGGTATGGGTGCTATGGGCGGAACAGGATCTCAGAAGGCTGAGGGCGGTTTTCAAATGATATACGGTGACATGAATGACAAGCGCAATAACAAATCGGATAATTTTACCGTAGCTGATGACTCTCTGGCTTTGAGGGGCGAATATCTCAGCGACTATATTGATCGCAAGACACCAGTCATGTTGGCAGACTTAAAATCCCAAGGTAAGCCTTTCCTGTTGATGATGAATCATTATCTGGTTCATGGCCCAATCAATGCGCCTGAACAAGATATTAAACCTTTTAGATCTCGAGTGACAGATGGCGCTGATAACAATCCAGTCTTTGCTGCGATGGTGAAGAAGCTGGATGATAGCCTAGGCTTGCTGATGCAAAATCTGGAAAAACTCGATCTACTCGATAATACTCTAGTGATTGTCTATTCAGATAACGGCGGCGTTGGCGGGTATAAAAGTCTCGGCATTAATGGTGCCAGTGAGCATACCGGTAACGAGCCGCTAAAAGGCGGCAAAACAATGCTCTACGAAGGAGGGATCCGAGTGCCACTTATCATGTATTGGAAGGGGAAAATTGCGCCTTCGCAAGTGACTAATGAAATGGTGGCAGGTATCGACTTTTTCCCAACGCTTTTAGCGCTGGCTGGAACGGATAAAGCCTCTTTTGAGAAAAAGCACGATCAGATCCTCGACGGAGAATCTATGGTGCCTCTAATGAATAATGCCGAGGCCAAACTGGATCGTGACACTCTGGCCTTCCATTTTCCCGCTTATGCCCTCGGTTATTGGGGTAAGGGAAAGACACAAGCATATTGGCGGTCTACACCGGTCAGTGTAATTCGAAATCGAAGCCACAAACTGGTAGAGCACTTTGTTGGTGAAGAGGTTCCCGGAGATGGTAGCCGCTTAGAGCTTTATGCCATAGCCGATGATATGGGCGAGACCAAAGACATAAGTAAAGAAAACCCGGAATTAACGCATAAATTGTGGCAACAGTTGGTGCAATGGCGCGAAAAAACTGGCGCCAAGGTACCAGTTAAAAAGAGCAATGAACAAAGCGTCTATCGTCAAGCGGGCAGTCTGCTGGTAATGGCCCTTAACGATGACTTGCGTCATAACTTTTCGTTCAACAAAAAGGGTGGCGTGATCATTGTTGGCTCAGACAAAGTCAAAGGCGTCAGCACAAAATTAGCGACATCAATGATCATCGAGAAGATTAATGGCGATAGGGTATCGGGTCTTGCTGATTTTGATCGCTTGGTCAATAAAAATCAGGGTAAGACTGTCACTGTTTTAGTCTTTATTCATGGAAAAACCAAGCCGTTTAAAGTGAAATTTAGCGAGAAATCAGGGCCGTATCAACCAGATAAAAACATGTACAACGACTTCCAAGAATTTTTGAGAGTGAAATAATGAGAATTTTAGTTTTGATAGGATTACTGTTGGGGTCATTTACTTGCTGGTGCAAGTCAAGCTGGCAAGAACAACAGGGACGTGCTGAGGATATTTCAGCTCAGTATCAGGCGAAGTATCCACAGGTAAGATCGGACCGCATTGTGTTTAAAAAGGTAGCGCTGCCAGATGGTTCTGAGCTGGAGCTCGATTTCCGAATAGTCCGTCCGAAAAAGGGCAGCCAGTTTCCCGTGGTATTTTTTGTTCATGGCGGAGCATGGGGGACCGGTAGCAAGGCGCAGTTTACTCATGAGTCGTTCGAGCTGGCTGATAACGGAATTGCCGGTGTTCGCTTGGAATATCGCTGGAAAAAACACGGCGCGAAATATCCACAAGCAATCTCTGATGTTATGGACGCGATAGACTTTGTTCGCCAGCGTGCGGATGAATTTAATTTAGATTTTACCCGCGTCGGGCTGGCTGGTGGCTCTGCAGGTGGGCATCTTTCATCAATCGCGGCACAATTAACCCCTGAATGTATTTCTTATGATGGTTTTAACGGCTTGTTCGATGCCGTTGAGCGCAATGGCGGCAGGTTTGGTGGTGGTGACTATACCGGCACCACTGAAGCTCAAAAGAAAAGTGCTTCAGCGATGTACATGATAAAGGACAATCCACCGGATACGTATCTCTACCACGGCACTGCCGATACAACCGTTGTTATTAAACAAGCTTATCGTTTTAGTGAAGCGATTCGAAAAAAGGGTGGAAACGCCGAAGTATTAGCTTACGATGGGGCTGGTCATGCTTTTTTTAATAAAGCGCCTTATCAGGCGCTGACTACCCAGGCACTAATTGCTCATACCTCGTTTGTCTTTGGTTTAACGAACAAAAAACCAGTGCTTACCGACTATGCCCTGCCGGAAAAACAAGCGCTTGTATCAGAACAGACCCTGATGTCAAAAGAGAAAATAGCAGTATCCGCTGGAATTCAATTGGCTGGAACCTGGTATCAGGAAGGAAATTTAACGAAGCTTTTTAAGTTTAACACTAACAATATCGCGATCAGTCCATCCGGAGTCCAGTTGAAATGGCAAGTGCGCGATGGCATGAATACCCTTTTTTGGAAGAACGGAAATCCGGCTAAATTGAAAATCATCGATACCGGAACAATCAAGATCGGAAAAACGGTGTACCTGAAGGCGAAATAAGTACATAAATCAGAATGTAAAGAACGCAGTAGAGAGAAATATCCTATGGTGAATTTATCCAAGTTATTGTTGGTAGCAATAGTATTAATGTCTTTGTCTGCTCATGGTAAAGAAACTGTTTTTGTAAATGTTAATACCGAAGTTGAGCGTTGGCAGACCTCGAAATACTTAACAGGCTCGCATTTTGTTTATGCAGTTGAGAATGACGAATTGTACAAAGAACAACGCATTAATGAATGGATGCAAGACAGTAGGGTTGGCACAATACGCTGGCCTGGTGGCACGGCGGTTCAGTATTACCATTGGGATGATTTAAACGGCATTCCCTTTAAAATTGATAGCTGGGATCCAGAATATAATTCAGTGGCAAAATCTCCAGACAACTTTATGGATGTTGACGAATATTTAGCTTATACAAAGAAACTAAATATCGAACCTATGATTGGCATAAATATTCGTTCGGGTAAAAAGTATGGCCGTGATCAAGATGGATTGGATGAAGCTAAACGTTTAATTGAGCATGTAAAGTCGAATGGCTACAGGGTCAAGTTTTGGTATATAGGTAACGAAGGTTACGCAAAAGGGATCCCAGCCAATGAATATGCCCAATATATTGATATGTATGCCGCCGTGCTTAAATCTGTAGACCCAGATATTACGATTATTGGCGATTGGAAGTTTGGTCCCATTAAAAAGCAACGCTATAAACAGGCCGTTAATATTGCCAAGCAATCACAACATTTAGACGTGCTCGAATTTCATGAAAAATGGGGCAATGGTTGGGGGTTAGAATCTGGCACGTCACTATCACAATGGAAAGAAGAGTTTCCTTTATATAACGGTCGTTTAGCGAATTATATCAATGACTTTCATGAAAACATGAAGCTGATTAACAAACCTGAAATGCAACTAGGGTTCAATGAATGGGGCCTAGGTAATATTACAGGGGCCTCAAAATTTGATTATGGTTTAATAACGGCAGACTTCTTAATCGAAATATTTCGTAATAAGGTTTTTCAGGCTTGTTATTGGAATTTAAACATGGGAAGTGGTGATAGTAGAATATTAAATACTGATAAAGGTGATCTCGTTGGCTTGAATTCAAGCGCTAACGTTTTTAAATTGTTTGCTTCAGCGATGGAGAAAAAACTGCTCTTTATTGAATCTTCCAAAAGATACGTATATGGCTTTTCGGTTAAAGACCCTGTCACATCTGAACTTCAATTATACCTAATTAATAAGTCAAATGAAGCAGTAGATGTTGTCATTGGTTTTGATAACTCGCTACAGGGTAAAAAATTAACTATCAGTAAAGAGTCCTATGTTACTCCTGGGGTTTTACAAAAAGATAAAAAAGTTAGTTATAGCCCTAAACAAGCTAAAAAGGTGTCATTACCCGCATGGTCTATGAATAAATTGATGATATCAGTACCTACTAATTAATTTATAGGAACAGAAACATGCTTGCCCGCGAATTTACGCAGATTAGTCGTGATTAGTGACTTTTTGATATAGAGAAAAGGTTTATAGGATCATATGCCCACAATACAATCACTTTATTCCATATTTAAGGAAAATACTCTCTACATGACAAGTATCATCAAAAAGCATCTAGCCGTCTTATCACTATCGCTACTACTTTGTTCAACAAGCTTTGCTGATGAGGCATCATCCTCTGAAAAGACAACTCAAACTTTAAAACTGTCAAAAGAGCAACGTTTCATTGCAGAAGATCATTCACAAAAGGGGGTAGGGGCCCAATTTTCTATTGTCAGTCACAAAAGTATTGATGAAAAAATTCAATTCCTTTTGGACAGAGAAGAGATCACCGCAGTCATCAAATATTATGCCCTGACCATGGACTCTAGAGATTGGGATTTTCAGCGGGAGCTCTTCACTGAAAGACATCAAAACTACATAAAAGGAAAGTTTGTATCCAGAAGCATCGATGATCGCATTGCATTGAGAGAGGAAGGTGCAATGAAATGGGCTTCCACTCAGCACATGGCTTCTGTCTATTCTATAAACATTGATGGAGATACCGCTTTTGTCAAATCCACTCTACATGCGAGGCATTTTCCTGAAGGTGGCAAGCGTAGCCAAGAGAGGGTGATGATCGGACAATATCGGTACGTATTAAAGAAAACCACCCAAGGCTGGAAGATCAAACTCATGCGTTTAGTTCCCAGCAGAAAGAAATGAATCAACAGACTCTTCAAACCTGCTCCCTTTGTTATGAATAAATTGATGTTATTTAAATAACTGTATAGGCATAGAATATATAAGTTTTTTACTGTTTCTTACTCTTTTTAATCAATATTTTTTGTATTTATCAAATGATCTTCAGAGGCGGAAATTTCGGCTTGTATCAAAATGTATCCTTACGTAACTCAATTGAGACAATATCGTATTGTTCGGGCATATCTTTGACATATTCATGTGTTTTAGTAGTGATAGCGAGATGCCGTATTAGGAAAATAATACGCGGCTGGATTCTGGTATGAAAACTTGCACAGAGATATGTTTGTAAAAGCAGCTAATTAAACAATATATGAGAGAGCTATTATGTACAAAAAAATCGCGTTAGTAACCCTATTATTATCAGTTTCATCCTTAACCTTTGCTGAAGCTGATAAAGTAAAAAAGGACAAAGTCAAATGGGTGGCTACAGAAAAAAAATGCAGTAGAATAGATGCTCAAATAATAAAAGCCAAAGCCGATGTCAAAGCTGAAAATGCTCCCGCTAAAAGAATTAAACAAGCTGAAAATAAAAAGGCTAAATGTGTGGCCAGAGGTCTTTAACAACTTCCTTGTAATACATCCCGATGGGTTTGTCGAATTTACTAATAGTAAAAGACCCTTACCATATCGCTAACGAGAATCAATAACATAAAGAGCCATTTGCATGGCCAAACGTACAAAATTTACATAGGGGAATTGATAATGATTACTTCAAAATACAAAATTGCAGGCGCCGTTACTGCGGCACTATTATTGGCAAGTGCACCTACTCTTGCCGAAGACATACCGAACAATTACATTGAAAACTTTACTGATGGTGATTTAGAGGGATTGACTGGTTATACCAACGATGTATTAAAGTTTTATGCTGAAACTGCCCCTAAACCCAATCCAGCATTAGCTTGGAATGTAGATGACAATGCCGGCGCTTACCAACATCAATCTGGGACGTGCCAGTTTGTTGACTCAGTACATGAAGGGTTTATGCTCGCTCCCCAAAAAGATGGCGCGGACTACCCGAGCAATTATGCCGCTTGTAGTAAAAAACGAGGTAAAGATTTTCACGGAATAGGCAGGCAAGTAGACAATATTGTGCCAGGCGAAACCTATTACTTATCCGGTGATGGCGCAAACAAAGGCAGTCTGCGCTGGGCATACTCCTACAGCATAGTAGGGGCGAGTGTTGATGCTAATGGTTTAGCAGCAGTTACCACTGTGTCTTTAACTAACATTGTGGTGTCTGATAATGCCTGGAAAACCGTCACCGACAGTTTTGTTGCGCCCGATGATATTGATTTTGCCCAACCTTTTATTGTCTTTGTCCAAACTCCTCCCAGTGCTGCTTATCCGAAAACGGGTGGTATTAACAAAGATGAACGTGCACCCATGTGGGTTGATAATTTATCTTTAATGGGACCGCCTCAAGATGGCGGTGGCGGTGATGACGGCGATAGCGATGGCGATGGTGTGCCAGATGTCGATGATCCTTTCCCCAACGATCCCATCGATGGTGCTGATATACTTGAGGCGATTGAATCGATAGAAGACGCATTAGCATTATTAGATAATGGCGTATTAAGAGTTGATGCCACAGGTACTGGCACAGATGTTGGCCCTGAGCTTGACGCTTTTATTAACCAAATATTAGCTGAAGCTGGTATTACTGGTGTTTCGATTAACGGTATTGACGGTGATGCGTTAAAAAGCTCAGGTAGTCATAACCTAACAATAGAGCTTATTAATAACGCTGGCTCGATTATTTCATTTAACCTTGTATTAAACATTATTCCGACAGTTTCTATCCCTGAAATGGTTGTGGTAAGAGAAAATGAAGAGATTACCTTTAACTTAGATTTATCTGGCGCCCCACTACTATACCCAGTGAGTTTCTCCTACCGGTTTGAAACGATGGAAGAAGTTCCCTTCATTATTGATGAAGCTGTGTTAACCATTGATGAAGGTGAAACACTGTCAGTGGTATTGCCAGGGCAAGTTATCGGCTTTTATCAAGTGGTTTTCTTTGAAGGCTCTGAAAGGAATGCTGTTATCTCGGCTAATTCAGTCACTAAGATTAACTCTCAAGGTAACACCGCTCCGGCAGTTGATGTCGCGCTATTGAATAATGGTGGAGTGGTTACCGTACTAGACCAAACTGCCGATGCCGCTATTGCTATTAATATCACCGATATTGATATGGATACCGAGCATAATGTGGTTGCTACCATCAATAACGTCGAAGTGTTTAATGCCATCAGTGATGTGACTAACCCTGAAATAGTCGTTCCAGTTGATGCTGATGCTTTAGCGACGGGTAGCTTAGATATTAGCGTTGTGGTCACAGAGATAGAGACGAATGAGCTATATAGTACTTCACAAACACTAAAAGTTAGTGTTTACACCGAGTTAGCACAATTGTTTGATGATATCGATACTGATGGTGATGGTGATTCAGATTTGGTCGAAGGTTATGGTGACGACGATGGCGACGGCATTGCCAACTACCTTGATGATTCCACTATAGAAAAACATGAGCAAAGCATAGGTACTGGTGACGATGCGGTGACTATCACGGTTGATGAAGGCTTGACCCTGTCAATTGGTGAACTATTGAAAGAGCTTGAATCAGGTTTGGCTAATTCCATCGGCGTTGAAGTAGCGACAACGGATGACTATGTCTTATTAGTTGACGTTGCGGTTGATGATCAAGGCGATGTTATCGATGCAGATATTGCAGCATCGTTAGTTGATGTCAGGTCTTTCTTAATTCCTTTGATAGATTATAAGATTACCGGCGCAAATGCGGGCGAAGCGGTTAATATCATCATACCGTTACCTACTGCACTACCAGTAAACTCTGAATACCGTAAAGTTCAAGAAGACGGTTCGTTAGTCGGCTTTGATACTAATAATGGTAATACTATTAAGTCGGCAATAAGTGATGCACAGGGCGATTGTCCAGCGGCGGATTCAATTGACTGGCAAAATGGATTAATACTAGGCAACGAATGTGTGAAACTGACTATTGTAGACGGCGGTGTTAATGATGCAGATGGTGGAGCCAACGGTGTTATTGTTGACCCGGCCGTTATTGTTGAGGTGAATTCTGCGCCAACAGATGTGTCTGCCAGTGCGAGTACAATCGACATTGTTGGTGGTGGTTTTGTCGAGTTGACCGCAAATGCATCGGATGCAGATAACGATGATTTAACCTATAGCTGGGTTCAAAAAGCAGGTGATACGGTAACTTTTTTTGATGACGCTGACAAAAAGGTAGCAATGTTTGTTGGACCAAACGCAACGACCACTTTAACATTTGAAGTTACGGTGAGTGATGGTGTTTATTCGAACACAGCCTCTGTGAATATTGATGTAAGTGAAGTTGGGGAGGAAAAGACGGGCAGTGGTGGTAGTTTAGGCACTGGTGTCTTATTGTTCTTGGCTTGCTTGTTTGGGTTACGCATAAGAAGAAAGCGTAACCTTTAAGCAGAGTTTACGCGGTTTGAAATAAACCACCAAGTTAATGCCAGTCAGTTTAACTGACTGGCATTTTTGTTTTTAGCCTTAGCCTTATCCTTTGGGTAGCGATTTGTTGGATATTTATACAAGACAGAGCCTTTTTAATGGCTAAATGATTTTGGCCATTAATTTATAGTTTCGAAGGCGGAAAGGGGGCGAAAGCGCCATAGAGTATATAGTCTAAAAGCAGCTTTCCCTTCAGAATA
>JAPYOO010000539.1 GCA_029938135.1 Bermanella sp. | reverse complement strand
TAGAAGTAGCCTAGTTTATAGTTTAAAGGCTTCTATATAGCCTGTGCGGGAAGATGGTTTCCCGCACAGGCTATTCATAATTAAAATTTATCACTCATGTTTTCTGGCTCGCTCCAATCAGCATGATATAAATCTTTACCGCTTAAATGGTAAATATCATCCCCTTGAATTAAACCTCGTCTTTGGCCCCAACTTCCCCAGTTTTGATTGTCCTCATTGCGTTCGGTAATCATGGCGCCTGCTTGAATTAACTGATTATCTTTAATCTCAAACATATATAAACCCGAATGATTCCAGTTGTAGTACTGGCTTTCAGGATCTCGCCAATAATCACCACTTGCCTCGCCATCATTTACGTTAATGGGAAAGGCAAAGCGATATTGATCGTCTTGTTGTATGCCGGTAAATGCGTGAGGTTCATTAGACAGTGCGGTATCAGAGCCTCGTTTGCCAATTAAAATATTACCCAGTTCAGTGGGGTTTTGGATGTCGGATACATTAAATAAAGACACTTTTACACCTTGATACCAGGTAGTACCGCTGTCACCTACCTTGGCATCTTTTCCTATACCCAGTAGTAGGTCGTCGCCAATGGGGTGTAAATAATCACTGAAACCGGGGATTTCTAATTCACCCGCAATAGTGGGGGAGCTAGTATTTGTTAAATCTATAACATACAACGGATCTACCTTTTGAAAGGTCACTATGTAGGCGCGGTTCTGCATAAAACGCACGCTGTATATGTGCTCGCCAGGCTTGCCTATGGCCGCAGGTTGTTGCTCGTTAGGTAGAGTAGCAAGGGTATTAAGTTTGCCGTCCTGACTGGCTAGGATAGTAAGGTGATGACGTTCATCTCGCCAAGGCCCATTGGTGGTTACTAGTGCAATACTGCCATCTTGCAATTCGCCTAAGCGAAACTTTGGATTTTTCCAGCCCAAAGTACCAGCCACCAAACTGGATCCTTCATAGCTAAAATCGTTTAATGAAAATTTATGTAAATGGGTATTGCCTTCGCTCCAGTTCCAGACAATGTCGGACTCTTGTGAGTCTTGTGCGTATTCCCAGTAACTCGTATTAAATAAGTACAGGTTGCTTTCGCTCATATAAATGCCCGCGACTGAGCCGGCCATGCAGCGGCTAGAGAACTCACCACTTATAATGTTGATGCGGGTAATCGTGCTTAGGGTGGGATAACCCCATTGAGATTGGGGGCCTTGTGTAAGCAAACAATTCTCAGTATCTACCAGCGGTGATTGTTGTTCATTTATACTGATATTGGGCAGTAAATCATTAATCGATACATCTTCCAGTAGTCGTTTGTTTTGCTCAACCTCTCCAAGGGTATCAGGATAGTTAATCATCTCAGGTAAATTTGGGGTGTAGCGGGTAATTAAAAAAAGCTCATCACCAATGCGGCGGCTTTGCACCACATGACCATCAATTTTAATATTGAGTGTGGGCGTGGGTGTACTGATATCATTTACATCCAATACGCGAATATCTGTTTGGCCATCTTGCCAGTTTTGATAATTGTCCCAGCTATTGTTTTGATTATGTTTGTTGCCCAGCAACACCA
>JAPYOO010000142.1 GCA_029938135.1 Bermanella sp. | reverse complement strand
CTGACATAGGGAGTTCCTTGTTCTTTAGCTAGTTATATTTATTTAAGGGTATGCAGGCAGAGTATCTCTGCTAATAAAATTAGTGAAATGCATGTTTTTAATTCAGGTATGCAGCATGCTAATATCGGGTAATGAATGTATTGCACCAGTTTGACCTAAACCTGCTTATTACCTTTGAGGCTCTTGTCAGCGAGTGCCATGTAAGCCGTGCGGCACAAAAAGTATTTTTAAGTCAGTCGGCCATGAGCCATGCACTGAACCGTTTGCGCGAGCAATTGGATGATCCATTATTGGTACGCACCCCTACGGGTTTACAGCCCACCCCCAGAGCGCTTGAGATGTTGCCAAAAGTGCAAGAAGCGCTGCAATTGGTGGAACGTACATTATCACCGCCACAAGCATTCAACGCTGCCACCAGTGACCGAACCTTTCACATTGCCTGCACCGATTATTTTGAAGCGGTAGCCTTACCCAGTATTTGCCAACAATTACAGATCACAGCCCCCCACATCACCTTAGAAGTGGAAATGATTGGCCAAGATGCCTCCCGTGACCGCTTAGACAATGGCCAAGTGGCGTTAGTGGTGGGCATGGATGACTCACAGCTCATTCCTAAACACATGATGTGCGAACACTGGCTCACACAACCCATGACCTGCTTAGTGGCAAACGATAATTCACACGTACAATCTACATTGTCGATAGACGCGTTCACCCAACTAAAGCATGTGGTGTTTTCGGATTTAACCAGTGACAACTCAAGTACCATTGATGATTGGTTAACAACACAGAATCGCTCACGTAGGCATATTGCCCGTACCGTAAACTATATGGCCGCCGCCAGCATCGTGGCCAAAACCGATGCCGTTATGACCCTGCCCCAAGAAATGGGAAGACTGTTCAGCGATATTTTAGCGGTGCGCCTTGTTGAGCCGCCAGCCGGTTTGCCTGCTATTCATATGACTATGATTTACCATCCGTTATATGAAATGGATCCAGGTTTAATATGGTTACGCCAGACTCTGCATTCCGTGAATGCCACACAATTAAGTAGCGACTAATGCCAAAAATTAAACAGCTCACCAGTAAAGTGGTATATCAAAATAAGTGGATGAAAGTCCTTGAGGACACCATTGAGCGACCCAGTGGTAATCAAGGCATTTATGGCGTGGTAGAGAAACCTGACTTTGCGGTTATCGCCGCCATTGAGGACAACTGTATTCATTTAGTGCAGCAGTATCGTTATCCGGTTAAAGCCCGATACTGGGAGATGCCCCAAGGAACGTGGGAAAGAGATGAAAAAATAGACCCATTAGAATTGGCCAAAGGAGAGCTACAGGAAGAGACAGGGTTGAAAGCGGGTAACATGCTGCACGTGGCTCACCAGTATTTAGCGTATGGTTTTTGCAACCAAGGTTATCATGTGTATTTGGCCACCCAGCTAATCCAAGCTGAAAACAAACTCGACCCTGAGGAAGAAGATTTAATTACGCAAAAGTTCAGTTTGCACGAATTTGAACGGATGATTTTAAACGGCGAAATTAAAGATGCGACTACCGTGAATGCCTACGGCTTGATTAAACTGAAACAGTTATTGTGAATTAAGCTAAATCAAAAGAATATCGAATAATGGCTTTTCCACGTTTTGTAATTACTTCTTCCAGTCTATAACGCCATATTTATCCAATATTATTTTTAACTGACCGTTTTTTCTAAGGCGCAATACTCCATCAGACAGAATTTTTGCGTACTCTTTTGATTGAGGTAAGGCTGATGAAAAACCTATGTACATAGCAATTGGGGTGCCTTCGGTGCCTGCCACCTCAATTTTATTCATAAGATTTTGCTGTTTAGCGGTATAGAAAGCGATATTACGGTCTTCAAGATAAGCATCGACCCGATCTTGCTGCATCATCAATAAAATTCTGCGTACCACATCATTGCCGCCCATCTGTATAATCTTATCTGGATTCTTAACAATATACTCACTCATATTTTTTCCATAGTTATAACCCTGAATAACCGCAAGCTTAATGTTCTTCAAAGATTCTATGGATGTGTACCTCCAATCACTGCCTTTTTTTACGATGAAATAATTTCCGTAGTAGCCCAGCTCCTCATCAGGAAAGATTCCATTAGGCAGCTCTTTGGGAGTGGCGGCTATAACCCCTACAGATTTGCCACTGGCTACTTGGGCCAAGGCTCTATTCCAAGAAAGGTACTGGTACTCCACTTGATGACCTGCAGCTTCAAATACTTTAATCGCAATTTCGACCACATAACCGGGAGAATCAGAGTTCGGTGTGCAGTTTATAGGACACCAGTCATCGGCCACTAAACTGATGGTATCTGCATATAAATTAGTATGGGGAGCTAGATAAAAGAGGCATAAACACAGCGCTAGTCTTTTCATATTTACACCATGACATAAACTAAAAATAGGTTGGTGATGTCTAGTAATAAATTCTTTAGAGGCGTTTGAAGCAAACACCTCCGTTCTAATAATCGTTCAATCTAAGTGCAAGGATGCTCTTAGTCCCGCGCTCTCCACAGCCTAGTTTAATTTCCCAATTTTTCCCAATAATCGCTTCCACTCAGGCTGACTCTATACATCCAAGCGTCACCATGGAGACCAATAATACAAACAAATTGAAGCAATCGTTAACCCTGTTGCTCTAATACCTTTTCACAAATGTAATTTCCTATTGGAATGGCCGATGTTGCAGCAGGTGACGGCGCATTGCACACATGCAAACTGCGTGGACTTTGGGCAAACAAAAAATCATGCACCATAGAGCCGTCTTTCATAACGGCCTGAGCACGAATACCAGCCGGGTACGGTTTCAAATCCTTTAGGGTTAACGACGGGCAGTATTTTTGTACTGTCTTTAAATATCCGGGTTTATAAAGAGAGTTTTTGGTCTCTAACAAACCCACTTTTATATTGGCTTTTAATAGTTTCCAAAAACCACCAAAACGCATCATATCCCACACATCACGCACACTAATATTGATGCGGCCATACCCTTCCCGCTTCCACCCTTGCACAGCGTTGGGACCTACCGTCACCGAGCCGTCTATCATACGGGTAAGGTGTACCCCTAAAAATGGTAAGTCTGGATCCGGTATGGGGTAAATAAGGTGTTTCACGATATTATTGTGTTGCGCAGGTAGCTGGTAATATTCACCGCGAAACGGAATAATTTGAAAGTCGGTTTTAATGCCCAACATGCGTGTACAGCGATCGGCCATTAAACCTGAACAACTGATTAAAAACTGGCTGCTTAATGTTTTGGATTGGCCGCCCTGTACCACCACCAATTCTACCGAGTCAGTTGATTCAGACATGGACACAACTTCTGTGTTCAAGCGAGCCTCGCCCCCCAGCTTGATAAACTCTTGCGCCATAACAGATGTTAATTTTTGGTAATTTACGATACCAGTATCTAAGACTTTAATCGCGCCTAAGCCTTGAATATTAGGCTCTAATTCTTTTAGCTGGGCTTGCGATAATAGTTGCACGTTAATTTGGTTGGTTTTACAGCGTGTATATAAATTTTGCATACGCTGCAGTTCTACATCATTGGTGGCGACCAATAATTTTCCACACTGATCAAATTCAATGTTGTGTTGTTGGCAAAACGCCATAGTGGCGGCCACGCCTTCTTTACAAAATTTGGCCTTCAAGCTGCCGGGTTCATAATACACACCCGCGTGAATCACCCCAGAATTATGCCCCGTTTGATGTTGCGCAAATTGGGATTCTTTTTCCAGCAGCAATACGCTTTTATCTTTATAGCGCTGTTTTAATTGCCAAGCGGTGGAAACACCTACAATGCCGCCGCCAATAATAATGTAATCGTAAATCATAGAATCAAACTCAACATTAAACACTTCACATTGGGGTATTACTCACCAACACATGACCCTTAACTAAAGTGACCGCGCTGGCGTAACAATTCACGTTCTAAACCATCGTGTGCAATAAACTTATCACGGCCATGTAACCAGCGATGGTTATGCATCACTAACATTGCGCCTTCAGGCACCGCCACCGACAGACAATTTTGTTCTTGCTCTAATGATTCACCCATTTTATGCAAGTATAAACCTTGTTGCATATTTTGTGGCTCGGCGAATTGATCAATGAACAGCATGTTAGGTTTGCCGTTTTCGTCTTCTTCAAAAAACACCGGATGAAATACTTTACCCGCCACCTGTTTACTTGGCGGTGATCCCCACTGAATGTCTTTTTTGCCTAATGGGTGATCGTAAAATGTATCCCGGTCTTGCCAGTCATCCACATGCAGCATTAACGAATTGCCCCCTTCCATGTTTTTCTCTTTCATCTTCATCATTAACACAAAGTCGGTTCGTTCATCCACATAGGTGCCATCGTTGTGTAATTCCATGCGGCGATGAGCTTGGCGCAAGTAACTGTCACTGTTATCGACATTACGCACCGTAAAACGCGCGTAAAACTTGCCGTGCATGGAATCAAAATTGGGCACGCCAATTAAATGTGAGATAGCTGTGGATAACATTACGTTAAAATCTGCTTTATCGCCGCTTGGTATGCCCTGGTAATCAAGTAAAAAAGCGCCTTGTTCACGGTTTTTAATAATGTCATTCAAACATGGGCCGAGCAGACCAGCACACACTTGATCCAAGGCAGCCGCCACCGCGAAACGTAAAAAGGGTTTGTATTCAATAGCCTGCACATCCCACGCTTGGGTGGCGTCCTGAAACGCGCGCAGTGAATCTTCATGCAGCGTAATAACCTGTAAGCGATTATTTGAATCATGGGATTTCACGGTAAAACTGGCTGAGCCTTCATCTTTTAATAGGGCTAAAGACATAAAAATCTCCAAATGACGAATAATTACTCGACCAATAATGTCGACATTATTCATTAATGTCAACATTGCGAACTAAAAACTCTATTTAACTACTTTGCCACTTATCGTAGAATATGACGTAATTATGCTAAACCCAGTAAGGATTCTGTCAATATGACCTTGAGCGCCCCCGCCACCATGGCCGCCAGTCAAGACAACTTTGCCACCCAGGTTTTAAGTCAGCTCAAGCACGATATTCTTACCGGTTACTACAACCCAGGTGAAAAACTGCGCATGACGCGTTTAAAGGAACGTTATCAAGTGGGTGTAAGCCCATTACGAGAAGCGTTATCGCAATTGCTGGTGGAGCAATTAGTGGTGGTGGAGAATCAACGGGGTTTTAAAGTACACCCCACTTCCCACGATGAACTGAAAGACATTTATCAAACCCGTGCCTCCATTGAAGCGTTGTGTGTAGAACAAGCCATAAACTTAGGTGACGATGCATGGGAGGCGAGCATCTTAGCGGCCGTCCATCAGCTAAAAAAGTCAGCGCAATTATTAGATAACACATTGCTAAACAGGCAACGCTGGGAAAAACTGCATCATGATTTTCATACCGCTATTTGTTTGGGTTGCCAGTCCCCTGCCTTAATGCACGTAAGGCTGGGCCTTTACGAAAAAGCCTCACGCTATCGTAACCTGTGGTTAAAACAGCACATGGTGGAGAGCACGGTATTTGATGTAAGCATGAAAGAGCACAATGAATTAGTAGAGCTGTTATTAAAGCGAGATAAAGACAAAGCGGTAGCTTTAATAACCAGTCACTTACAAGCGCCTTTTCGCTTATTGAAAGACAGTCAGTTTTGATGAACGAACTAACGCCATCTGCCCTTATTCACAACTTAAAACGATTGGCAGTGTTACGTCTTATTACCTGTAGCGGTATTGCCATTGCCTTGTGTTTTTTTGGTATGGAGGCCGCCAATTATTCACAGCAATTCAGTATTTGGGGCATATTAATTCTTATGACCCTGTTGAGCCTTGTGAACTTGTGGCGTACACGCTCCCAGCAGGCATGGCCTAATGAGATGTTCAGTTATTTGTTAGTAGACACACTGCTTATAGTGGCCTTAATGTATTTTAGTGGCGGTGCAAACAACCCATTCATTACCTATTTATTAGTGCCCATTGTCATTAGCGCCGCCACGTTAAGTTGGTTAATGACGTGGATTTTATGTACGTTGGCCATGATGGCGTATGGCGCTTTATTGTTTTTTTATGTGCCGTTAGCGTCGTTAGACCATCAATTAGCACAATTGGGGTTAAGCCAACACATAGTCGGTATGTGGTTAACCTTTGTTTTAAGCTCATTGTTTATTGCTTATTTTGTGGTGGAAATGTCACTTGAAAATCGCTTACAAAGTCAGCAAATGGCTCAGTTTCGTGAGCAAAGCATACAAAACGAGCATTTAATGTTGCTGGCCAGTCAAGCCGCCAGTACGGCCCACGAACTGGGAAGCCCACTCACCACCCTTAAAATACTGACACAGGAATTGCGCCTGCAAACAAATGATAAGGCTACTCAGCAAGATTTAGATTTAATGCATCAACAAATTGATCTGTGCAAAGAAAAACTTAATAACCTAAACCAGCCTCAACAACTTGAACAAAGCCCACCGCAAGAGTTGCACACGTTTATACTGCAAACCCTTGAGCAATGGTTATTAATGCGCCCCCACGCTCAATACTCTTGGCAAAAGCCGCTTACCATCAGCCCCATGGTTCAATACCCACACGTTTTGCAGCAGGCCATTATTAATCTATTAGACAACGCCTATAACGCAAGCCATGACGTGATTAACGTGGACTTAACGTTTAACAAACACCATTGGAACATGAGTATTTTAGATACAGGCCCCGGGGTGGCAGAGGAGTTTACCTTGCCTAATAGCCCCATGAAGTCGCAGCAAGGTTTGGGCATAGGCTTATTATTAAGCCACAGCAGTATCCAACGCTTAGGCGGACAAGTAACATTAAGCAATCAACACCCTGGCTGTTTAACGTGCATAGAGATTCCATTTAATGAGTAATGATACAGACCAGCACATGCTCATCATTGATGACGACAGCACCTTAGTGATGGTGCTTGCGCGCGCTATGGCGCGCCGTGGCTTTACCGTAAGTACTGCATTAACAGGCGCGCAAGCACTTGAGATATGCAAACAGAATCCCCCTAGCCATATATCGTTGGATTTGAAACTTACCCAAGAAACCGGTTTAAACCTTATTCCGCAGTTAAAAATCTTAGCGCCACAGTCACGCATTGTGATGCTGACGGCCTATGCCAGCATTGCCACGGCCGTCGATGCCATTAAGTTAGGTGCGCATCAGTATTTGTGTAAACCGGCCGATGCCGATCAACTGCTAAACGCTTTTGGTGATGAACAAGACCTTAGGGACGTGACCGAACCTCAACAGCCCACATCCGCTAAGCGACTAGAGTGGGAATTAATTGCGCAAACCATGCAAAAAAATGACGGCAATGTGTCGGCCAGTGCCCGCGAATTAGGCATGCACCGCAGAACACTGCAGCGCAAACTTATTAAACACCCCGTAAAACAGTAATCCCCCGTACAAGTGCCCAAAGACGTCTAAACTTAGGGCGTGTACTTTTCATACAAGCTGGTTTTTTGGGCCGTTTTTAGGTACGCTACGCGCCCAATTTCTTAGCCTCGCTGGAATATTAGCGCTTGAGTTCTTTCAAAGCTGCTTAACTTTTTATGGCGAATTTGCCCCCTTAAAATAGAGAAATAGATGTTTAATCTCATTGGTAAAACCACCGAGAACCCAAAAAACGACATATTGTCGGGTTTAACGGTTGCTCTAGCACTTATTCCTGAAGCGGTGGCGTTTGCCTTCGTAGCGGGTGTAAATCCATTAGTGGGTTTATATGCCGCATTTATGGTGGGTATTATCACCTCTATTTTTGGTGGCCGTCCGGGCATGATCAGTGGCGCAACAGGTGCTATGGCCGTTGTAATGGTGGCATTAGTGGCCCAGCAAGGGGTTGAGTATTTATTTGCTGCGGTGGTGCTCACCGGTATAATTCAAATGGCGTTTGGCATATTTAAACTGGGTAAATTTATTCGCCTAGTGCCACAACCTGTAATGCTGGGTTTTGTAAACGGCTTGGCCATTGTGATTTTCTTGAGCCAGTTAGGACAGTTTAAATTTATTAACGATGCAGGCACGCAGGCTTGGTTAGAAGGCAACACGATGTTAGTGATGCTGGCGCTAGTGGGTATTACCATGGCGATCATTCACTTTTTGCCCAAGCTTACTAAAGCTATTCCTTCTGCTTTAGTGGCCATTGTTGGTGTGACTTTAGCGGTAATTTTCCTAGGTTTAGATACCCGTACAGTGGGCGACGTTGCCGACATCGCCGGTGGTTTACCACAGTTTAGTATTCCAGAAGTGCCTTTTACCCTTGAGACGCTTTGGATCATATTGCCTTACAGCATCATCTTGGCAGGTGTTGGCTTGATCGAATCTTTGTTAACCCTAACGCTGATTGATGAACTGACACAAACACGTGGTCAGGGTAACCGTGAGTGTATTGCTCAGGGCGCTTCTAACACCGTGAACGGCTTTTTTGGTGGCATGGGTGGTTGTGCCATGATTGGTCAATCTATGATTAACATTAACTCTGGTGGCCGTGGTCGTTTATCCGGTATTACCGCGGCAGTGGCGTTGTTAATGTTTATCTTGTTTGGTTCCGGCATTATTTCACAAATTCCATTGGCGGCCTTAGTGGGCGTTATGATGATGGTTGTATTAGGTACCTTTGAATGGTCCAGTTTTAGAATTCTTAAAAAGATTCCTAAGT
>JAPYOO010000538.1 GCA_029938135.1 Bermanella sp. | reverse complement strand
TCGTTCACGCGTAAACCGGCCAAAACTTCAATGCGCCCGTTGTGATGTTTACCCAAACGCACTTGGCGCAGCTTAGCGCCAAATTTACTGGCCACAAAAACCGAGCTTAATTCACCGTTAAGCATCACCGCGGACTCAGGCACCGTAATCACGTGTTTTTCGCCCATGGGCACCTGCAACGTG
The DNA here is from genome assembly GCA_029938135.1 of Bermanella sp. GTDB lineage: Bacteria > Pseudomonadota > Gammaproteobacteria > Pseudomonadales > Oceanobacteraceae > Bermanella. The sequence continues at coordinate 1,399 of JAPYOO010000538.1, read as the reverse complement.
ACCCACATGCCCGGTAAAATTTTAGCGTCAGCAGCTTCACTTGCCGAACTGAACTGCACGCGCACCTTAAAGCTGTGGCTGTTTTCATTGGCGTAGGGGAATAGGGTGACACGTTGTACAGATTGCGGCTGGCCTTCATGGTGTATTTGAAAACCCTTTTTATTGCCCATTTTTGATATCAGCCGCTGAGGAATGTGGGCCACCGCGCGCAGCTTAGCCAAAGACAATCCACTCATGATGGCAGTACCAATGCTGACGCTTTCGCCCACTTCCACGTGCCTAGTTTTAACAATGCCGGCATAGGGTGCCCGCACTTGGGTATACGACAATTGCTCTTGGGCTTGTATTAGTAATGCTTTGGCGGCTTTAACAGCTGCAGCGTGGCTTACGGCCGCCGCTTTAATAGAGTCAAAGTCACTTTTTGATAAACTGCCTTCCTTTAATAGGGCAGTGCTGCGCAACAACTTGGCACTGGCATCGTTATCGCTGGCTTTCGCTTGCACCACTTGTGCTTGTGCACGCTGAACCGCCGCCTGTTGGGTTTTGTCACGCAGTTGCACTAACAAAGCCCCACGCTCAACGTAATCGTTCACATCAAAATGCACCTGTTGAATACGCCCGCTGGTTTGCGCACTCATAGTGCCCTGATTTACCGCCTCTACACGCGCTTCTATTTTAAACCAGTTTTGCACCGTCTGTTTTTCAACGATCTGCAACTGCGTGCCGGGTAAGGCACTTCGTTCCCCATGGGCCTGGCTCATGGCAAACATGCCTGCACTGAGCATGGCCACATTAAATACAACCTTTAGGGCAGCGGTATACATGTAAGTGCGGATCATATGAGGTCCTTGGTAAGCGGGCTCTTTTATGAGTGTAGAGCAAGCCTAGTGAAGTGAATGTTAATGTATTCTAAATTAGCTTTTACTAATATACAAGTTGAAGAAATGCACATTCCTCGGGTTTTGGCTATTTAACAAGGCCCGCCTTAAGGGTTGTTGCTAGCCAATTTGGGTGTAATTAAATGTAACTGTGTGTAATCAGGCACTTAAGTCGTAAGGCACTCCCTGCTAAAGCGGGATGTTACCTGTATTTAATGCCTCATTCTTATGGCCATTTATGGGGCTTACCTGCTAAGGGTTAACCGCTTTTTAGGGTTTGTAACGTAATATGTAATTAGGTGCATTTGTACCAGTTACAAATGAACTCGGTTTCACTTTGTAATGCCTTAAAGGAATAATAAATTAGGTTTTTATTTCATTTAGTTAAGGTTAATTGGTACACCTGAACCTATACGGTCTAAGTTGTCCTTCATGTTGACTGTAAAACAACCATTTGTGTAATCCCTAGGGGTGATTTTGTAATTATGTGTAAATCTATGTGAACCTAAGTATGTGCATGG
>JAPYOO010000537.1 GCA_029938135.1 Bermanella sp. | reverse complement strand
GCTATTTCAAAGAAGACTCTAAGCCCACAGCATCGGTGGCTAAAGAGCGTTTGCAGATATTAATTGCGCACGAGCGTAATCAGCGCAACGCCCCAGATTTTCTACCTGCCTTGCAGCGAGAGATTATGGCGGTGGTGGCCAAATATGTCAGCATTAACGCCGACGATATCCAGGTTCAAATTGAGAACCAGGATCAGTTGTCGGTTCTGGAATTGAATATCACTCTGCCTAACTAATCCCAGGGATGGGATGTATCCAGCTAGTGCAGGAGCAACTAGCTGGGTAGGCTGTCGCGCACGGGGTGCACTCGTACGAGGCAGCCGATGCCCGATTACCTATGCATTAAAGCTTGCTGGGTCTATCCAACGGCCTAACGAGCGACGGTCAACAATTAAGCCGTCTTTGTGTTCTACAAAGCGAAATACCACTATCTCGCCAATCTCTACCCCTACGTCAGTGCTGTCTGACTCGTAACGATAATCTTGCCCATCTATTTGCAAGGTATGACGAAAATATTCAGGCTTACCCACCCACTCAATAAACGGCCCTTCGCTTGAGATCGCTTGAAACTCGCCCTTGCCTTGAAGCTTTTGAACTTTCTTGCGACGAAAACCACCTTGAGCCATGTACTTCCCCTACCATGCGTTTAAATTGTATAAATTTGGGCGACGGATTTTAGCCTAGTGCCCGCCATAAATCAGTAACTAATGGGCACCTCTATGCCTTGGGTTAATAGTCTAGACTGTAATTAGTCGCACAAAAATAATTAACATGTACAAGGAGTGAACATGCAAGCTAGACATATACTACTCAAAACCAAATACCTAGTCCCCACTATCATGCAAGCTTTGCAACTGGGAGGCGACTTTGCACAGCTGGCCCGCGAACACAGCGCCTGTCCAAGCAGCAAAAATGGTGGCGATTGGGGGAAACTAGATCAGCAAGCATTGCCTGAGAATATCTTACAGGCCTTAAATGAAGCCAGCATTGGGGAAGTAGTGGGGCCCATTGAAAGCCGCCATGGATTACACATCCTCAAATTAGAGGGCTGAAATAGAGGGGGGAAGTTAGAAAGCTTTAATTAAAAATCTAAGCGAGCCGGTGAAGCACAAACCCTAAAAAAACATACATGGCTCTATTGTTTACGCGACTTACGGTAAACAATGGAGCCACATATCACTGACCAGAGGATTAGTCAGCTAGGTCGTCTAAATAACGCTCAGCATCCAGCGCCGCCATACAACCCGTTCCAGCCGAGGTAATGGCCTGGCGATAAATATGATCCATCACATCACCGGCTGCAAACACCCCTTCTTTACTGGTAAGCGTTGCATTACCTTGAGAGCCACTTTGAACTTTCAAGTAGCCGTTGTGCATCTCTAACTGTCCCGCAAAGATTTCGGTATTAGGGGTATGACCAATGGCCACAAACACACCATCAACGGCGATGTCTTTCTTTTCACCGCTCTGGCTGTTTTTAACACGCATACCGGTCACGCCCATGTCGTCACCCAATACTTCGTCTAATTCATTAAACCAATGAATTTCAACGTTGCCGGTTTCGGCGCGCGCCATCAACTTGTC
>JAPYOO010000141.1 GCA_029938135.1 Bermanella sp. | reverse complement strand
CCGCTGAACCTTGCTGTTTTAACGGTTAGCGACACCCGCAATGAAGAAACCGACACCAGCGGCCACCTTTTAGTTGAGCGCTTGCAAACCCAAGGGCACACTCTAAGCGACAAAAAAATTGTGATAGATGATATTTATCAAATTCGCTCTGTTTTATCTGAATGGATCGCCAGTGAAGACATTCAAGGGGTATTAGTGACAGGCGGTACCGGTTTTACTAGCCGCGACAGCACGCCTGAAGCGGTAACCCCGTTATTGGATAAAACCGTAGAAGGTTTTGGTGAACTGTTTCGTCAAATTAGCTATCAGCAAATTGGCACCAGTACCATTCAAAGCCGCGCTATTGCGGGTATGGCCAACGAAGTTATTATATTTTGCATGCCTGGTTCCACCAACGCCTGTAAAACTGCGTGGGATGACATTATTGGTCAACAATTAGACAGCCGCCAAGGGCCCTGTAATTTTGTGGCTCAACTTAAAAAAGTAGATTTAGAAAACTGTAAAAGTCGGGGCTAAGGGCCTCGAGAATATCGACCTGACGTAGTGTTATAATTTTATAAGCGAGTGATTTAATATGAGTTTTACCCACATTAACAGTCAGGGCGAAGCTAACATGGTGGACGTAAGCGAAAAGTCCGTCACTGCTCGTACTGCACGGGCCGAAGCCTTTATTAATATGCAGCCAGAAACACTGGCCATGATTTTAGACGGCAACCATCACAAGGGTGATGTATTTGCGGTAGCACGAATCGCGGGTATTCAAGCCGCCAAGCAAACCAGTAATTTAATCCCGTTATGTCATCCTTTGATGCTTTCTAAAGTTAAAGTAGAGTTTGATCCACAGCCAGAAAGCAACCGCGTACGCATTGAAACCTTATGTAAATTAGCCGGACAAACCGGTGTGGAAATGGAAGCGTTAACGGCCGCTGCGGTCACCGCGTTAACTTTGTTTGATATGTGTAAAGCGGTGGATAAAGGCATGGAGATTAGCGGCATTCGCGTATTAGAAAAAGAAGGCGGTAAATCTGGGCACTTTGTGGCCACTAAAGAGTAGAGCTTAAAATGATTAATGTTGTTTTTTTTGCGCAACTGCGTGAACAACTAAAAAGCGATGGATTGTCACTGGACATCCCCACCCCTTGCACCGTACAAGATGTTCAGCAGAGCATATTAACAAGCCGGCCTGAATGGCAGGATTTTTTGTCAAATCCTGCGTTAATGTGTGCGGTGAACCAAGATATGGTGCAGTTAACTGCCCCCGTATTAGAAGGCAACGAAGTGGCCTTTTTTCCTCCGGTCACTGGCGGTTAATATGAGGCGGTTAATATGAGTGTCAGCGACCAGCATGACTTAGTGAGTGTGCAAACCCATGATTTTGATGTGGCGTTTGAATACGCCCAACTGCGTGCTGATAACGCACAAGACGGTGCCATTGTTTTTTTTAGTGGGCTAGTACGTGATTTTAATCAAGGGCAAGACGTAACTGGTTTATTCCTAGAACACTATCCTGCCATGACTCAAAAAGCGTTAACCGGCATAGTAAAAAAAGCCAAAGCCCGCTGGCCTATTAATAGAGTGCGCTTAATTCACCGTGTAGGCCAATTGCACTTAAGCGATCAAATAGTGTTTGTTGGTGTCAGCAGCAGTCACCGCGAGGCCGCCTTTGATGCATGTCATTTTGTAATGGATTATTTAAAAAAGCAGGCGCCCTTTTGGAAAAAAGAAACCACTCATAAAGGTGACAACTGGGTGCAAACCCTTGAAAAAGATCAAAAGGCATTAGATAAGTGGCAAAAGGATGACTAAGCCGTTTGTATGTTTTTATGTGTGCTTAATTACGTGTCTGTTATCACCCTCCATGGCCCTGGCTGACACCATAAACGTGGCGGTGGCCGCCAACTTTAAAGCCACCTTACAGGCCTTAAAACCGGCATTTGAAAAACAATCAGGCCACCACCTCAATATTATTGCTTCTGGCACCGGCCACCTTAGTAATCAAATATTAAACGGCGCGCCCTTTGATGTATTTTTAGCGGCCAACGAACACCACCCTAAACAGGTATTTTCTCTATTAAAAAAAACTCGCCAACTTTCACCTAAAGCGCTGAGTATTTACGCCCATGGCCGCTTAGTATTACTGGGGGCAAACACTCTTCCTAAAAAGAGTTTATTCACACTATTACACGATTCAACCTTTTCAAAGATTGCTCTAGCCAATAGTAAATTGGCCCCTTATGGGCTGGCCGCTCGACAAACCCTTAAACATTTAAAATTAGATGAACGCTGGAGAGGAAATATCATTCGTGGCCAAAACGTGGCTCAGGTTTACCAGTTTATTCATACCGGCAACGTAGCGGCAGGCTTTGTGGCATACTCGTTAGTGCAACACTTACCTAGCAACCGCTTTATGGAAGTGCCTGCGCAGTATTATCAAGCCATTAAACAAATGGCATTGCGACTTAATAATAAAGAAATTAGTATCGCGTTTATGACCTTTTTAACAAACCCTGTGGCACAAAATATTATTTTACAAAAGGGTTATACCCTGCCCACTATGGATACTCAATAATGGAAGCCTTGTGGTTAACATTACAGCTGGCGTTATTTAGCACGCTGATCTTAATCGTGTTGGCCACGCCTTTAGCTTGGTGGTTAGCCCACTCACACTTTAAAGGTAAAGCCTTAATTGAAGCGTTAGTGGCACTGCCTTTAGTGTTACCTCCTACGGTTTTAGGCTTTTATTTACTTATTTTTTTGGGGCCCAATGGTCCGGGTGGCTGGCTTGCGTCGCTTTGGGGCGGGCATACATTAGCGTTTAGTTTTACAGGTCTATTAATTGGCTCGGTAATTTATAGCCTGCCGTTTGTGGTGCAACCCTTACAAAATGGATTCATGCTCATCGGTAAAAAACCGTTAGAGGTGGCCTACACACTCAAGGCTTCTTTTTGGGATGCATTCACCCACGTTATCTTACCCTTAGCCAAACCGGCGTATATTAGCGCCGCCACCTTAGGTTTTGCGCACACACTAGGAGAATTTGGTGTGGTATTAATGATTGGCGGCAACATTCCTGGCGAGACCCAAGTGGTGTCCATTGCCATCTATGAACAAGTAGAATCCATGGAGTATACCAATGCTCACATGTTATCGGCGCTGCTGTTATTAATTTCGTTCTCGTTGCTGGCCATCATTTATAAAACCCGCAAACAACAAGGGGGTTCACTTTTATGAGCACCTCAACTAGCACCTCTAAAACGTTAAAGCTTAATATCAATGTTCAAAAACAAAATTTTAAGCTAGCCGCACAATGCCAAATAGAATGGATCAAGCCCGGTATTCATGTGGTTTTTGGTAAAAGTGGCTGTGGTAAAAGCCATTTTTTACGCGCCATAGCGGGCCTTGAAAACACTCAGGGCCATATAGAATATGAAGGTAATACTTGGCTTAATACCCTGCAAAACATCCACACCCCTTGCCACCTGCGTGATGTTTCAGTTGTCTTTCAAGACAGCCAATTATTTAGCCATTTAACAGTACAGGGTAATTTACAGTTTGCCTTTAAGCGTTCATCTGCCACGTCACAAGACTGGCAGCATGTGCTTCAAGCATTAAACCTTGAGCCATTATTAATGCAGCGCCCCAACCAACTCAGTGGCGGTGAAAAACAACGAGTATCCCTAGGGCGCAGTTTATTAAGTAAACCTGCTTTGTTATTAATGGATGAACCTTTAGCGTCGTTAGACTGGCACAGTAAACAAGAAATAATGCCTTACATTCAGCGCATTTCTAAAGAATGGCAACTGCCTATTTTATATGTCACCCATAGCATTGACGAAGTGATGCAACTGGCCGATCAGGTGATCATTCTTAATAAACACAACGATGTTAGTGTCATTGAAAAAATGGGGCCATTAGTCGAATTACTGCAAGATGTGCAACAAGGTTTTAATCAAGACTTCAAGGCCGGCTCAATTATTCACGGCACATTGTTAGACCATGACAGTAATGGAATTAAGGATACCCGTGCCCGTGAAAATAGTGGTTTAAATCGCATTCAAATAAAAAAGGAAATTCTGTATACACCCGCAAAAATAGGTTTATCCGCCGGCCCCATGCGTTTATGTATTCAGGCAAACGATGTGAGCCTCGCGTTAAGCGCGCCCACTGACAGTAGCATTTTAAATATTTTACCCGCCCAAATTGAAAACATCGCGCGTCAAGGGAGCGGACAATGTTTAATTAGCTTGTCACTGGATGGGCAAAAATTACTGAGCCGAATTTCAAACCACTCGGTGGATAAGTTAAATTTAAAAGTAGGTCAGCACGTATTTGCGCAAATTAAAGCGGTGGCGTTACAGCAGTCCATCGATATATAACGCTAATAAAAAGCAATCTCTCAGCAAACTTTACCGCAACGGTCATTCAAGATGAACATTCGCCCTTATAGAACCAGTGACTACAGCGCAGTGTTAGAAATTTACGCTAACAGCAAACTTGATGAGCTACGTTATGAGGAAAAAACGTTTACGTTGCTGCCGTTACAAAATGACAAAACGCGTTTAGATCAGCTGTTAGAATGCGATATTTATGTATACGAGGCCGAAAACGTTATTGCTTATTGTGCCGTTTTTAATTCTGAGATTCGTGCACTGTTTGTATGTCCCAGCGCACGCGGAAAAGGCATAGGTAAAAAGCTATTAACGTTCCTGCTAAATAAGTTAAGCGGTAACGTTAACTTATTTGTGGCTAAGTCAAATAATCCTGCGAAGCAGTTATACGTAAAGCATGGCTTTAAGGTGACAAATGAATTTTTAACCCAGTATAACGGCGTAAATGTACTGGCGAATAGAATGGATAAAATCGTAACAACATCTAAAATCCCACTGAACTAATGCATTGCACGCTCACCCTTTAAAAAGCCTATTCAAAGGCTTGTTTTAATAATTCAAAAGAACGTTTTCTGTCTTCTAGATAATACATATTGCTTACGGCCATTACCTCGTCCACACCAAAGGCCTCGGCAATGTTTAATATGCGTTCTTTCACTTGTTGTTGAGTACCCACCGCTCGTAAGGTTTGTCGTTCATCCATAAAGGCTTGAAGTTGTGGACTAATCGGATACAACATAGCTTCTTGCGGCGTTAAAAATGCCCCCTGAGTTTGACCGGTAATAAAGCGAAAAAAGTTAATATCAAAGGTTAATTGTAAAGCTTGGGCTTGTTCTTGAGAGTCTGCACAAAAAACACTCATGGTTAAAACAGAATAAGGTTCAGGGCACAATTTACTGGGTTTAAAATTGTTTTTGTAATGCTGGATATATGTGGGCGATGCTTGGGGGTTAATAAAGGCCGCTAAATTGTACGGTAAGCCTCTTTTAGCCGCAAGCCTTGCACTATCCGCACTTGACCCTAACATCCACAAAGGAAGATCTTCAGGGGGCTTAGGGCTCACCAAAGGCTCCGTTACGTCTTGCCACAAATATTCACTGAGCTTTTCAACTAACGCAGGGAATTTTTCAAACTTAGGCTGGCCATCTGTGGCCAACGCCCGTGCAGTAGACATGTCGGCACCAGGGGCACGGCCCACACCTAAATCAATTCGATTAGGATATAAATTGGCCAACAAGGAAAAGGTTTCCGCTACTTTGTAGGCGCTGTAGTGCGGCAACATAATCCCCCCAGAACCCAAACGAATAGTCTGAGTAGCGGCGCCTAATGCGGCCAACAGCAACTCTGGGGCACTGCCTGCCACCGCTGGAAAAGCATGATGTTCCGACACCCAAAAACGCTCATACCCTAATTCTTCACACCACTTAGCCATTTGCAGTGTTTCTTGCAGGGCTTGCGCCCCGTGAGACCTTGAACGGGCCAAGGATTGATCCAGTACCGATAGTTTAAGTGTCATGATGGCTTTTATATTTAAGATTAATTTAAAGACACACTAATACGAACGCATTCGACTCGCAATTTAATCAATTGGAAAATACCGTTCTATAACTACGTGGTTTAAAAACTTAGTTCACGTAGTAGCGCATGTTGATGAACTTGCCTTTAACCCCCACTAAACATAAGAGTCGGTTCTCGCGTTAAAAAGTAATCGCTATCATAGGTTTGTACACAAACCGCATTAAGGCTTACTTCCTCGTATAACCAATACATCTGCCCATCCCGCTCTACCGCGTAACGCCAATTAAAGTGCGCTTGAATCCAGGCATCATTTAAACAACCCACGTCAATAGGCGCGGCGTCACCTGCGTCGTACGCTAACATCAGCCGATTTTCTTTTTGCGACACCCTAAAACGCTCTAACGTAATGGCGCCATCTTTTGTCAGCGCCGTTTTAAGCGGCCTACTAGTATCTGTGCCTACTGCATTGCCGTCACTGTATTGGTCGATCACACAAGGCCGATTCAATACAAAGAACGCAGGTGCGGCTTTGATAGCAAACCGATCCGGCAAGGCCGCACGTGCAGCCACATCCTCACCAGAGCGCTGACTTTTTTCCCACTGTTTTATATGTATTTGAAAAATTAAAGTACTCATGCAGGCCCTCACTACGCCACTATTTTTGCCAAGCCTCACACCCTAATACCGTTAAATAAAGCGCTCAAACTACAGTCGTCTATTTTAAGCCGCTAAACATCTATTGTCGCGCTTAAAGCGTAAATACGGGTATTGCGTAGTCAAAATGCCGCAACGCAAGCTATAACTGTTATTCATCTAGAAATTGCAAAACAGGAATCTTTGATTTATAGTTGAGTAGTCAAGCATACATAAAGAGATAATCATGACTAAATCGTCTATTAATAGCGCCTTCATACTTCAGAATGCCCTACTGGCCTCTAAATTGTCTAAGAAGGTGGACCTGCATCTTGGTATGCATGGCATTAGCTTTACCGAATACATGATCATGAACCAATTAAACGGCGCAGCGCTTCACACTATGCGTCGTATAGAGTTGGCTGAACATGTGGGTTTAAGCGCTTCCGGGATCACACGTCTTATCGCACCCATGGAAAAAATTAAGCTCGTGGAAAAAGAATCTAATCCAAGAGACGCTAGGCAAAGTCTTGTGAAGCTTTCTAAAACGGGCTTACAACTTTATAAGGATGCCAGTATCACCTTTGAACAATGCGCTACTAGCCTGCTTAGCAATGTAAGTTCGGTTCAAGTGGATAAAATGCTTGAAAACACACAGAAATTATTGTGAAAATGAAGCGTTTAATCGCATTAGATCAAGCCTTGCTTAGCTGGGCCTACGCCCGACCTTTTAAGCGCACTTGGTTTGTTAAAGCCTTAATCATAATTGGCGATGCGCCTACTTGGATGATCACCACGGTTATGGCGGCCTTAATAGGCCAGGCATTTAACCAAGCCGCCTTTGAGCAGCTTGCCACTATTCTGGTCATAGGGTTTATGATTAGCCAGATCACGTTTGGTCAATTAAAAATCCATGTTAATCGGCGTCGCCCTTACGCCAACCCTCAACTTCAGCAAGCACTCAATTTAAAAATTATAAATAGAGACCCCGCTCACGGATCTAAAGAGCTTGAGAGCTTTCCATCTGGCCATGTATTGTGGACCACACTGTGTGTTGGCCTTATTAGTTTTCAACTGGGGATAACGGCGGCATTAATATTAGGCTGGCTTATTCCTGCTATGATTTTTTTACGCCCATTTTTAGGCGTGCACTACCCAAGCGACGCTATTGCCGGATTGTTACTTGCCATCATTAACCTGTCACTCACCCTTGCATTAGCCCCTCATGTGTTTAACGTTTTGAATGAGCTGAAAAATTATCACGGATATAGCATGGCATATTGGATATTTATGATAATTTTTTTAATTGTGGGTTTTAAATCTTGGTTAAAAAGAGTGTAAAGATAGGCTTTGCTTATACACGTTAAATGAGAAATAAAATGGAATTTCAAGAAATAACCTTTGGCTTGGTTAACTATCAAAGCTCTTTATTACTAAGAGATCAATTACTACGACGCCCCCTAGGTAAAGTACTGTCTGAAAGTGATACCGGTGAAGATGCACTCCAGCGTCATTTTGGCATCTTTATTCAAATCAACTGCAGGCCTGCGTGGTTATAAAACCCCTTAGCGATAATCAAGTTAAACTAAGACAAGGGCAGGGTTTGGGCCAACACATTATAATGCAAACACAAGCGGCACTTAAAAAAGACGGGATCAAACATATTGAATTATCGGCTCGTAAAAGCGCGCAGAAATTTTATGAAAAGTTAGGTTGTCAAACAAAAAACCAAGCCTTTTAGAACACGATATTCTGCATATAAAAATGACTCAATCTTTTTAGCACAGGCTTTAACGCACTTTTTTAACACACCTTTTTAGCTAGCTTAGGCTTTACATGCAAATTCGGCTTGTGGCCTTTCGTAACCACAAGCCTACATTTTATTACAATCCTAAAAACGCTTTACTAATATCAAAAATATCAGTCTGTTTAATAAGTGGAGTGATCATTTTTTCACCCTTTGCATTCATGACCTGCTGATTAGCAAACAACGGCACGTTCACGCCAGTATGCTCTTCATAACTAAAATCGTTAGTGGCGTAGTTGATCGCCATCACCCCACCTTCTGGGGTTTTAATACGCGCCACATATCCTGGGCTGGCCACCGGCACGCCGTAGGCATCAAACATACTACCATTAGGCACTATTTGCGCCGCTTGACCATGATCGGCGGTAATCATCACCAGTGTATCTTCATGTTGATTAGCAAAGTCTAGAGCCACCTGTACCGTTTCAAATAATTGCTGAGCTTCACCTATAGAGCCACAAGGATTTCGTTTATGAGACTGTTTATCTAT
>JAPYOO010000536.1 GCA_029938135.1 Bermanella sp. | reverse complement strand
AATGATGCTCTGTCTTCGCAGTCACTGTACGGGTAATGCAGTGTCTCAATGGGCAATAAATAGTTTTCAGTATTAAATTGCTGGCCATCGGTTTGATAGGCAAAGGCTGTTTGCACAAAACGTAACAACAGATTCACCGCTTGCTCTTCAGTTTTACCTTTTATCAGTGGTTGTAACTGCGAAAGCAATTGCTGGGATGTATGCGCAGGCAAACCCTGTTGGGGGTAATACTGAATGTCTAATTGTGGCAGGGTATTACTGAAGTTAACCAATGCCAAATCGTAATCCAGTTTGATTTTATGTTGTCGGGAATTGAACTTGAAGCTCAAGTTTTTATGTTGATATTTACCGGATGGCGTTATGTCGCTGGCCCCACTAAAATTTAGGATATTGCGCGCGCTGTCGTGGTTACCCGTGTAAGTGTAAGCGCGGCCCATGTTCACTTTTTCACCATCAAAACTCACCGCGTAGAAGCGTTGCCCTTTCATGGTGAAATACGTCACGCCGTATAAAGGCTGCAGGGAAGGCATTAATATGAAGGCTTGGCTATTGTAGGCTAGGCGCGTGTTGTAACCGGCTTTAACCAATAAAAACCAGGTAAATAATTGCTGCGAATTAATATCGGTTAAGCCGCTCTCTTTTGCGTAGCTATGAGCCAGCAGAGCAACTGCCCAATCATTAAGATTAAGCGCATTTTTTTGTGCATTTAGGGCTTTTACAATGTGGCTGTGCTTGGTCTTGGCTAGCAACTGCCAATGATTGGCAATACTTTTACTGCTAAGTTTTTTGTTAAAACGCAGTGACCTTGCGTTTACTTTGGGCATGGAAATGGTGTGACCCACAAACGCCATTGTTAACATGCTCTTTTTTGATGGTATCGTGACAGGGCCTTTAACAGGCTGCTTAATAGTAATGGGTTTAATCTGTATGGGTTTTATCTTCACCACCGGAAGAGGTTTTTTAACTGGCTTAGTTACAACAATAGAAATAGGTGCTTTGGGTAGTTGTACCGGTTTTGGGGTGACATCTAAAACTTGCGGTTTTTCTAAATCTACTTTTTTCCATTGCTGCTTTAAAAAACCAATGAACTCTTTATCGTTGGCATCTAAATAGTCTTGAAACTCTTTCTGCGCCGCCTGCATGTCCATAGTATTTTGTTGTAAGTAGGCTTCGTATTCACTAAGCGCTAATGTGGGTAGGCATATTAAACATAGGCTTATGAGTATGGCGATGGGTCGCATGGCACTGTCCTTGTAAGCGATTAAGGCCCTAGACTATCGTCTTTGTGCCTGTGTGCAAGGAGTTTAGTGGGTGAATGAGAAAGCGGTTTAGATAATGCACCTTGTATTTGCTCGAGTACGTTCAGCTCTGACTAATAGGCGGCTGGAGTAAGATTGTTGCCATGAAACAATCCTAGAAATGACTGTTTAACGCTGATTGTTGCTTGAAGATTGCCCAAATGAGCAATCTCAGGGATAATATGCCACCAAATTTTTCCGTGCCTAGCAACCGTTCAACTTATACCTATTTGGGTTATAAGCAGGGCTTGCTCAAACATCCTAGACCAGGAGTCATTTATGACAGATCGTCGCCAATT
>JAPYOO010000535.1 GCA_029938135.1 Bermanella sp. | reverse complement strand
GCCAGTTTTACAATATCAGCCACTTGTTGGGTGCTATTGGGAAAGGTAATGGCCAACGGCTTTGGTGCAAAGATTTTGGTCCAATCTTTACCAAAGGTCTCTAGGCTGTCTGCGTCGGTAAGGACTCTGTCGTTACCTACAATGGTCTTAAGCTGCTCAATTATCTGTGGCTGGCTCATTTATATATCCTACTATTAACGCTAAACCGTGATTACAGAAGCCCAATAGGGCGAGATTAAGTGGCGAATATGAGTTTCATGCACTTGTACTTGCATACATTTCGCGCGCCTTTCATGCCTCGGAGGCTTCTTTCAAATGGGAATATGATACCATACGCCCCTAAATTAATGACCATATTTGCGCCAAAGCCAGCTTCCCTACATGGAACGCTGACCCAAAGACGCACACTGTGCCAGGTAAGCAAGCCTGTCCAGCCACCGTTTAATATTTAAACAAGGCCCTAAACATGACAAATAAGTCTTTGGACAAAAGCAAGATTCGTATCCTTCTACTGGAAGGGGTTCACCAGAGCGCGCTTGATACGCTTGAAAATGCGGGCTATACCAACATCGAATACGTAAAAACTGCGTTGGCCGGTGATGAGCTTAAAGAAAAGATTAAAGACGCACACTTTGTTGGTATTCGTTCACGTACTCAGTTAACTGAAGATGTGTTTGAAGCCGCTGAAAAGCTAATTGGCGTGGGTTGTTTCTGCATTGGTACCAACCAAGTCGATCTAGTGGCCGCTGCCGTTCGCGGTATTCCAGTATTTAACGCGCCTTACTCAAATACCCGTTCAGTTGCTGAACTTGTATTAGCCGAAGCTATTCTGATGTTGCGCGGCATTCCAGAAAAAAGCACTGTTTGTCACCGTGGCGGCTGGATTAAGTCAGCGGTAGGCAGCTACGAAATTCGTGGTAAAAACCTAGGCATCGTAGGTTACGGCAGCATTGGTACTCAGCTATCTGTATTGGCCGAAAGCATGGGCATGAATGTTTTCTTTTACGACGTGATTACTAAATTGCCTTTAGGTAATGCCAAGCAAGTAGAAAGCATGGACGAGCTATTGGCTAAAGCCGATATCGTATCTTTGCACGTACCCGAAACAGTCGACACCAAAGACATGATGGCAGCACCAGAATTCGCCAAAATGAAAAAAGGCGGCTTGTTCATTAACGCAGCCCGCGGAACGGTTGTTGATATCCCTGCCTTGGCAGATGCTATTAAAAGCGGCCACATTGGCGGCGCAGCAATTGACGTATTCCCAAGCGAGCCCAAAGGTAACGACGACGAGTTTATCTCACCGTTACGCGGCCTAGACAACGTTATCCTTACTCCGCACATTGGTGGTTCAACTCAAGAAGCTCAAGCCAACATTGGTATTGAAGTAGGCGAGAAAATTGGAACGTACTCTGATACAGGTACGTCTTTGTCAGCGGTTAACTTCCCACAAGTTGCCTTGCCTCAGCATGGTGAATTCCACCGTATCCTGCACATTCACAAGAATGTACCGGGCGTGTTGAATGCCATTAACACTATCTTTGCTGAAAACGGCATTAACGTACTGGGTCAGTTCTTACAAACAACAGCCGACATTGG
>JAPYOO010000534.1 GCA_029938135.1 Bermanella sp. | reverse complement strand
GCTGCTGGTTTTTCTTAATTAACTGCGTTTTAAGGGCTTCAAGTTCATCCTGCAGTACCATGCGCCTGTATTTGTAATCCTCTAAGGAGCGCACTTTTGTTATTTCTGTATCTTTATTGTATTCATTCAGCATTTTTTTCATATTACGCTGATTTTGCTGCAACTCATTATTACGAGTCACATTGAAAGAGTTTAACCATTCAAACTTAACCTGCTGCTGTGACCATTCCAAATACGCTTGCAAAGCCCTATCACCCACCATCAACCGAGGGTAAGTAAAATTAAATTCAATAGGGGTATCCAAGGAAAACTCCTCACCCTTTCGTTTTTTCGCTACCACCTCTTTAAATTGGCCATTAAAAATTGAATAAGCATATTCAACAGGCACAGCATTAACAGGCAAAGGCATAAGCTCTTGCGCAATTGTAGATTCAAGGTAAAAGTCTTTAAAATTCTCTGCCGATAACAGCTTCAACCTAACCGCTTGCAAAGCGTCTTGCGGTGTAGTTTCTACCAATTCACTGTTATTCACACTAAAAAAAGCATCTTCCTTATTAGGTGTGATCTTAAAACTGGCTTCAAACCACTGCGTCGCAGTGAAAGCATAAACACCACCCAACAGCGCAAACATGGCCGCTATCATGGCAATTTTAAAACGACCACCCCAAATGGTTTGTATCAACTCAAACAAATCTATTTCATCATGGTCAACACTCAATGCCTGCTGCCCTTCAACCGGAAAGCGAGCATCTTGATACTGTTGAACTGGTGATCCCGTTATGGGTGCTTCGCGTTGACTCATACTTCCCCCACCCCCTTTACTAAAGAGACTTCTAAGTTTTACTGATAATCGGTTTTTATATTTATTTTTACAGCTTCTTTAGCGCTTATTTTCTTGCTTCACATTTATACCACAGTTTTGCGCCAATTCAACAAACCCCGGAAAGGAGGTGGCCACATTGGCACAGTCTAAAACTTTAATA
The DNA here is from genome assembly GCA_029938135.1 of Bermanella sp. Classification (GTDB taxonomy): domain Bacteria; phylum Pseudomonadota; class Gammaproteobacteria; order Pseudomonadales; family Oceanobacteraceae; genus Bermanella. The sequence goes on along the minus strand of JAPYOO010000534.1, from coordinate 619 downwards.
GGTGCATTGGCACGCAGTGAGGCAATGGTGAATGACATGGCAATTCGATGATCCCCATGACTGACCACTTCACCGCCACCCATAACTCCCTGTGAGCCTAAGCCTTGAATAATGGCACCATCTTTTGTTCCTTGAGCGTCTACACCCAAAATTTGAAGACCATCAATCATCACCTGAATACGGTCACTCTCTTTAACTCTTAACTCTTCGGCGCCGGTTAAAACAGTGGTGCCGGTAGCACAGGTGGCTGCAATAAAAATAGCAGGAAATTCATCTATGGCCAATGGCACTTGATCTTCGGGGATATTAATACCATTAAGCTGGGCCGACTGAATACGGATATCGGCCACTGGCTCGCCGCCCACTTCACGCTCATTCAACACATCAATATTGGCACCCATTAATTTTAAAATATTAATAACGCCTACTCGGGTAGGGTTTAGGCCTACATGCTTCAGCGTAATATCTGAGTTAGGTGCAATACTGGCTGCTACCATGAAAAATGCCGCAGATGAAATATCCGCTGGCACATCAATATTAGTGGCTATTAACTTACCATTCGGTTGAATGGTTACGGTACTGCCATCTACCTTAACGGGGTAACCAAAACCTTTAAGCA
>JAPYOO010000533.1 GCA_029938135.1 Bermanella sp. | reverse complement strand
AACAAAGGTGATCACCACTCTCGTCGTGGTTTGATCCGCATGGTAAACCAGCGTCGTAAATTGTTGGATTACTTAAAGGGTAAAGACATCGCTCGTTACTCTTCTTTGATCAAGGCACTTGGCCTACGTCGCTAAGTTAGCTTGAAAAGAACATTAACCCCCTAACGGGGGTTTTTGCTTTTTGCTTACCCTAGAACTAAATACTAGATAAGTAAAAAATCGCAGTGGTAACAAAAATGATTACGCTGTTAAGAAGTTAAAAAAATAATTGGAGCCTACCTGATATAAACAACACTGTGTTTCTACCCATTTGCCTTTTGCACTCTTTTTGCGACCTCGAATCGTGCTGTTTAAAGAGTCATGCTGAGAAAGGGCCAATGCGTGGAAGTACAGCCTGTTTATCGGGGCATCTTCAATGTAATAAACCATAAAGGAAGCATATGCTAGATCTAACTCCTATCGTAAAAACGTTTAAATTTGGTGATCAAGAAGTCACTATCGAAACTGGCCGTATTGCTCGTCAGGCAACGGGTGCCGTTTTTGTTACTATGGGTGACGTACAAGTTCTTTGTACAGTCGTTGGTAAAAAAGAGCCTAAGCCGGGTCAGGGTTTCTTCCCTTTAACGGTTAACTATCAAGAAAAATACTACGCGGCCGGTAAAATTCCGGGTGGCTACATTAAGCGTGAAAGTCGTCCAAGCGAAAACGAAACCTTAGTAAGCCGTTTGATTGACCGTCCAATTCGTCCGCTTTTTCCCGCCGGTTACATGAACGAAGTTCAGCTAGTAACAACAGTGGTTTCTTCTGACGTTGAAAACAACCCAGACATCGCCGCTATGATTGGTGCATCCGCTTGTTTGTCTATTTCTGGCATCCCTTTCGATGGCCCAATTGGTGCTGCTCGTGTGGGTTATACACGTGATGAGGGTTATTTCATTAACCCTAAGTTTGAAAAACTAAAAACGTCTTTGTTAGACATGACCGTTGCCGGTACTGATGAAGCTGTATTGATGGTTGAATCTGAAGCCAAAGAGCTAAGTGAAGACGAAATGCTAGGTGCAGTGTTATTTGCTCACCAGGAACTTCAGTGTGCCGTAACCGCAATTAAAGAATTTGCAGCCGAAGTGGCTACACCACGTTGGGAGTGGACTGCTCCTGCCTTTAACGATTCTTTGTACTCAGACATTAAAGCAGCTGCCGGCGAAGAAGTAGCTGTTGCATACCAAACCAGCGACAAGATGGCTCGTTACGACCTTCTTGATGTTGTTAATGCAAAAATTAAAGCACAGTTTGTGAACGAGGAAGCCGGTAACGGCGAAGAAGTTTCAAACATGTTCAAGAAGCTTCAAAAAGAAGTAGTACGTACTCGCATCGTAAATGGCGAGCCACGTATTGATGGCCGTGATGGCAAGACTGTACGTGACCTAAACATCCAGGTTAACGTATTAAAAGGGCCTCACGGTTCTGCATTGTTCACCCGTGGTGAAACTCAGTCTATTGGTACCGTTACCTTGGGTTCTACCCGTGACGCGCAAACCGTTGAATTTTTACACGAAGTAATCAAAGACAACTTCATGTTCCACTACAACTTCCCTCCTTACTC
>JAPYOO010000140.1:3439-8905 GCA_029938135.1 Bermanella sp. | reverse complement strand
TGTCGAGTGGTGCCGTTGCGCAACACAGGTGCGGCACTTTCTCCTCACAGTTCTTTTCAAATTATGATGGGCTTAGAGACTCTGGGTTTACGCATGGAACGTCATTGTGAAAATGCTGAAAAACTGGCGGAATATTTAGTGAAGCATGACAAGGTAGAGTGGGTTAACTATTCAGCGTTACCTGATAGCCCTTATTATGAAACGTGCCAGCGTATTACCTCGGGCAAGGCATCCGGTATCGTAAGCTTCGGTATTAAAGGCGGTGCTAAGTCTGGTGGACAGTTTATCGATGCTTTGCAGATGATCTTGCGTCTGGTAAATATTGGTGATGCCAAGTCCTTGGCATGTCACCCGGCTTCTACTACTCATAGGCAGTTAAATGAAGACGAACTTAAGGCGGCCGGTGTGAGCTCTGACCTAGTGCGTATATCGGTGGGCATTGAAAATATTGCCGATATTATTGGTGATGTTAAGCAAGCATTAGAGTGTGTGAAATAGCTTAACGGGTGACCCGCGTCTGCGCGGGTTTATTTTGTAATTATAAAACCTTAAGAGGGAAAACGTTCTTAAAGAATGGGCATTAATATGTCACAACAAGCAATGCCGTAGATCTTTATTTAATAGGTGTGTGATCACTCAGTTTTCTGGCATCTGGCTGCAAAGGGCTATTGACGCTGCTGTGAACCCAGACCATAAGAGCCTCACTTTAGGCTCATACATTCCTATTTCCCCCTCCCAAGCCAATTCTCTCATAGCTGCTATAGTTAAAATTCAATGCCGCTAAAATTATAGATGTTGATGGCAATTAATATGAGCGTTAAAGGGCGATCCCTACTTGTAGGCGGGCTTGGCGTAGTGCTTTGCACTCTACTGCTGATAGGGGGCTATGCCAATATGGCGTCAAAACCCGAACCCCTAACTATTACGATCGCCGAAGCCCAACAGCCGGTATTCGCCTTGTTGTATGTTGCCCAAGAAAAGGGTTTTTTTAGAGATGAGGCATTGCACGTAACATTTAGGCGTTTCACCTCTGGGCGAGATGCGCTAGAAGATGTGGTAGCCGGTAATGCTGATTTAGCCACCGTGTATGAGACCCCAGTCGTCCTACGTGCGGTGTCTGGTTTAGATGTAAAGGTTTTAAGTACCCTACACCAATCTACTAACAATACAGGATTGTTAGCCCGTCGCGACTCAGGTATCACCCAAGCCAAAGACTTAAAAGGCAAGCGTATAGGGGTACCATTTAACACCAACGCTCAGTTTTTTTTATCCTTATATTTACAAAGCCAAGGTTTGACAACAAAGGAAGCCATATTAGTTGATACCTCTCCTCAAGACCTGCCTGAAAAGTTTTTGCAGGGACAACTAGATGCCGTGGCCATTTGGAACCCGTATTTAAACTCCATAAAAAGTAAATTTAAGAGTGATGAATTAATTCACTTTCAATCGGATGTGTATACCGAAATGTCGGTATTAGCGGCCTTAACCCCCACCACAATACATAAAGCGGAAGCACTAAAGCGCCTATATAAAGCCTTAGTGCGTTCTGAAATATATCTGCAAGACTATCCTAAAGAAGCTCTAAGCATAGTCGTGAATAACTTTAATCCAAACCAACAACAAGGAATTCGGAAAGTATGGCCTAGCATTAATCATACCCTAGCGCTGGACCACATGTTATTAAATGTTTTACGGGGTGAGGCCTTGTGGTTGTATCATCAAGGGGTGGTAGACACTTTAAAATTGGATTTTGAAAAAATATTTCAACCAAAATTTTTATCTTGGATTAAACCCTATGGGGTGACTGTCAATGATCTGTAATTTAATCTATAGACTCGTCAGGGGGATGGTTAATTGAAATTACGCAGCAAGATATTAATACCGCCAGGTGTATTTGTAGCTTTGTTATTTGTAGTGCTTATTATATTTTTTATTCTTCAAAAAAAGCAACAGGATGCTCTCTATAATATTACCTCGGATTTACAGCATGCCAATGCTTTATCTTTACAGTTAACTATTTTGTATCTTAATAACAAAAATCACCTGTTATTATATCGTTATGATAAAGATGAACTCCATTTAGCACATATTAATATTATGGCTGAGAGTAAAGAAAAGAAACTGTTGGCACTTAACGATAAAAATTTACCCGAAAAAGGATTGTTAGAATATAACTTCCTGCTAAAAAATCATAATGAAATTAAATTAATACAGCGAGAGTTGTTAACGGCGATTGAAAAAGGAAATGAAGCGAATATTGAGCGGGTATTTAATCGATACTCCTTAAAAACCAATAAACTTGAGGCTATTTTGTTGGACTTTTCATCACATAGGTTTCATGATTTAAATAGCGCATTAATGAGTTTTCAAGCCAGTAATGGCTATTATGAACCTCTTGGTTTTTTCGTGCTAATTTTGTCTTTATTATTGTTATTAAGTGTTTTTGTGTTTTATAAAAAATCGATATTACAACCCATACATGAACTCACCGATTCGGCCTGGAAAATTGCCCAAGGTTATCTTGAGTTTAAACCTAAGACCAATAATAGAAACGATGAAATTGGCCAGCTTAATATGGCTTTTTGTGTGATGACTGATAATTTAGTGACGGCTAATGATGAGTTAGAAAAAAAGGTGATTACCCGCACTGAAGAGCTAGAGCGTTCTAATAAAGATCTGGAGCAGTTTGCCTATATAGCGAGTCATGATTTACAAGAACCATTACGTATGATTGCCAGTTATAACCAGTTATTGGCGAAACGCTATAGTGATCAATTAGATGAGAAAGCCCATAAGTATATAAATTATGCGGTAGACGGTGCCAAGCGTATGCAAAGCATGATTCATGGGTTACTTGAATACTCTCGTGCAGGCTCTGACGAATTAGAGATAAAGTTGGTAGATTTAACGCATCACTTAGATGTAGTTTTACTTGATTTAAAACACAAAATAGAGGAAAGCGGTACCCAAATAAGCAAGGTAGAGCTGCCAAGTTTAAGGGTGAATAGTCAGCAAATTAGCCGGGTATTTCAAAATTTGATTAGCAATGCTATTAAATTTCATAATGGAGGAAACCCAAAAATAGATATATCAGTCAAAGAGGCCTCCACTGAAACTGTATTTTGCATTCATGATAATGGTGTGGGTATAGATGAAGGTTCGTATGAACGAATATTTAACCTATTTGAACGGGCACACTCAAAAAGCCAATACCCAGGGAATGGCATCGGTTTGGCTGTAAGTAAAAGGTTGGTGGAAAATCACGGTGGACGGATTTGGTTAGAGTCCATAAGGGATCAAGGTACCGCGTTTTACTTTTCTATCCCTAATGATTTGTTTGGTGAAAGTTCACAAGAGTTTGTCAGCGCTACATAATGGAGTATTTATGATTGATGAAATGCAGGTTTTATTGGTTGAAGATGACCCAGCTCAATCAGATTTAATGCTCGAAGTTCTATCTGAATGTAAGTTTTCATCGGTATCGACTCAAGTTGCTATTGATGGTGAACAAGCCCTAGATGTGTTGTATAAACGTAATGGCTATGAAACATCACCTAGGCCAAGCCTAATATTGCTGGACTTAAGCATTCCTAAAAAAAGCGGCCAACAAGTACTGATAGATATTAAAAGCAGTCAGATACTAAAAGACATTCCAGTCTTAGTATTAACCTCATCTCGAAAAAAAGGGGATATAAAAAACTGTTATCAAAATCATGCCAATGCCTACATCGTGAAACCTGATGACTTTAATGCACTGGTTGATATGGTTGAAAAAATAGAAGAGTTTTGGTTTTCACAAGTTTGTTATTCATAGTGAGGATCATATGATTTCAAAAGAAGAATATAAAGTATTAGTGGTGGAAGATAACCCCGGTGATTATGACCTAGTGGTGGAGTATTTAAGTGAAATAAGAAATGTTCGTTATGAATTAATTCACTGTATTAGCCTGCAAGAGGTGAACGAGATATTAGCAACGGCTCATGTGGATGTAATTTTATTAGACTTATCGCTACCGGACTCCAGCGGTATTGATACCTTGAGTCATGTTCGAAGCCTAGATGCAAACTTACCGATTGTTGTCATCACAGGTACAGACAATGATGAGATAGGAGAGCAAGCTATTCAGCAAGGAGCTCAGGAATACCTTAATAAAAATGAACTGAGTGGACGTATGATGGCAAGGGTTATTAAATATGCCATAAAGCGCAAGCAAATGGAGGAAAAGCTAGAGAAACTGGCCGTTACTGATCCATTAACCACGTTGTACAATCGTCGCTATTTTTTTGAACGGGGCTGGAATGAGTTTTTAAGAGCGCGTCGTTATCAACATCATTTGTCGGTGATTATGCTTGATTTGGACTTCTTTAAACATGTGAATGACAAATACGGCCATGGAGGTGGTGATACTGCCTTAATTACGGTGGCGAAGCTTTTTTCTAAATCATTAAGAGATGTGGATTTAGTGGCACGCTTTGGAGGTGAAGAGTTTATTATTTTGATTCCTGAAACAGACAAAGCAGGGGTTGAAATAGTGGCGCAACGTATTCGCCAAGAAATTTACGATACCTCCATGGAGCATAATGGAAATATTTTCAGTGTAAGCGCCAGCTTAGGTGTGGTCCTAATTGAAGATGTGGTAGGTGACTTTGAAACCATGATTCATCAGGCGGATATGGCCTTGTATCAAGCAAAAGAAAATGGCCGAAATAGAGTTGAAACCTATAAAACACCCTCAACTTATACTAAATTAGCTAAGGGTTAATATGATAAACGTTCCATGAACACAGGGCTTCCTTGCCCTTAGTTAACGGCGGTTTATATGTTATTAAGATTACTCCAGCCGCTTAACATACTTTGTTTATGGGCATTAGCTCTAGGTAAGATACGTTCAAAATAAAATGTAGCATTGGCTATTTTATCTTTTAAGAAACCCTCATCAAAAGTGGTATCTCCTTTTTGTTGTTTGCCATCAAGAAGTTGCTGAGAAACTATCGCCATCTTAGCCCAAAAATAGGCAAGGCTTACGTAACCTGAATACATTAAGTAATCTACGCTCGCGGCACCCACTTCATCTGGATTTTTCATGGCTTTACCTCCTAGCTGCATAGTAAGTTGAGGCCACTCTTTGGAATAATGTTTTACATCCTTCAGTAACGCTTGCTGCTTCTCATTCTGTTCATTTTCAATACATAACGTATGCATTTTTTTAGTGAACACCATTAGGCTCTTGCCTTGGGTGCCCAAAACTTTACGTCCCAGTAAATCAAGTGCCTGAATGCCGGTGGTGCCTTCATAAAGGGTAGCGATGCGTCCGTCGCGATATAATTGCTCAACCCCCGACTCTTTAATAAATCCGTGGCCGCCATGAACTTGAATGGCTAGGCTGGCACTTTCTAATCCTACTTCAGTACAAAAACCTTTAGCGATCGGGGTAAGCATATCAAGCAACATTTGTTTTTCTTTGT
>JAPYOO010000140.1:0-3339 GCA_029938135.1 Bermanella sp. | reverse complement strand
CACTGTCATGGGTTTCATCTAATAACTGGGCGCAAAATTGTGTTAAGGCGCGACCGCCTTGGGCAAATATTTTTTGTGTTAACAGCATGCGGCGCACATCGGGGTGTTCAATAATAGGGTCGGCTTCTTTGTCTTTGGCTTTCACACCACTAAGGCTGCGCATTTGCGTGCGGTCACGAGCATAGCTTAAACTTTTTTGAAAGCTACGCTCACTCAATCCCACTCCCTGCAAGGCGGTGCCTAGGCGCATTTCATTCATCATGGCGAACATGGCATTGATGCCTTTATTCTCTTCACCGATTAAAAATCCGCGGGCTTCTTCAAAGGCCATAGTGCAGGTAGGGTTAGCGTGAATGCCCATTTTTTCTTCTATGCCAATGCAGCTCACGTTATTAGGCTTTAACCATTCACCCGATTCGTCTTTAAGCTTGGTGGGCACCAAGAACAAAGACAATCCTTTAATACCCTTAGGTGCATCTTTAATACGCGCCAGCACTAGGTGAATAATATTATCACTGGCGTCGTGACTTCCGGCCGAAATAAATATTTTGCTGCCCTTAATGGTGTATTCATTCTTTATGTTAGCGCCGCTTACAGGCGTGGCACTGGTGCGAATAAGGCCTAAATCTGAGCCACAGTGACTTTCGGTCATGCACATAGTGCCGGTCCAGGTTCCTGCGATCATCTTGCTTAGGTAGGTTTGTTTAAGTGCATCACTTCCATACGCTAAAATGGCGCCACAGGCCGACATAGTCAGTGCGGGTGTCATGCTAAAGGCATGATTGGCTGAGGTTAAAATTTCCCCCACAAAAGCCGACAAGGTTTCAGGCAACGCTTGGCCGCCGAACTCTTCGGGCATACCTAAACCCATCCAGCCTCCCTGTGTATAACTTTTAAGTGCCGCTTTCATTGTCTTGGGTAACGTAACTTGGCCGTTTTCGAGAACGCAGCCCTCGCTATCCCCTAGGGCATTGATAGGGGCCAGTTCTTTTTGAGCAAAGTTGGCAGCCTGTTCTAGTACAAACAGATGATCAGTATTGTGCGAATAAGAAGAATTACCATCTGTGGATTGTGGCATTTCATTCATTAAGAACCCCATATCCATTAGGGGAGCTAGATAGTGAGTATTTACATCGGTCATAGTGTCGCCACGGTTAATTCATTTTTATTGGATTGCTGTCAGTATTAGCCAATTAATCAGTTAAACCTGTTAACAAATGATAACGACTGAAAACTATTCTAGCGGGATAATCACCGTCAGCCACACAACTTACCCATAGAGGTAAGCGCCATTAATAACGAGAGAGCCACTATGACCACAGCCAATACGCATTTCCCCAAGTTACTTGAACCACTAGACCTAGGTTTCACCCAGCTTAAAAACCGCGTTTTAATGGGGTCTATGCATACTGGCCTTGAAGAACACAAAGAAGGCATGGGCCGAATGGCCGCTTTTTTTGCTGAACGTGCTCGTGGTGGTGTTGGCCTTATCGTAACCGGTGGTTTTGGCCCAAGTGCAGAAGCGGCTACCCATCCACATACTAAAATCATATCTAGCAATGAAGATGCCTTAGAACACAAAATAATCACCGATGCGGTTCACGCAGAAGACGGCAAAATTTGTATGCAAATATTGCATACGGGTCGTTACGCGTTTAATCCCAACTCGGTAGCGCCTTCTGCTATTCAGTCGCCTATTAATCCATTTAAGCCTAAAGCGCTGGATGATGACGGCATTGAAAAACAAATTAACGATATTGTGCAGTTGGCAGTTTACGCACAAGTAGGCGGCTATGACGGTGTTGAAATCATGGGTTCTGAAGGTTACTTCATTAACCAGTTTTTATCTAAACGCACCAACGCGCGTGAAGATGAGTGGGGCGGTGATTACGAAAACCGCATGCGTTTAGCGGTTGAAGTGGTACGTCGTACTCGTGAAGCCGTGGGCGAGCATTTTATTATTATTTATCGTTTATCCATGATGGATTTAGTAGAAGGCGGCAGCAGCTTTGAAGAAGTGGTTATGCTGGGTAAAGCCATCGAGAAAGCTGGCGCCACTATTATCAACACCGGTATTGGTTGGCACGAAGCGCGTATCCCTACCATTGCCACTAAAGTACCCCGCGCGGCCTTTACGTGGGTAACGGCTAAATTTAAGAAAGAATTGTCTATTCCGTTGATTACCTCTAACCGTATCAACACCCCTGAAGTGGCCGAAGACGTATTGGCTCGCGGCGATGCCGACATGGTATCCATGGCCCGCCCATTTTTGGCTGACCCTGATTTTGTGCAAAAGGCCGCGGCGGGTAAAAGCGACGAAATCAATACCTGTATTGGTTGTAACCAAGCCTGTTTGGATCATGTATTCAGCGGTAAGTTAACAAGCTGTTTAGTAAACCCACGTGCTTGTCACGAAACTGAACTTATCATCACCGATGCGACTGCTAAGAAAAAACTAGCGGTAATTGGTGCCGGCCCTGCAGGTTTAGCATTTGCGACAACGGCTGCGGGTCGTGGTCACGATGTTACTTTGTATGATGGTTCTAGCGAGATTGGTGGTCAGTTTAATGTGGCCAAGCAAGTGCCAGGTAAAGAAGAGTTCTTTGAGACGATTCGTTATTTTGGAAAGCAAATTGAATTAACCGGTGTAAACCTGAAGTTGAATACAAGGGTATCGGCTAACGATTTAAACAGCGGCGACTATGACGAAGTAGTATTGGCCACCGGTATTGCTCCGCGTTTGCCTGAAATTGAAGGCATTGGCCACGCAAAAGTATTGAACTACCTAGATGTGTTAAAAGACAAAAAACAAGTGGGCAAGAAGGTTGCGGTTATCGGTGCCGGCGGCATTGGGTTTGACGTATCCGAATACCTGTCTCACGAAGGTGAGGCCACTAGCCAGAACATAGAAGCCTTCATGAGAGAGTGGGGTGTAGACATGACCTTGCAAGCTCGTGGTGGTATCGAAGGCGTGGAAGCGGTAGTGCCAGACTCTCCTCGTGAGGTGTACTTGTTGCAGCGTAAAAAATCTAAGGTGGGTGCTAAGCTGGGCAAAACCACAGGTTGGATTCACCGCACCGGTTTGAAGAACAAGGGTGTGAACATGATTCCGGGTTGTAGCTACGACAAAATTGATGATCAAGGTCTTCACATCACCATAGGTGATAAAACTGAGATTCTAGATGTGGATAACATCGTTGTCTGTGCTGGTCAGGACCCGTTACGCGAATTGATAGAAGGCCTGAACAAACCACATCATCTAATTGGTGGTGCCGATGTGGCCGCCGAATTGGATGCCAAACGTGCCATTGATCAAGGGACTCGTTTAGCTGCTGAGAT
>JAPYOO010000139.1:4751-8914 GCA_029938135.1 Bermanella sp. | reverse complement strand
GACGACTATGTTTCCCAAGAAACAGACTTCGATGATTTTGACATTCAGGTACTGCAATTAGATCGCGGCATTGTATTGGATTTATTTAATGCGCCCGACGATGCCTTTGTGGATGGAGAGATGATATTTGGCATTAGAGAGCATTTGTTTTCGGTATTAAGAGACATTATTTACACCCACGATGAAATTTTAGCCAATCCAAAGTTTCAATCTCAAGACAGCGAACAAATTACCAATATGGTGTTTCATATATTACGAAACGCCAACATGCTGCGCTACGGATACCCTGATGGTTTGGTGGTGTGCTGGGGCGGCCACAGCATTAGCCGCGAGGAATACAGCTACAGCAAGCGGGTAGGTTATCAATTAGGCCTACGGGGCTTAGATGTGGGCACAGGCTGCGGGCCGGGCGCCATGAAAGGCCCCATGAAAGGCGCCACCATCGGCCATGCCAAGCAACACAATCGCACGGGTCGTTATGTGGGTATTACAGAACCTGGCATCATTGCCGCCGAAGCACCTAACCCCATCGTAAATGAACTGGTGATACTGCCTGACATTGAAAAGCGCCTAGAAGCGTTTGTGCGCAGTACCCATGGCATTATCGTGTTTCCTGGGGGGGCTGGCACCGCCGAAGAAATACTGTATTTACTGGGTATTTTATTGCACCCCAGTAACCAAAAAATTCCATTCCCGGTTATTTTCACTGGTCCCGAATCAGCCAAAGTTTACTTTGCACAAATTGACGCATTTATTGGCGCATCATTAGGTAAAGAGGCTCAAAAACTATACAAGATCATCATAGATGACCCCAGTGCTGTAGCCACTCATATGAAAAAAGGCATCGACAAGGTAACTAAGTTTCGCAAAAAAAATAACGACGCCTTTTTCTTTAATTGGATGCTGACCATAGACAAGGAATTTCAAACACCGTTTATTCCAAATCATGAAAACATGGCCAAGTTGGATTTATCTGGTTCGCAACCGTCTCATAAACTGGCGGCTAATTTACGTCGAGCTTTCAGCGGCATAGTAGCGGGAAATGTAAAAAAAGAGGGTGTGATTGAAGTACAAAAATATGGGCCGTTTGAGCTGCATGGGGATCAAGAAATCATTAACCCCATGGAAACCTTGCTTGCCAGCATGGTGGCTCAACAACGTATGAAGTTACCGGGGACCGAGTATAAACCCTGTTATAAGATTGTCAGTTAGGTGAGTAGCAGATTGGGATCGTACAAGTGCACCCTGTGCGCGATTTGGCTGTAGAAATACAGCCTTGCGCACTAAGTACACTTAAAACTACACCTCTTTAAGACGTAGCTCTTTTGGCAGATGGAACACTATATTTTCTTCACGGCCAGACAGCTCTATGGCTTTATCACCGCCTAATTCCTGAACCCTTTTTACTACTTGATCCACCAACACTTCAGGTGCTGACGCGCCTGCGGTAATGCCGACCTTTCCCACACCCTCAAACCATTGCGTTTGAATTTCGCTGGCGTTATCCACTAAAAATGCTTTGGCACCCATGCGTTCACCTAATTCACGTAAACGATTAGAGTTTGAGCTGTTGGGGGAACCCACCACTAAAATTAGATCGGAACATTTAGCCAAATCTTTCACCGCATCTTGACGGTTTTGAGTGGCATAACAAATATCATCGGTTTTAGGACCACTAATCGCAGGGAACTTTGCACGCAAAGCAACAATGACCTTAGCGGTATCATCCATGGACAAGGTAGTTTGACTGACAAATGACAGCGCTTGTGGGTTTTTAGGCTCTAAGGCCGCCACGTCGGCTTCGTCTTCCACTAAATAAATATCACCACCGGCTAATTTTTCATATTGACCCATAGTGCCTTCCACTTCGGGATGACCTTTGTGGCCAATTAAAATGACCTCACTGCCTTTTTGGGCGTAGCGCATAACTTCCATATGGACTTTAGTCACTAGCGGGCACGTGGCATCAAAGACTTTAAGGCCTCGATCTTTTGCTTCTTTTTGCACAGCCTTGGACACACCGTGAGCGCTAAAAATAACAATTTTGTCGTCAGGTACTTCTGTCAATTCTTCAACAAAAATAGCGCCACGCTTACGTAAGTTATCCACTACAAATTTATTGTGAACCACTTCGTGACGCACATAAATAGGCGCATCAAACATATCCAGGGCTCGGTTTACAATCTCGATCGCGCGATCAACACCGGCACAAAAGCCTCTGGGGTTTGCTAGGGTAATATCCACAGGTTTACCTATACTAATATTTAGCAGCCGTTATGAGGCTGTATTCACTTCTAAAATCTCAACACGAAATTTTAATCTTTGCCCTGCCAACGGGTGATTAAAGTCCACCGTCACTTGAGTCTCTTCAATTTCTTTAATCACGCCTGGCAACTCAGAGTTATTGGCATCAGCAAACGAGACTACTGAGCCCACTTCCAATTCCATGTCGGCGGCAAAATCACTGCGTTTCATGACCTGAATGTTATTGGGGTTAGGCTGAGAAAAAGCTTGTTCTGGGGGCACGTCGAATGTTTTTTTCGCGCCCGCTTCCAGGCCAATTAATAAGCTTTCAAAGCCGCCGGGAAGATTACCATCACCGACAATAAGCGTGGCTGGCTTTCTATCAAAGGTGCTGTCAATTTCTTGGTCGTTTTCTAACGCTAATGCGAAATTTAAAACGACTTGTGTGCCTTTAGCTATTTGCATACTTTAATCCGCTTTTTTATTGTGTTTTTGTGAAAAGACTAGGCTATCAATCAATAACATACCCGCCCCCAAAGTGATTGCACTGTCGGCAATATTAAAGGCTGGGAAGTAATGTTCACCCCAATGAAGGTGTATAAAATCCACCACATGGCCATAAGCAATACGATCATAAAGATTACCAATGGCACCACCAATTACTAGGGCCAAAGCCGCTGCTAGCCACTTTTCGTCGGCTTTAAGCTTCATTAACCAAACGGTCATGACCGAGCTTACACTTAATGCTATAACGGTGAAAAACCAACGCTGCCAACCCGACTCACTGGCTAAAAAACTAAAGGCAGCGCCTTTGTTATACAGCAACGTTAAATCAAACACGGGCAGTACATACACAGGTTGCGCAAACTGCAAAAAATGCTGCGCCATCTGTTTAGTGGCAAAATCCAATACTAGCGCAAACAGGCTCAGCCACAACCACTTTAATCGCGACTTTTGTGTGCCTTCAAATGCTAACTGCAACCACTTATTAAGCATTATGCAAACGCCCTTTTCTCGCCAGACCCAGTTACGTTTTCAACACAACGACCACATAAGGTTTCGTGTTCTTTGTGAGCACCTACGTCTGCAACATGGTGCCAGCAGCGATCACACTTATCGTGTTCACTTGCGCCAATCTCTACGCGTAAACCTTCAACGTCGGTAGCAGAGCCTGCACTTTCATCAAGTGCTTTCACATTTGCGCTAGAGGTAATCAATACAAAGCGTAATTCATCCCCTAAGCGGTTTAAGTCAGCGGCCAAGTCACCATTAACATAAAGAGTCACGTCAGAGCTAAGACTGGCTCCCACTACTTTTTCGTTACGGGCTTTTTCTAACAGCTTATTCACTTCTGTTTTCACTGTCATGATGCGACGCCAAAAAGCATCATCAAACTCTTGATTGTTTGATTCAAATAAACCGTCGTACCAATGCGCTAACAAGACACTTTCTTCACGCTCACCTTCAACTGGTGCAGGCATTTGCTCCCACGCTTCTTCAGCGGTAAAACTTAAGATAGGTGAAACCCAACGCAACATGGCTTCACACACATGGTACAAAGCAGTTTGCGCGCTACGACGTGCAGAGCTATCTGGTTGAGTGGTGTACTGACGATCTTTAATAACATCTAAGTAAAATCCACCAAGTTCATTCACACAGAAGTGATGCAGTTTTTGATAAATATTCATGGTTTGATATTCATCATAGCTGTGACGAATTTCAGTTTGCATGTGATGGGCTTGATCTACAATCCAAGCATCAAGCGGCAACAATTCTTCTGGTTTCAGCATATCGGTTTTTGGATTAAAACCGTTTATGTTGGCCAACATAAAGCGCATGGTATTACGAATACGGCGGTATGAGTCGGCGGTGCGATTTAAAATTTGATCGCTCACCGTCATCTCTGAGGTGTAATCTGA
>JAPYOO010000139.1:1900-4651 GCA_029938135.1 Bermanella sp. | reverse complement strand
TCTAAATCAAACCAAGCATCGATGCCTTTAAGTTCAACTTTTTTGGCAACCGTTTCAATAAGGCTTTGTGTATCTGGGTGTAGGACACCGGTTTCTTTATGAACAAACAACGCAATCGGCACACCCCAAGTACGCTGGCGAGAAATACACCAGTCAGGACGCGTGTTCATCATGGCTTCGATACGGCCTTTACCCCAGCCTGGACGCCAATCCACAGAATGCTCTACTTCGTGCATGGCTTTCTCAAGCAAACCATTTTGCTGCATGCTGATGAACCACTGCGGCGTTGCTCTAAAAATAATAGGGCTTTTATGGCGCCAGCAATGTGGGTAGCTGTGTTTAATATTTACTTTCTTAAGCAAAGCGCCTTTTTCATTAAGAATGCTTAGGATTTTAAAGTTGCCTTTGTCGGCTACGCTTAAACCCACTAATTCAAGTGCTTGGGTGGCTGGGCAATCAATGTACAAACCTTCATCGCTTACCAACATTAATTTAGATGCAATGCCGTATTTATTTGAGATAACGTAATCGTCAGCACCGTGCATAGGCGCAGTATGAACCGAACCCGTACCTGAATCGGCGGTAACATGCAGACCGGTAATAACGGGCACGTATTTATCTTGGCTCGCATCATTATCGTTCGGCATGAAAGGATGTTTAACCATGAAAGGCGCGCTGTCTGTATTTTCAGGCACCCAACCAAAGTCAGCACCCTTAGCAAAACCTAGCACTTCAAAACCGTCGGCTGAAATTGTGTAGCGCTCCATGGAGCTGGCCACTAATTCGGTGGCCAAAATCAACAACTCGTCACTTTCTTTTACATGAACTAACGCGTATTCAATGCTTGGGTGTACCGAAACGGCTTCGTTTGCTGGCAGTGTCCACGGGGTAGTGGTCCAGATAACAATGCTGGATTTTTTGTCGCTGAAATCTTCGGCGCTTTTATCAAGAGTGAACTGTGAAAGTAAGTTAGCTGTGTTTTCAAATTCAAACTTAACATCTATAGATACAGATTTTTTATCTTGATATTCAACTTCAGCTTCGGCCAAGGCTGAACCACAATCCATACACCAGTTAACCGGCTTGCGGCCTTGGTGAACATGGCCATTACCCGCAATGCGACCAAGTGTGCGAATTATGTTGGCTTCAAATTTAAAATCCATAGTGAGATACGGTTTATCCCAATCGGCCAATACCATTAAACGTTTAAAGTCTTCACGCTGTCCGTCTACTTGAGTTTGTGCATATTCACGACACTTTTGACGAAACTCTTTAGGGCTAACTTTATCGCCGGCCTTACCGATTAGTTTTTCAACATTTAATTCGATCGGTAAACCATGACAATCCCAACCCGGAACATACGGCGCATCCATACCGCTTAAGGTGCGCGACTTAATAATGATGTCTTTAAGAATTTTATTCACACTGTGACCAATGTGAATGTTGCCGTTGGCGTATGGAGGGCCATCATGCAAAATATATTTTTCATTACCCGCACGCGCTTCGCGAATGGCTTTGTAAATATCCATTTTCTTCCAACGAGCCAAAGTTTCTGGCTCACGCTTGGCTAGATTGCCGCGCATAGGGAAATCGGTTTCGGGCAGGTTTAGAGTGTGCTTATAGTCGGTCATTTTTTAATGCTTTCTTCGAAATAGGCTTTCGCCAATTGAATATCTTGGTGAATGGCCGCTTTAAGCTCGTCTAG
The DNA here is from genome assembly GCA_029938135.1 of Bermanella sp. Lineage (GTDB taxonomy): Bacteria > Pseudomonadota > Gammaproteobacteria > Pseudomonadales > Oceanobacteraceae > Bermanella. Next base: position 2,946 of record JAPYOO010000139.1, on the reverse strand, counting down.
CCCATTAAAGCGCTTTTCATCCCGTATTTTTTTGTTAAAGGTTACTTCTATGCGCTGGCCATATAAATCGCCAGCAAAATCAAACAGGTGGGGTTCCAATATAGGCTGCAAACTGCCCACCGTTGGGCGCATGCCAATGTTGGCAACACCGTTATACTTACCAGCCTTTGTGGCCACTGTTACTGCAAACACACCCGTAAGCGGTGTTTTATTGCGTTTTAATATGACATTGGCTGTGGGCACACCTAATGTGCGACCCAGTTTTTGGCCATGAGCCACACGACCACGAATACTGAATGCTCGGCCTAGTAATTGTGCGGCCGTGTCTAAATTGCCCGTATGCAAAGCATCGCGAATTAACGTGCTGCTGACGCGCTGTCCTTGCTGAGCCACGGTATTGGTGGCCAATACGCTAAAACCATGTTTGAGACCTGCCTTTTGTAAAAAAGCAAAGTCGCCACTGCGGTCACAACCAAAACGAAAGTCGTCGCCTACAATCAAGGCCTTCACATTTAGGCCTTGTACCAATACCTGTTCCACAAATTGCTGAGCACTTAAACCACGAAAGCGTGCATTGAATGCCATACACGCCAGTGCATCAATATTTTCACTGGCCAATAAAACCGCTTTTTCGCCAATATTGCTTAAACGTGCCGGTGCTGCTTCGCTATCAAACAGCTCTTTGGGCTGAGGCTCAAACACCATCGCCACCGTCGGCAGATTACACTCCTGCCCCTGAGCCTTTAGCTTTTGCAATACGCGCTTGTGACCTAGGTGCACACCATCAAAGTTACCAATGGTTAATACGCAGCCTTGTTCAAAGCGCTTAATGTTATGGATTCCGCGAAAAAACAGCATAGTTATAATGTAAAAATAAAAGGCCGCATTATAGAGCACAATGAGGGTGGATAATAGATTAGGCGCGAGTAAGTGAGATATTTATCAGATTAGATTGATTGGGGCAGCGTGCGATTGAGGTTGATTGGCTAAATTTGGGCTGTAACGCCAAAAGATCGGGTAGAGGATACATACAATTTGGGCAGGAA
>JAPYOO010000139.1:0-1800 GCA_029938135.1 Bermanella sp. | reverse complement strand
ACACCCACCACGACCAACAACAACGTCCAAGCCATACGCTGCCACTCACTAAACGTGTGCCAAGCCTGTCCATTGGGGTTTACAAGGTAAATCAGGGCCACCATAACAGCGCAAGAAACTAAAATGCGCATCACCCACACGCCCCACCCCGGCTGGGCTTGGTAATAACCCAGCTTGCGTAAACCCATAAGCAATAAAAAGGCATTTAGATAAGCTGACAGGGTTGTGGCTAACGCCAAGCCAACATGAGCAAAAACAAGTACTAGGGGGATATTTAACGCCATATTCACCGCCATGGCTTTAATGCCTATTTTAACCGGTGTTTTGGTATCTTGGCGGGCGTAAAATCCGGGGGCCAATACCTTAATTAACATAAAGGCTAAAAGGCCAGCGCTGTAGGCTTGCAGGCTCATGGACATTTTTTGTATATCGTAGATGGTAATTTCACCCCGATAAAAAATCGTCATCATTAACGGTTCGGCCAATACCATTAACGCCATGGCGGCAGGTAGGCCAATCAGCAATACAATGCGCACCCCCCAATCCAGTGTCACCACAAACTGCTGTTTATTTTGCGCGGCGTGTTTTTGCGACAAACTGGGCAAAATCACCACGGCCAACGCGATGGCAAAAATCCCCAAGGGCAGCTGCGTTAGGCGATCTGAATAGTAGAGCCAGCTCACACTGCCGGATTCTAAAAACGAGGCCAGTAGGATATCTAGTAACATATTTATTTGGCTCACCGACACCCCAAACAAGGCTGGCACCATAAGTTTAAGGATGCGGCGCACACCCACATCCGCAAACGCGGGTTTTGGCAGGGCCAATAAACCCAGCTTCATCACAAAGGGTAATTGAAAAGCCAGCTGTGTAACACCGGCCAACAACACCCCCCACGCCAGCGCCATGAGCGGCTCGTCAAACCAAGGGGTAAAATACAAGGTAGCCACAATAAGGCACAGGTTCAGTAATACCGGGGTTACCGCTGGAATCGCAAACTGACCGTAGGTATTAAGCACACTGCCATAAAAGGCCGTGAGGCTAATGAGCAGCAAATAGGGGAAAGTAATGCGCAATAAATCACTGGTAAGGGCAAATTTATCAACATCGCTTGCAAAACCGGGGGCAAATACCCAGGTTAATATGGGCGCTGCCGCCACTGCCGCGATCGTGAATGGCGCTAAAATGGCCAGTAAGGTACCCGATACTCCCTTCACTAAACCTTTAATGTCTTTTTCTTGAACCTTGTATTCACTAAGCACCGGCACAAACGCCACGCTGAAAGCCCCTTCGGCAAATAGGCGTCGGAAAAAATTGGGAATCTTAAAGGCCACCAAAAAGGCATCGGCCCGAGCCCCAAAGTAAGATGCCACCAATACATCACGTACTAAACCCAAAATACGAGATATAAGCGTCATGGCACTGACAATTGAGGACGATCTCAATAAACTGGCAGACTTCTCACCTTTTGGGGCTGGCGCTTTATTTTCTTTTTGTTCAGATTCATCCATGTAGATCTGTCTAGCCTTGTTTTTATTTTAACAATTATCAATAGCCGCGCATTGTAATCAAGCAAACCGCTATAAACGAGTAAAACCCACATCAAAGCCGTCTAACCAGACTTAACCTTATATAATTGATGTAATAGTATCTAATACTGACTAAAGGGTTTGACAATATCCTTATGTATCTGGATAATCCTGCAGCCTGAATTTAAGTAAATCTAATTATCGAAGGAGCCTGACTTTGGCTAATTCTGCTGGATCTCGTAAACGCGCACGTCAGGCAGTTGGCCGTCGT
>JAPYOO010000013.1 GCA_029938135.1 Bermanella sp. | reverse complement strand
CTTAACGGTTCCTGAAACACGTGACATGCTGTGTACTCTTCTTTTGGGCCAACAGCTGTTGGCAATTATTACGCTAAATCAACGTAACCTTTAATACTAATCTATGAAGCAACCTAAAGATTGCGATATAGATCAGGCTCATAGTAGTCCCAATTTGTTTTAAATAAAACCCTAATTTGGCAATACTATTCAATTTATCTGTTTTATTTCAGCCCTAAATTTTGGGCGATTTCAAGGCTATTTTATCAATAAATGGCGCACTTTATGCACTTGATTTCCATCGTGTCCGAGGGCGTGTATAGAAAGGAGCATTGTCAACGCGCGGATTTAGCGTCAAAAGCCTTTTAACAGGGGTTGTGTGCTTGAAGTTGTGCCCACTCTCAACATATAGAGAGTGGGCGGTACGCAAATAAAGTGTAAACCCACAAAATTATTAGGGATTCCGCCTAAGACGAGCAGCTGATTTCTAGCTTTTTGCCCCAGTCGGGTGGGAGTTGTGCGTATTCTTCAAATTCAGGTTGTTCATCAAAAGGCTTACTTAAAACGTTATGCAGGGTTTGTACTTGCGAGTAATCTCCAAGCTGTGCGGCCAATATCGCATTTTGGGCCAGGTAATTACGTAATATATATTTAGGGTTAACGTTATCCATATTATTTTTGCGCTTAATTTGAGAGGCCTCATCTGGCACTTGCCCATCTTTCACTAAGGCTTGCTCATATTGTGTATACCAACGATCAAATAAGTTGATATCTAGACAATGGTTACGTATTTCTTGGCGTACACTTTCAATGTGGATATTGTTTAGCTTGCGGAAAAAATAACTATAATCAAGTTTACAGCTCGCCAACATTTTCAAACTGTCATCTATAAAGTCTTGGTGGGAATCGAATGCGCATATAAATCCAAATTTGGCATTCATTTTTGTGAAAAAAGACTCTTTAAAATAGTCAGAAAAACTTTCAAGTTGTTGCATTAAATCTTCTTTGTTGGTCAGTGGTAATAAGGCTTGTGCCAGTACGGACAGGTTCCAGTTCGCAATGTTGGGCTGTTGATTGAAGGCATAGCGTCCTTGGTAATCGCTATGATTACAAATAAAACTGGGTTCATACTCATCCATAAATGCGAAGGGCCCAAAGTCAAAAGTATCACCTAATATTGACATATTATCGGTATTCATTACGCCATGTGCAAAACCAATGCTTTGCCAGTGCGCCATCAATTCAGCCGTCTTTTGTAGTGTGTTTTTAAAGAATACTAAGTATTTTTGTGGCTCATTATCTAATTCTGGGTAGTGCTCATGTATAACATAATCACACAGTGTTTTAAGTAACTCCGGTTTATTACTAAAGGAGCAAAATTCAAAGTGGCCAAATCGGATATGGCTTTGGGCTACCCTAACGAGGGTGGCGGCGGTCTCTTGTTGCTCACGATAAACAGGGCTGTCACTGTCTATTACGCATAATGCTCTAGTGGTTGGAACATTTAATGCGGCCAGCGCTTCGCTGGCCAGGAATTCACGAATGCTTGAACGTAACACCGCACGACCATCCCCTTGGCGGGAGTAGGGAGTCGCCCCTGCTCCCTTAAGATGCATATCCCATGTAATGTTTTTATGCTCAACTTGAGCCAGTAATAACCCGCGGCCATCACCCAAGTTGGGATTGTATTGTGCAAATTGATGGCCCGTATATTTCATAGCAATAGACTGCCAAGTACTTAACACGCCTTGGCCGCTGAGTAATTTTAGGCTTTCTTGTGTTTCAAGAGCGATAGAGTCTAGCCCTAATAGAGATGCCGTGGAATGACTGCTTACAACTAACTTAGGGTTATTAATACCCTGTGGTAATACATTTGAATAGAGCTCACTAGGAAGAGATTGAAAACGTAGTACATAATTTAAATCAAGCAGGGTCGTCATGTTGGTCTCATGTGTTAGATCAAGCCTATTATACGGCAATTGATCCGATAATCACTGGAGGGTTGTAAATTTACTTGCAAGAATATTGAGCATTTTTAAGTAGGAAGCTGGGTGGGGGAGTGACCTGGATTCAGCAAGGACAAACTTAAGCTAAGCGTTGCTCTTTAAAAGTGTAATAGCTAAAAGAGTTCAACGTCGTCACTGTCTTGGTTGGTATTTTCAGGTCCTTTTTCTTCGGCCAATCCCTCTTTGCATACTAGGTTATCGACTAAATCCTCTTGCTGATCGACTAAATGTTGAAGTAGGCGAATTAAGCTGTCAAAGGTCACTTGAATGGTTTCGTAAGATTGCACCTTACTCATCGCTTCATTAACCTTGCTCTCAATGCTGCGCATTAAATACACTTCTTGGTCTTCATCTAAGCCAAGCGTAGGCATAGCCGCTTCTAGTGACATTAATAGCTCAGTGAGCAAGGAGCTGCCACTTTCTTGGCCGTTGCGCATTTGATTGGCCAAATCATCCAGCGTCATCCTAATATTTTTAAAGCTATCGGAAAAATTTATCGTATGTTCTTGTAACAGCATTTCCATTTCAAGTTGCATTACCTTTTGATTGGCGCAGGCCAAAATGGGAGGGATGACATCCTTATACCGTCCGTAGCGGGCAGGATCATCCATGGGCATATTTTTAACTAAGCAGGCCACTACCGGGTAGTTTATTTGAGTGCGGTGACCAAAATCAAAGAAACGGTCTTCTTCGCGTAAGCGCTCCATTAGTTCTTGTTCGAGCGGTTTGCTGGTGGCCTCGCTACTAAAAAAATAGTTTTTTTGTTCGGTTTCAAAAATTAAACAGGTGTTGAGTTCGAGGCTTTTAAATATATGAAAGATGGACTGCGCCAATTGATCAAAATTACTAATGGCATAGGTTTTTTCAAAAAACTGCACGATTAGGCCAAGTTCACTGGCCCCCGTCATCGACTCAATAGCGGTACTTTGCGCTTCCTTGAATTGGCTTTGTAGGCTTACTTTGTGTTCATGGTTGCGAAGCAGTGCTTTAACTTTGGCCACGACTTCACTTGATTCAAAGGGTTTGGCTAGATAGTCATCACCACCCGCGCTGTAACCCTTAATGCGGTCATCCAGACTGGTGTGTCCGGTGATAAACAAAATAGGGGTGAATACAAATTCGCTATGATGGCGTATTTCGTGGCAGAGCTCGTAGCCATTGGCATCTGGTAACTCCACATCCAAGATAATGATGTCGGGTTTTAAATCCGAAACCAGTGCTAGGCCATCCGTGCCATTATCTGCAAAATGTAACTCAACCACGCTGTTAAGAGCGCGTTGGATATACTTTTGAGAGATTTTATCGTCTTCAATGACTACCGCTATTTTCATGCCGATACTCTTACTTGATAAGTTGAGTATAGACAATTTGAAAAAAGCGCCTTGGCCTATTTATGTTCTTTTAGCAGTTTTTTAAGCTCTTGTGCCCTAATAGGGTCCTTCATGGCGGCTTTTAGCTTGGCACGTGCCATATTCAATGCATCGTATTCTTTTTTGCAGCATTGCTCGAAGTCTTTACCACTGCCACAGGGGCATAATGTATCGTCATTATCCATTTTAGCTCCTTGAAGCTTCAGTTGGGTATAAAGGGCTAAGGGCTGATGCAGCCATTTTTTTGCCGGGCTTATGAGCCGAAATTAGTTGCCATAGGTACTCCCCTTGCCAAGAGTCATTGGCTAGCGGCGAGAACAGGCTGTTATCCAATTCTTGTAGAGCGGTGGCAAGTGTAGGGTCGTTAATTTGCAGTGCTAACGCGTTTAGGCTGTTGCTTTCAAGTGACCATTGCTCCCTAGCCCAGCTTAGAATGTGACTACGGGCCTGATGGGCATCATTATTTCGGCACGCTTGGCGAATGTCTTTTAAGCGTGGATTTTTCACGCCGGGTAACGAATTTGTCGGCTCCATAAGCGGCTTTTTAATTTGAGTGGACCACCATAAACCTAGAGTGATTAACCAGAGGATTAATAAGATTAAACTGATAACAGGCCATAAGATGGATGTTTGCTCAGAATATCGGGCATCAGAATCGTTCGCAGCGGTGGCTGGTAGTGTGTCTGGCAGTGGTGTACTTGGCTGATTGTCTTTGTTTTGGCCGTTATCAAAGGTGGTTAATCGCTGAGCGGGTATCACCGCGTACTCTATTCGCCCATGCTGTGTATTCCACCAAGGAATACGTACTTCTGGCAGGGTATGGCTGCCTATCTCGGTGGGGACTATGGCGATACTTTGACTGCGTACGCCCATTATTCCTTTATCGGTGGTGAGGTCCTGAGTTTTGGCTTGATCGGGATAATATTTAAAGCCCTTAGTGGGTTTTAAAATAATGTCGGGCAGTTGAGCTTGGCTAAGCCCTTGGGCTTTGAGCTCAATTTGTAAAGTAAGGGGCTCTCCTAAAATTAAAGACTCCGTTTTGCCTTGCCACTTATAGTCCAAGCTAAGCGCTTGGGCAGGTAACCATGTGGCCTGGGGGTAATTAGCGGGTTGTGGTAACACCTGAATTTTAAGGGGAGGGTGGCTCGCTCTCACGGGTCGGCCAGCACGCCAGCGACCATTGTCGACTTCGCCTGTATATCTTGGGCCGGGTATGATCAATTCACCGCTTACTTGCGGATAAATAGCATAGTTGCGCTCGAAGACGCCCAAGGTACGACCATTTAATTGGATGCGATAGCTTTTAACTCCACCTAGTGATTGCACTACGGCTTCATCCACTTCAACATCGCTTAGTTGGTTATTATCAAGTTGCACTGAATAATAAAGCTTTTCTGAATATAAAATTTGACCCTGCACATAGGCGGTTTTCACATCGATTTCAGTGTGAAAAAAGACTTCTTTTTGTTGCTGGCTCTTAATGCTATTAGATAGTTTTTCTACCTGCACCTGAATGACTGCGCTGGTTTCCCCTTTAAAACTTAACGAAGGGATCACTAAATTACCTAAGCGTTTGGGCATCAAATGTACGGTCCACACCGTCCACGAATTACTTTGGCCATTTACAAACTGAAAACTATTTTTTCGTTGCTGGTTAAGAACCTCAAACTGTTGTTTAAGTGGGCTGAAGTCTGGACTACCCGATAGAATATTGTTGTTGTAGCGCACTGTAAGGATGAGTGACTCCCCCTCACTGATTTTGCTGCGATCTATCGAGCTTTCAAAAGTGACCGCCCAGCTTGTGGCCATTGAAAAAATTAGGCACAAAAATAATAAAGATTGTTTTACCACGGTTTCCTATCTCCATTTTTATTGTTGTTTTCGGGGTTTCTGTTTTTATATTGATATAGAAATTTATTGCGCAATAAACCACCAGGATCATCTGGAATACGTTCTATCCATTGCTGCATGGCTTGTTCTTTTTCAAGTTGCTGCGTGGTTTTAACCGGTTCTTGTTGGACGGCTTTGCCATCTTCAGTTGGTTGTTCGCTATCTTGTTCACTTTTCTTTGCTTGGGCCGCTTGTTGTTTCTCTTTTTCTTCTTCTGTTTGTTCCTGACTCAAAGGGTTTTGCGATTCCTTTTGCTCTTGCGAATCAGTGGGGTTGCTGCTTTCGGATTCTTCTCCATCCTGTCCTGACTCGTCTTGAGATTCTTTGTCAGATGCTGATTTTTGCTGATTTTTGCCTTCTTCTTTTTCCCCATCTTGAGATCCCTGCTCAGACTTTTCGCCGTCCTCGCCTTTTTCGCCTTTTTCTCCGTCCTCACCTTTTTCGCCGTTTTCCCCATCTTGTTTTTCTTGCTGCTTTTTTAAAGCTGTCACTAGGGCTTTATTTTCACGTGCATCCGTTAAGTCTGGGTTTTGTAATAGGGACTCATCATACTTTTCAATGGCGTCATCAAACTTGCTTAGTCGAGCCAATGCATTGGCCGCATTGTATTGGCTTTGTGCGTCATCATATTGCTGCCAAATGTCTAAAGCGCCTTGGTAGTCGCCAGCTTCATATAAACTGCTGGCCTTCCATTGTGGGTCATTAAATAATTGGGCTGCCAGTTTAGGGTCTTTTTTAAATTGTTTTTGCGCCAGTTGATTACTGTTTAATAATACGTCTGGTAGGTTATTTTCAGCCCATGAGGGCTGTGGCGCGTTAAATATGGCCACTAATGCCACCAGTAACATGCCCCTGCGAAATAGGGTTAACGATAAAATTAGCAGCGGTAATATTAACCAGTAACCACTGTCTAACCATTGGTCAAATTCCACCGTTTTTTCTTGTTGTTCAAAATCGCTCTCAAGCGAATTTGAGCCAATCAAATAATCAATGTCGTTATCGGTACTGCTAATTTTAGTTAATCTGGCGTCAGTGGCTTGGCTAAGTTGCTGTAAATTATCCCATTCCAACGTTGGCATAATGACTTGACCGTTAGCGTCTTTAAAGAAATGGCCGTCGGGTTTTACAATAGGTGCCCCTTGTGCCGTGCCCACCGCTAAAATAGCCAATTGTATTTTGGCCTTTTTAAGTCGTGGCGCTATCACATCAATATCTTGTTGCTCTACACCATCGGTAATCAATAATAGTTTTCTGGGTTTACTTTTCCCTTGCTCAAATAAATCAATGGCTTCATTAACCAAGGAGACTAAGTTGCTACCAGGCGTGGGCATAATGTAGGGGCTTAATACCGGCAGCATGTTAAGTATGGTTTTCACGTCCTTGGTCAGTGGGCTGGCTACGTGGGCATCGCCTGCATAGGCAATAAGGGCTATGTTGTCGTGTTGGGGCTGTTTTAAAATATCGGTGATTTTATATTTTGCCCGCTGTAATCGTGAAGGACTTAAATCCTGAGACGTCATGGATAACGATAAGTCTAACGCGATAATTAAACCAGATTGACTGCTATAAACTTGAGAGGGTTGTTTCTGCCAGCTCGGTCCAGATAACGCTAATATGGCCAGTACAGCCGCAACCCATAACGCGCCAATAAATAGGCTGTTGTTGCTGGAAGCATTCGCTGTTTTCTTTAACAAATACTGCTGAAGCTGGGGGGCGATAATATTTTTCCACTGGCCGCTTAACGCTTTATGGCGACGCTGAAAAATAAGCGTTAATAATAATGGCACAAATGCCAATAACCACTCTGGCCGTAATAGGTGAAAATCAGACATGGGCTTTCCCCTTAATAGTGCCTGTTATGCTTTCTAGCCATTTATTAATGGTGGGCAATTGCAGCAAATACACAAATAAGGCGAGTAACAGGGCCAATCCCAATGGGAAGTGAAAAAGGGACTTCTCGGGACGAATACTTTGCTCTTCCATTTCAATCGCTTCTAATGAATCCAATTCAGTATAAATTTGTTCTAATTCTTCAAGGTTGCGGGCGCGGTAATATTGGCCGCCCGTATCTTGCGCTATGGTGGTTAGCGTGACTTCATCCAGGTCGCGACTAGGATTAATGCGCTTAGGGCCAAAAAAACCTTGTACTACTAATTCATCGGCACCTATGCCAATGGTATAAATTTTAACCCCTGCTTGTTGCGCAAGTTTAGCGGCTTGTAGCGGTTCAATTTCACCAGCTGTATTTTGGCCGTCGGTTAATATAATTAAAACGCGATTGGACTCTGGTAAATCTAATAATCGTTTCACCGATAAACCAATGGCATCGCCGATGGCGGTTTTACGTCCTGCCAGTCCAAACGTGGCTTCATCTAATAAAATTTGTAATGTGTGCAAGTCAAAAGTAAGCGGTGTTTGCACATAGGCTTTAGTGCCAAATAATATCAGCCCTAGCCGGTCGCCTTCACGTTTTTTTATGAAATCAGTGAGCACCGCCTTTACGGTTTGCAGTCGGTTTACTAAACGGCCCTGAAAGGACATGTCTTCTTCTTTCATGCTGCCAGATAAATCCACCGCTAACATCATATTGCGATCACTGCTGGTAATGGCTTGTGGTTCGCCCACAAAAGTCGGGCGGGCAGCGGCGATGACTAACAAAATCCACGCCAATATAGCCAAAATCCAAACGCTTATATGGGGGTTGGATGTTTGCTGTTCTTTTTGATCGGCTAACATCATTAAACTGGGTGCAAAAACCTGACTTTGTTCGGTTTTAAATGCGGGGGCAAAACGATATACCAAAAAGGGTAAAGGTAAGGCCAGTAACATTAATGGCCATTGAAGACTTAACATGAATGTTTCCTTATCCATAACGCAGCGGCTTGTTTTACGGCTGCTGGATCAATGGCGGTGTCCACTTGATCAACGGCACTGGCAAACTGCGCAAGGCTTGGATTAAAAATAGGCTGTTTGACTTTACTGTCTAAAAAATCTAACCATTTTTGCCCGCTAAGAGACGCGCATTGTTGGCCGAATCTAAGTAAAGCCACTTGCTTTAGCAAGCGGTTGCAATCTTTAATGCACTGAAGTTTATTGGCACTGTCGATGACGTTCAATTGCAATAGCGCTTGCTTGCGCCAAACATTTTTACGCTTAAAGTAAATAGCCAGTACGATTGTTACAGCTACTGCACTGAATAATACCCACCATGGCCATGCTAAAGGCCACATAGAGGCATCGGCGGGTAAATGGATGTCTTTGAGTTGATCTAATGGATTCATTTATCGGCCCCTTTGTTCCAGAGCTAACTTAATGGCTGCGAACGGGATTTCCCCTGCATTTATTTGTTGATGGCCAATGCCCAGTGATTTAAAGGTATTTTCAATGCCTTGCTGAAATGCGCTTACGGCTTGAGAGTAAGACTGCATGGCTTGATTGTTTTGTGTGTCTAAAAAGCCTTGGCCTTTACCATCGGTTACCGCATAAAGCCCGCTGGGTGGAGCGGTGCGTTCTAAGGGGTCAAATACTTGTAGGGCAACAACATGATTATGGCGTTTAAGGGCGAACAGGGCGGACTTGTCGTGTTCACTTAAATCAAAAAAGTCACTGATGATGTACAACGTAGTTCCCGGTTTAAGGCTGCGTTTTAAGTGGCTTAGGCTATCACTCAATGACAGTTTTATATCTGTAGTTTGGGAAGTGTTGTCAGCAGGCTGCGCTAACTGCTTATTAAATTCATTGATGTTTTTTAAAATATTGAGCACATGGCTAGTACGTTGTTTCGGTCTGAAATCAGCCTCTTTGTGATCACCCATGATCACAGCCCCTACTCGGTCCCCGTGATCAAGCGCTGCCCAAGCAATTAGAGCGGTGCATTGTGCGGCCACAACCGATTTAAAACTGCGTTGGCTGCCAAAGAACATGGGGCTACGTTGATCACATAAGATCATCACCGGCCGTTCACGTTCTTCTTTATAGACTCGGGTATGGGGTTTTTGAGTACGAGCGGTCACTCGCCAATCAATGCTGCGAATATCGTCGCCAGGCTGATAGATCCTTAATTGATCTAAATCCAACCCTCGCCCTTTTTGGCGGCTCATGTGGGAGCCGGCCAATAAGCTATTAAGCTGAGGCAAGCTGGCAAGGCGCAGTCGCTTTGCCAATAAACGCAACTGAGTCAGTTGGTGTTCATCGGTGATGGCGCTGGGCACAAAAAAACCGTGCAGGTAGTGCTGCGGATCGGTGATGGCGTTTGATTTCATCATGACAGGTCTAAGGCACAGCCACCCGTAAGATAAGTTCGTTTATGATGCGGTCAGTATTCATGCCTGATGCTTCAGCATCAAAACTGACTAATAGGCGATGGCGTAATACCGGATGTAACACGGCCTGCACATCATCTGGGCTGACATAATCACGGCCCGCTAGCCAAGCATGTGCACGAGCGCAACGATCTAACGCGATAGTACCGCGTGGGCTAGATCCATACTCTAACCAACTGGCTAGGTCGTCTCCGTAACCTTGAGGGTTACGAGTCGCCATAATCAGTTGAATGATGTATTCCTCAACTCGATCACTTAAATGGATGGCTAATACTTCTTGGCGAGCAGCAAAAATGCTAGCAGAACTCAGTTTCGTCTCTGGCATGGGGCTGCGGCCAGCCTTCGCTTCTCCGCGTGCCAGACGTAAAATTTCGGTTTCAGATTTGGCATCGGGGTAATCAATGCGCACATGCATTAAAAAACGGTCAAGCTGAGCTTCTGGCAAAGGGTAGGTGCCTTCTTGCTCAATGGGGTTTTGGGTGGCCATTACTAAAAATAATTCATCTAATTCATAGGTGGTGCCGGCCACACTGACTTGGCGTTCAGCCATGGCTTCTAATAATGCCGATTGCACTTTGGCAGGCGCGCGGTTGATTTCATCGGCCAATACAAGGTTGTTAAAGATAGGGCCGTTTTGAAATACAAACTCGCCGCTTTGGGCGCGGTAGATTTCGGACCCCGTAATATCGGCTGGCAATAAGTCAGGGGTAAATTGAATGCGCTGGTAATCCGCTTCAATGTTATCCGCCAGAGTTTTAATGGCTTTAGTCTTAGCAAGGCCTGGTGCGCCTTCTACTAAAAGGTGTCCATCGGCCAATAATGCAATTAAGAGGGCATTAACTAGATCAGGCTGGCCAATGATTTGCTCTTGAAGGCTGGCTTGTAGCGCCGCTATGTGCTCACGGTTGTTCATGGATACATTTCCAAGTTCTTGTTTTTGTTGGGCTTTGTCGTGCATTTTATAAACATTCCAGCATGGGTCAAGGGCTAGGAAGCATTTGAGTCTTTTAGGAGCTAAGAGTTTCGTTTAAGGACAGAAAAACGTCAAAAAATGAGTTGAGTCAGCAAACAGGCGATTTTGTGACTATACACTATCATTTAGCTATAAGGGATTAAGAGATATTGAGAAAAATATGAATACATCGGTAATAAAGGGTGTTCACCCTCAAATAATTAAGCTTGTAGAGCGTTTAACCGAGACAGTACCCAAAGACCAGATTCGTGCGATCGAGCAGTTTACTCACATATATTACGCGGCGACCCCGGTTAATGAATTGGATAGCCGCAAGATGGATGATCTTTATGGTGCGACATTAGCCTGTTGGAGCTTCCTACAAAAGTCTAAAGACGGCAGTAAGATAAGGGTATTTAACCCCGATTTTGAAGAACATGGCTGGCAATCTCCCCACACGATTGTCGAGATTGTGCAAAAAGATATGCCGTTTTTAGTGGACTCTGTTCGCATGGAATTAAATCGACGGGACATGTCGATTCACTTTATTAATCATGCGGTTTTGCCTATCTCGCGTAATGCTTCAGGTCAACTGGATCAGGGCAATAGTTTTGACACGGATGCAGCGTCCCAAGAAGCGGTTATTTATATTGAAGTGGATTTACATACTGACAATAAAACGCTCAAAGATTTAACAACTTCACTGCAAGAAATTATTAATGAAATTGAATTGTTGGTGGATGATTATCAATCGTTTATTGATAAAAGTGAGCAAGCGGTTCAATGGATTAAAGACAGCAGTGGCCCATTTACCCAAAATGATACCAATGAAGCTATGGCCTTCATGAAGTGGCTGAAAGATAATCATTTTACTTTTTTAGCCTGTGAAGATTTTATTGTTGAGGTCAAGGACGGTAAAAGTATCATCACGCGGGATAATAAAAGCGTTAGTGGCATTTTTAAACATGATCTGCATGGCCCGGATAAAATGGTGGTGGATGATCTATCTGAAAATGTAAAAAACCTCATACTGTCCCCGCAATTAATTACCATGAGTAAATCAGGGCGGCGTTCACGAATTCATCGTCCTGCATATCCAGACTATGTGATTGTGAAACATATTGATAAAAATGGGCAAGTGCTGGGCGGACGTCGTTTCTTAGGGTTATTTACCTCTACCGTTTACAGTGAATCACCATTTAATATTCCAATTGTACGAAATAAAGCCCTGGCGGTAATTGAGCGCAGTGGTTTAGGCAGTATTAGTCATAATGGCAAAGAATTACGCCATATTTTAGATGTTTATCCAAGAGATGAGTTATTCCATACCGATGTAGAGCAGTTAACTGACACTGCGGTGGGTATATTAAATATTCAGGAACGTAGACGCACTAAAATATTTATTCGCTGTGATGCACTGAATAAATTTTTATCATGTGTGGTGTATGTGCCAAGAGATTTATACAGCACTGAATTACGCCAAAGGATGCAGGCCATTTTGGTGGACGCTTTTGCGCCAAGGGATGTGGAATTCACCACATTCTTTTCGGAATCTATTTTAGCGCGCACCCATTTTAGTCTACGTCTTGACCCTGATAAAGTCGTTGAGTTTGATGCGCAGCGTATTGAAAAAGATATTCAGGCAGTGGCATTGTCATGGCAAGATGATCTGATGTCGGCGCTGGTTGATGGTGTGGGTGAAGAAAAGGGCAATCAATACTTTCAATCTTACCGTAATGCGTTTGGTGCCAGCTACCGCGAAACGTTTACATCTCGTACGGCGGTAGTCGATATTCAGCATGTATCTACTATTAAAAACGATCACGACATTGCCATGAGTTTATATCGAAATGTAGCCGATAGCGGTAACTTCTTTAAGTTCAAACTTTACAAACCTAACGATTTATTACCCTTGTCAGACGTTATACCTATTTTAGAAAATATGGGTTTAAGGGTGATAGGTGAAAATCCTTATGGATTAACACGTACCGACGGTAAACAGTTTTGGATACACGACTTTACGTTGGTGTATACGTTTGGTGATAACATTGACCTACACGCAAGCAAAGAGCAATTTCAGGATGCTTTTCGCGCTATTTGGTTTGGTAAGGCGGAAAATGACAGTTTTAATCGGTTGTTGTTAGGGGCCAAAATAGATTGGCGTGATGTTGCACTTTTACGTGCTTATGCTCGTTATATGAAGCAAATACGTTTTGGATTTTCAGAGAGTTTCATTGCCGATAGTTTGTGTAAATATTCGGATTTAACATCTTTTATTGTACGTTACTTTCAAACACGTTTTGATCTTTCAAATAAAAATAGCGAAGTGCAAACTAAGCAATTGAAAAAAATGGATGCTCAGTTTGCAGAAGTTTTAGATCAAGTAGAAAGCATTAACGAGGACAGGATTTTTCGTCGTTACCACGAGCTTATTGCCGCTACTTTACGCACTAACTTTTTCCAAAAAAATAGCGATAACGAACTGAAAGCCTATTTTTCGTTCAAGTTAAGCCCTCATGAAATTTCGGATATGCCACTACCGAAACCTATGTTTGAAATATTTGTGTATAGCCCCCGGGTGGAGGGGGTGCATTTACGTGGTGGTAAGGTGGCACGAGGCGGGTTGCGTTGGTCGGATCGTGCAGAGGATTTTCGTACTGAAGTGTTAGGTTTAGTAAAAGCCCAGCAGGTTAAAAATTCAGTGATTGTACCTGTGGGTGCCAAGGGCGGTTTTATTGCTAAATGTCTGCCTGAAGGTGATCGCGATGCCTTTTTGGCTGAAGGCATAGAATGTTATAAGACCTTTATCTCTGGCCTTTTGGACATTACTGATAATTTATTAGAGGGTGATGTTATTCCACCCGAGCAAGTGCTGCGCCATGATGAAGATGACCCCTATTTAGTGGTGGCGGCCGACAAGGGTACGGCTACTTTTTCAGATATCTCTAACAATATAGCCATCGAGCGTGGTTTTTGGTTAGGGGATGCATTTGCCAGTGGTGGCAGTGTAGGTTATGACCATAAAAAAATGGGCATCACGGCTAAAGGAGCTTGGGTCTCTGTGCAGAGGCACTTTCGTGAGCGTGGTGTGGATGTTCAAAATGATGACTTTTCGGTGATTGCCATTGGAGACATGGCGGGCGATGTATTTGGTAATGGCATGTTGTGTTCTAAGCACATACAGCTAGTGGCGGCTTTTAATCATATGCATATCTTTATCGACCCGAATCCCATAGATGGCGAAGCTAATTTCAATGAGCGTCAGCGCCTATTTGAAATGCCACGCAGTGCATGGAGTGATTACGATAGTGAGTTGATTTCTGAAGGTGGGGCTATATTTAAGCGCGCTTCAAAGTCTATTCAAATTAGTACGCAAATGAAGGAATGTTTTCATATTCAGGCAGATAAATTATCGCCTAACGACTTGATTACAGCACTTCTAAAAGCGCCGGTAGACTTAATATGGAATGGCGGCATTGGTACGTATGTGAAAGCCAGCACCGAAAGTGATAATGACGCCGGCGATAAAGCCAACGACAGTTTACGTATTAATGGCAAACAACTGCAGGCAAAGGTGATTGGTGAAGGGGGGAATTTAGGTGTTACCCAGCGAGCACGTATTGAATTTGCCTTAAGTAAGGACGGTGCATCATTTACTGACTTTATTGATAATGCTGCTGGAGTAGATTGCTCTGACCATGAAGTGAATATTAAAATTTTACTGAATACGTTAGTCAACGCGGGTGACCTTACGGTTAAGCAGCGTAATGGGTTTTTAGAGAAAATGACGGATCAAGTATCCGAGCAGGTGCTGATGAATAATTATCGGCAAACTCAGGCCATTGCCTTGGCTTACCGGGAAGCCAAAACTCGAACCAATGAATATCGGCGCCTGATGAATGAATTGGAAGAGCAGGGTAAGTTAAACAGAGAAATGGAGTTCTTGCCCAGTGAAGAAGAATTGGATGAACGAAAAACTCAGCAGCAAGGACTTACGCGTCCGGAGTTATCGGTATTAATTAGCTATATTAAAGGGGACTTGAAAGAGCTGTTGAATGAACCGAAAATTTCCCAGAATGAATATTTAGCAAAATCCATCGAAAGTGCTTTTCCTCAAGCTCTAGTAGAGCGTTTTCCTGAAGCACTTTATGCGCATCAGCTGCGAAGCGAAATTGTTGCCACGCAATTGGCCAATGAAATGGTTAATCGCATGGGCATTACTTATGTGAATCGCATGCGCGATAGTACCGGGGCAGATATCAGTGCCATTGTGAAAGCGTATGCAGCTGCAAGAGATGTATTTAGCATGGATGAGATATGGCATCAAATAGAAGCTTTAGATTATAAGGTGAGTACGGAGATTCAAGAAAAAATGATGTCTAGCCTTATGCGTCTGGTTAGAAGAGGAAGCCGATGGTTCTTACGTAACCGTCGTCGTGATATCAATGTACCTGAAGAAGTGGAGCGTTTTAGAGAGAGGGCGGTGGAAATTAGCAGTCATTTGGCAGAGTTGCTGGCCGGTGAGGGTAAACAAACCTGGCAGAAATACTATGATCAATTAATTAAGGCGGGTGTGCCTAAAGAATTAGCCAGTACCGTGGCGGGCACCAATAATATGTTTTCAGCTTTGAGTATTATTGAGGGGGCCGAGCAAACCCAGCGCAGCGCTGAAGATGTGGCCGCCACGTATTATAAGGTGGGTTGCAATCTAGACTTAGAATGGTTCTTAGAGCAGCTTAATGCCATGCCAGTACTGAGTCATTGGCAGGCGTTGGCTCGTGAAACCTATCGTGATGATCTAGATTGGCAGCAACGGACTCTGACGGTGAGCGTTATAAACACTATGCCGGATGGGGATATTAAAGCCCGCATGGAGGCCTGGCTTAATTTGAGTGAGCCTATGATCACCCGTTGGCGTAATATGGTGGCGGAACTGCGGGAAAGTCAGATCGATGATTTCTCAGTATTCTCTGTGGCTTTACGAGAGTTGCTGGACTTAGCGCAAGCAAGCCGGCTGGCCAGCGAACACTAATATTAATGGACATAATAACAGCGCCAGTTAGAGGTCGGCCTGTAACATATATTGGGGACCAGGTTTATGGGGTGCTACCAAGCAAGTGAGATGGCAAGCTCTAGCGTAGAAGTGGATATTCATATCTCTCAAGAAGAGGTGCAAAAGGCCTATCAGGGGGTTGAGTCTGTTTATGCTCAAACAAGCGATGGTCGCAGCATTCGTTTTCCGGTGCGAATTTTGTGGTCATTTATAGGGCATGACGGCATTCATGGTCGATTTTTAATTCAATTTGGCAAGCATAATAAGTTTGAGTCCGTCATGAGAATTGCTTAACGCACAGCAATTTATTTGTTTTGAGCTGTTTCAGTGGCCTGTTGGCTAGTTTGTAGCAGTTATTTCGTTTTTTATTTAAGGAATGCATTTTTTAGTAAGCGCTTTCTATATAATAAGCGCCGCATTTTTTAACAGGGTCCTCATGTGTACGATTTAATCCTAAAATTGTTGTTCAAGTTAAACGCTGAAACTTCCCACGAACTGACTCTAGAATTATTGGGTGCTGCCAAGCGCATGGGGGTTTTACGTTTATTTACCCCTAAGATACCCGCGCAACCCATTGAGTTGCTAGGTTTGAAATTTACTAACCCAGTAGGGTTGGCTGCTGGTCTAGATAAAAATGGCGATTATATTGATGCATTAGGCAGCTTGGGTTTTGGGTTTATTGAGATAGGGACCATTACCCCACGCCCACAAGACGGCAATCCTAAACCTCGTCTATTTCGCCTGCCAGAGCATAATGCCATTATTAACCGTATGGGTTTTAATAATAAAGGGGTGGATCACCTCATCGCTCAAGTGAAAAAGAGTAAGTATAAAGGCGTGCTGGGCATAAATATTGGTAAAAATTTCGACACGGCGGTGGAAAATGCTGATCGTGATTATGAAATTTGCTTAGAAAAAGTCTATGAGCATGCCGATTACGTTACGGTGAATATTTCTAGCCCCAATACTCCGGGTTTACGCACCTTACAATTTGGTGATTCTCTTAAGTCATTACTGGCGACTATTAAAAAGTGCCAGCTGCGTCTACAGCAACAGCATGGTAAATACACGCCTATTCTTGTGAAAATAGCCCCTGATATGGATCAAGACGAAACAATCTTAGTGGCTAACACTTTATTGGAAAATCAAATGGACGGTGTCATTGCGACTAACACAACGTTGGATCGTGAAGCCGTTGCGGGTCACCCATTTGCAAATGAAGCGGGTGGTTTGTCGGGGGCGCCAGTAAAAGAGCGCTCTGATCAGGTGATTAAATGGTTAAGCGAGGCATTGGATGGAAAAATGCCAATTATAGGCGTGGGGGGTATCTTAGATGGTGCTGCTGCAGCTGAAAAGATTCAATCGGGGGCTGATTTGGTCCAGGTATACAGTGGCTTTATATACAAAGGCCCTAAATTGATTGCCGATGCTGCTGAAGCTATCTCGGCTGTGAAGCTATCTCAGCGATGAAGGGTTACAGGCATTAAAAAGGGCCCTACGGGCCCTGATTGTTGGAGTTAAATGGGTATTTTATGGACTCCGGCCACACCGGAATAACCATCCCAATGATCACATCGGCCTTCACGCCATCCGTTCATCCAATTAAAGTGGGCAGCACCTTCGGGGCATAAATCTTTAGAACGCCCCTGTACACCCGCGATGAAGCCTTTTTTGAATGCTCGTTGGTCCATATCGCGCTTCTGTCTTCTCATAAGTATTTTGCCTCTATATGAAGATCAGTAAAAGTGGTAATGAATGAAATTATTTAAAACCACGAATTTCAATATAGTGAGAATTGGGCCAATTGTTAATGATTTTTTTCTTCTTTTAATTGTCATTCTTAGACTTAAAAGTTATTAAATTCATAAGCCCATGATTTTATTAATAGTTTTAAATTTTGCATAAACAAACGCCGTCACAGTTTTAACTAAACTTATAGTCGGCACCAGTAATATATAAAGTAGATATTAAAAGTTGATTAAATTATGAGCGCACCGTACGACGCCCAAAAGCGCCCCGTTAATACCGAACAATTCATGACGATCACCTGTCCGAAAGGATTGGAGGAGCTACTGGGGGATGAAATCACCCAGCTGGGCGCTAAAAAAGTGAAGCTCGGTGTCTCTTATGTTAGTTGCCAGCCAGATCAGTTGATCGGTTATAAAATATGTTTATGGTCGCGTCTTGCCAGTCGCGTATTGTGGCCCATTACTCGCTTTCCGTTAGAAAATGCTGAAAACATGTATGAGCAACTCATGCAGATTCCTTGGGCGGACCACTTTAGTGAGCGTGAAACGTTTAGAGTGCATTTCAACGGATCCAACGATGAAATTCGTAATACTCATTTTGGTGCATTAAAAGTTAAAGATGCTGTGTGTGATTATTTCCGCAAGGAAACCGGTCAGCGTCCAGATGTAAGTGACAAACCTGACGTGGGTATTCATGTGCGTCTGTATCGTAATGAAATATATGTGTCATTAGATTTAGCCGGTGATTCATTGCACCGTCGTGGTTATCGCCAATCACAGGGTATAGCGCCGTTAAAAGAGAACTTGGCGGCGGCGTTGCTTATTCGCTCGGGCTGGCCTGCACTTATGAAAAAGCCCGATGCGGCCTTATTAGATCCAATGTGTGGCTCGGGCACGATATTAATTGAAGCGGCGCTCATGGCGGCTGACATTGCGCCTGGTTTATTGCGTGAACAGTTTGCGTTTGAAAAATGGAAGCAACACCTCAGTGCGCAGTGGCAAGAAATTAAGCAAGAAGCTCAAACCCGTAAAGAGAAAGCCCAGCACAGTGACTTAGAATTAACCATTGCGGGTTACGATATGGATGGGGAGGTTATTTCCAAGGCTAAGGATAACGCACGCCGTGCCGGTGTTATGCATTTTATTCATGTGAAAACTCAGCCTCTAAGTGAGCTCACTAAAGAAAAAGGTCTGCCCGATACCGGCCTTATTTTATGTAACCCACCTTACGGTGAGCGTTTAAGTGATGAAGTCGCCATAGGCTCTTTGTATGCGGCCATGGGCAATAAAATTAAGCAGAATTTTGCTAATTGGACGGTTGCTATATTTACTGGTAACCCTGAGCAAGCGTATCAATTTAAAATGCGCAGTGATAAACAGTACCAATTATTTAACGGTGCGATCGCATCTAAATTATGTATTTATAAAGTGTCTGCAGTTTCTTCTGAAAAAATCATTAGTGCTCCGGTGTCCACTGTCCCCGTTAAATTAAACGAAGGCGCCCAGATGGTGTGCAATCGTTTGCAGAAAAATTTAAAAAAATTAAAACCTTGGGCAAAAAAACAAGGCATTAACTGTTACCGACTTTACGATGCTGATATGCCTGAATATTCAGTGGCAATTGATATTTACGACACTTGGGTTCATATCCAAGAATACGCCGCGCCTAAGTCCATTGACCCAGAAAAAGCACAGAATCGTCTTCGTGATATTTTAGATGCGGTGCCGGTTGCGTTAAATATGGATAGAGAGCAGGTGGTTCTTAAGCAGCGAGTTATGCAAAAGGGTCGTAAGCAGTATGAGAAACAAGACCAGCAAGATCAAATGTTTGAAGTGCAAGAAGGTAGTTGTCGCTTTTACGTGAATCTAAAAGATTATTTGGATACGGGTTTATTTCTAGATCATCGCCCAATACGAACGGATATCGAGACGCAGGCTCGCGGCAAAGACTTTCTAAACCTGTTTAGCTACACCTGTACGGCCAGTGTGCATGCTGCAATGGGGGGCGCAAACAGTACCGTGAGCGTTGATATGTCGACGACCTATTTAAATTGGGGTAGAAAAAACCTCACCTTAAATGGTTTACCCGAAACCAGTCATGAGTTTATTCAGGCAGATTGCATTCAGTGGCTCGCAGGCGCACAAAAACTAGAGCGCCGTTTCGATATCATATTTATGGATCCTCCTAGTTTCTCAAATTCAAAGCGCATGGATGGGGTTCTGGATGTACAGCGAGATCATGTGGGGCTTATTCAGCAGTGTATGGGTCTTTTGCGCCCAGGAGGCAAATTGATATTCTCAACCAATTACAGGCGCTTCAAAATAGAGCGTGACGCACTAAATGAGTTCAGTGTGAGCGATATAAGTGCCCAGAGTTTACCAAAGGATTTTGCCCGCAATAGTAAAATTCATCAATGCTACATAATCGAGCATAGCTAGACCCTTCAAGTTATAAGGCCTACAGAGATGTAGGCCTTTATTTTAACACCACCCTCTTTTGTTTTTGCCTTTAAATGATGCGTTTGGCGTATTTAATGCATTAAACTGATGCAAATATAAGCTAATGGTCTAACCACATCTGGTTTAATCATTTTTAAATGAATATCTGATCTAAGAGACGGCGTAATGGCTTTATTGTAGTCCGTTACGCAAACGTCCGATCGAGGGGAACGCAGTGGAAAATATTGATAGTGCAGTTGAAGCACTGATAAGTAGCTCAAATACATTCTTTATTCTCATGGGGGCCATAATGGTGTTCTTCATGCACGCTGGTTTCGCCTTTTTAGAAGTGGGCACAGTACGCAAGAAGAATCAGGTCAATGCCTTAGTGAAAATCATCACTGATTTTGCGATCTCAACACTTGCTTACTTTTTTGTGGGTTACAGCGTGGCCTACGGAGCAGATTTCTTTAGCAGTGCCAGCGAGCTAAGCGAAGCCAATGGGTATGAATTAGTGAAATTCTTCTTTTTGTTAACCTTCGCCGCCGCAATTCCGGCCATCGTTTCTGGCGGAATTGCAGAGCGTGCTAAATTTTACCCATTTTTAATTGCATCGGCGTTAATAGTGGCGTTGGTTTATCCATTTTTTGAAGGCATGATCTGGAATGGTAATTACGGCTACCAAACGTGGCTAGAAAGCACTTTCGGTGCTCAATTCCATGATTTTGCAGGTTCGGTTGTTGTCCACGGTATGGGCGGTTGGTTAGCGTTTGCGGCCATTATTTTATTAGGTGCCCGTACCGGCCGTTATCGTGAGGGTCGTCCGGTGGCGTTTGCGCCATCAAGCATTCCATTTTTAGGTTTAGGTGCGTGGATCTTAACGGTAGGTTGGTTTGGCTTTAATGTAATGTCTGCACAAGCGATGGACGGGATCAGTGGTTTAGTCGCGGTGAATTCATTGATGGCCATGGTAGGTGGTACTTTGGTTGCTATGGTGATGGGTAAAAATGATCCAGGCTTTATTCACAACGGCCCGTTGGCTGGACTAGTGGCAGTGTGTGCTGGCTCTGATTTATTCCATCCGTTAGGCGCGCTTATTGTCGGTGGCGTTGCGGGTGCCTTGTTTGTGTATACTTTTACGTATTTCCAAAATAAATTCCCGGGCATTGACGATGTACTAGGTGTGTGGCCATTGCATGGACTGTGTGGTTTATGGGGTGGTATATCGGTTGGTATCTTTGGCCTAGAGTCATTTGGTGGCATGGGCGGGGTTACTTTTATGTCCCAGCTAATAGGTTCCCTTACGGGGGTCGCGGTGGCATTAATTGGTGGTTTTGCGGTATACGGATTAGTGAAAAAAGTCTCTGGTTTACGCATGAGCCAAGAAGATGAATATATTGGTGCAGATTTAGCGATTCATAAAATTGCTTCAACCTCGGACGCCTAAAAAATAGTTTAAGGTCTGGTTATTTCGACAAATGAAATAACCAGACCCACCTGCGATTTAAAAGACCCTCTTGATTTCTTTCTCTATACAAATTCGACCCAGTGACGCATTCTGAGTGTTAAATTGAATGTTTTCATAAGGAAGTTTTGTGCCTTTATCTCACTTATCTCCAGCGCCTTTATGGCAACACTTCCAAACTTTATGTGATATTCCTCGCCCTTCCAAGCAGGAGGCCGCGCTGATTGCAGCCATTATTAGTTGGAGTGAGTGTCATAACTTACAAGCTCAGCAGGATAGTGTGGGTAATTTAATTATTCGTAAACCCGCAAGTGCTGGTATGGAGCAGGGTATACCGATTGTTTTGCAGTCACATTTGGATATGGTTTCTCAAAAAACCAATGACAGTACTCATGACTTCAATAAAGACGGCATTAAGCCTGTGATTCAAGGTGATTGGGTTAAAGCGACGGGTACCACGTTAGGAGCCGATAATGGCATTGGCGTCGCGGCCATTTTAGCGGTATTAGGTGACCCTGAATTAATCCATGGGCCCATTGAGGCTTTGCTTACAGTGGATGAAGAAGCAGGGATGTCGGGCGCGGCCGGATTGGCCAAGGGTGAATTACGCGGTGACGTGTTATTGAATTTAGATACCGAAGAGGAGGGCGAGTTGTACGTGGGCTGTGCAGGGGGTGTGGATGTAAATGCTCGTTTTACTTTGCAGTTAGAAAATACACCGGCCCAGCAACAAGCATTTGATATCACAGTATCTGGTTTGCAGGGTGGGCACTCGGGTATAGAAATCCATAAACCGTTGGCCAATGGTAATCAGTTGTTGGCTCGTTTATTAGCGTGTGCCATTGATCAGGGTATTAAAATTGCTAAAATTTCAGGTGGTACCCTGCGTAACGCAATATGTAGAGATGCGCGGGCGACTATATTAATTTCTCATCTTGACGTGGCCAGTGTTTTAGAAAAACTTAAGCAACTGAGTGACGCCATTATTGGTGAGTTTTCAGGGTTTGAGCCTCATTTAAACATTAACATTGAAAAAACCGACATACCCAAGAAGGTGTTTCGCGATGAATTCTCTAAACGCGTCATTTATTCACTGTTAGCGTGTCCTCATGGAGTGAGGCGTATGAGTGATCAATTTGAATTGGTGGTGGAAACCTCTAATAACTTAGCGACCATTACGCAGACCGAAAAGGCACTTATAATAAGTTGTTTGCCACGTTCACTTATGAATTCAGCGCGTGATGCGCAAGTGGCGGCTATCAGGTCTGTATTTGAATTGGCCGGAGCACAGGTTGAAACACTGAATGCTTACCCTGGTTGGACGCCCATCAAAGAATCCCCCATTATGAGTTTTATGCAAAATGTTCATGAGGCGAGTTTTGGAAAAAGAGCCAAAGTGCAGGTGATTCATGCAGGCCTGGAATGCGGCATTTTAGGCGCCACTTATCCTCACTGGCAGATGATTTCCTTTGGGCCCATGATCAGGGGCGCGCATTCTCCAGATGAACGGGTGAGCATTGCAAGTGTGCAAAATTTTTGGACGTATTTGCTGGCCAGTTTGTCAGCCCTGGCCAAGGTTAAAACCTTATAATGTATGAAGGCTCAGTCGGGCCTGAATAAGCCAAATACTGCAATAACTGCACAATACAAACGCCACAAAAGCTAGGCGGCTGTACCATTTAAATTTATTGGCAAAGCTGTCTTGCTCACCGGTACTAATGAGGTACGGCAAACCTTTAACGGGTTTTTCCATAGTATGAATTTCAGGTTCATTAAGCAGTTCTTTGCGTAGGTCATCGGCTTCTAATTTGGCGGCCAAGCGCACTAGCTTCCATTCTTTTTCATCCAGCAAACCGTCATTGTTTCGATCAAATTTGGCCAGTAAGCTTTTATAGTCGGCCTTCCAGTCTGAAATAATAGTGGCCACGGCTTTTTGCTGTTGAAAGTGATCGCTTGAACGCACCGTTTTAAAATGCCCAAGGGCGTAAAGTGGTGTGTTCTCGGCTATTAACTCTTCGGTATAACGGTAGTTGCCAAACTGCATGAGACTGTCGCTACGGTCAATACTCATGGCAGAGGGGGCGGAAGACATGCCATACCAGCTTTTCTTTAGGTGGGTATGAATAGAGGCGCCTTTCTGGGTGAGCAGGCATTGGCCGGTGGTGTCATCCAAGCGAATAGGGTGAGGGCTACTACCAGACTGAATAGTGCGCCAACTGGTGCTTTTTCCATTGCTTACTTTGCGTTCAATTTTATAGCGATACCAAATACAAATTTTGCCTGAAAGTGGCGAGGCCAGAGTGGCCTGTGGGATTAACACCCCGCGGCCCTCCAATTCAGTAAAGCCTTGTGCAGCAGATCGAATTTTTGAGGTGGGAGTATCTTCAATCAGGCGGCTAAACCGCAAGTAGCGAATAAAAGCCCATAAACAAAATAAGCTTAAAGCCGCAGGAAAAATTAAAAAGCCCCAAAACTCACCAGGGCTTAGGTTTTCAATGCTATTTAAATCAATCATTATTAATACTTAGTTAAAAAGCTTCGAAATATTTACGTCTTTTAGTTCTGCTTCTTCAAATTCCAGTAGATCGGCCGCTTTAAAATTAAAGCGCTTAGCAATGAGCACGTCTGGAAATTGTTCAATTCGAACATTGTTGTTATTCACGGTCTCGTTATAAAGCTCACGGCGATCGGCAATGGTGTTCTCTAGTGAGCTGATTCTACTTTGTAATTGCTGGAACGACTCATTACTTTTTAGCTCTGGATAGGACTCGGCTAATGCAAATAAATTGCCTAGACCTGCACGTAATGTGGTTTCGGCTCGGCCCACAGCCTTTACATTGCCACTTTGGCGGGCGCTGGCGACACCAGAGCGGGCATTGATTACCTTCTCTAGGGTCTCCTGTTCAAACTTCATGACCTCTTTACAGGCGGCCACCAATTTAGGTAATTCATCGTGGCGTTGTTTTAGTAATACATCGATATTAGCCCAGGCTTTTGTCACATTATGTTTAAGGGACACTAGACCGTTATAGAGGGTGATAAAGTAAAATATAATGGCGATGGCCACGCCTACGACGACCCAGTTTTCTGTGCTCATGTGCATTGCTCTTTAAATGTTGATTTTTGCTCACATTAACCTGTCGATGCGAGAATGCCAATACTGACAGTGGCATTAATGAAACCAGTTCCCACAAAAAAGGCCGGTTATCCTGAGAAATAACCGGCCTTTTATATGGGGTTTTAAATTTATATGGTGGTTGCCACTAATGGCTCGTTAACAGCTGATTTATTGAAGCGGTTGGCTCGCAATATCGCGTCAAAATCATTAAAACGAATGCCGTTTTCACGCATGATAGGGTGAATTTCTTTAGCCACCAGTTGACGCAAGTAAAAAGGCTGTGACACCACAAAGTGATGCATTGCATGGGTACTGCCAAAGTTAAAGCAAAATAGGTTAAGAGGGGCTAAAGCCCAGTGGTTCATTACCTGACACTGCTTAAGTAAACCGTCTACGTCGCCATAGTAATGCAGCATAGAGGTGACAGAGTGTAGGCTAAAAGCACGTAACGTATTGGGTAGCACCCAAACAACCGCCACGATATTTAGCACGTCGATGGCTTGTAAAACCCAGGCTGGATAAACATGGTGAATATCCATCAAAGAGCTGATGGCTTGAAACCCGTGAAAACCTAAAAATCCGTAAAATGCCACAATATAAAGGTGGGCCATGGGTGCACCTTTAAGGACAAACGGGAAGTAATTAAATAATTTCATTTCGGACAGTTCTTTTCTGCGCACAGATATAGATAAAAAACCATCAAGAGAGGTGATAATGCGCTTCCAGCCAAACTCCATGCCGTTACCCAGTACACGCTCTTCTATATCTTCTGCCGTGCCCGATACTTTGTGGTGATTAAAATGGATGCTACGACGATACCAAGGGTTAACGGTATTGGGGCGCATTATCCAAACCATTAACATCATAAAATTGTGCACGATGGCTTTTTTACGAAAGTACAGTCGGTGAATAAGGTCGTGTTCGAGTTCGTGGGATATTGCGGCAAAAAAAGCTGAAATAGCAATACACGCCCAAGCCGGAATAACGTCGTAAATATAAGCGAGACCAGAGGCGATCATGCCGCCCAGTGAAACCAGTAAAAATAACATACCGATAGCATTCTGATGATCTAGCATCGGAAAGCGAATTCGCCATTTATTATCCGCCAAGCGTATGGCTGATTGGATGTTATTTAAGCGTTGTTGGTCGGAATTTCTCAGATTATCCATATCGTTTCTTTTTATTGTTAGTTTTTGTAAGCAAATGTAACAAAACGATATTATCAGCTTGAATTAACCTCGTCAGTCATTAAAACGTGAACTACGTCACATTTTAATTTTGGTGATTTTTGGATTGTAGAACAGTCGTGTTAGGTGCAGTAAAAGCATCATGATCTTTCAAAATGATGCTAAAGTTTTTCAAAATTTTGCCGATGTTTATGACAAATGCCAAGAGTACATAGCCATGATTACGGTCTCCGCTTCTCTTTTTCAATCTCAGTCGTTTTTTCGAGCTGATCGTGAGCCCGCTATTCAGCCCCATATAAAAGGGGGGTATGGATCGGGCTCAGAGCATTCTTCTCATGACAGCTTAATGCAAAGCCTTAAAGAAAATATGGGGCTTGAATTGCGTCCGGAGCAAACCGTTAAAAAAGCCCTGTTTGATGTTGACGCGGTAATGGATACCGTTCTCAAGCATGTCAATAAACGCATAGAGCAGGCTGCTGCCAATGGGGCGTCAGATGAAGAATTGCAGGGCATGGTAGAGGCTGCCCGTAGCGGCGTTGAAACCGGATTCTCTCAGGCACGCGAGCAAATCCAAAGTGCAGGCAAATTAACCGACGAATTGAGTGAAAAAATTGATAGCGCTGAATCCGGCATCTATCAGGGTATTGATGACATCGCAGAGGCATTGTTTGCGGTGCCTGCTAGTGAAGATGACGACAGTGATAATGGACCTGTGGCCGAACAAGCCTCAATTGTAAGATCCTTTGAGCAAAGTTATGAAAGACAGAAAAACAGCTTTTCATTTGAGTTGATTACTCAAGAGGGGGATAAAGTCACCATTACTGCTATGACCGAATTAGAAACACAAAAACAATCGTACAATAGTGACAATGGCCAACAATCTATAAGCGTGCAAAGTTTTGCCCAGGATTACAGTTCCGGTTATTCATTCAGTGTGGAAGGGGACCTGAACGAAGATGAAATGAGTGCCATTGAAGATTTAGTGGGGCAGGTGAATGACCTGGCTAAAGAGTTTTATGACGGGGACTTAAGTACAGCATTCGACATGGCTTTGGAGTTGGAAAGCGATGGTGATCAAATAGCGCAATTTAGTTTAAATTTACGCCAGCAACAGGTGAGTGCTCATCAATTTACAGGAGTGGCCGATTATGGTCAGTCAGATACATTACCCAGAGGGCTTATGGCGCCTTTAGGACAGTTTGCATCGGGATTACAAGACGCTAAAGAAGTTGCTAACCAGTTTCAGCAGCCAAGAGAATTATTGGAAAGTTTATTTAAGCAAATGGATGACAATCCAAAGTTGCATGACCTATTAAGGCCTATGCTAGATAAAATGGCAGCCTAACCTCGGCCCGTGGTAATCTGTGCTCCTTTATCTAGCGCGGGTAGATTGTGAATATTCAATTATTGGGTACCTCTGGTTGTCACTTATGTGATGTTGCCGAAAAAAAAATACGGCTATTGGCTCCTGAGCTGGGTTATACCGTCGAAAAGATAGATATAGCCAATGTAGACGGGCTGGTGGAGCAATATGGGTTGGCTATTCCTGTATTGCGCAGTGAATCTGGCCAAGAGCTATTTTGGCCATTTGACGAAGAAAACATAGTGGCATGGTCTAAATCCCTGTAAAAGCTGACAAACCTCCGGAAAATTGCAATTATGAGCCTTTAATCAATAAGAGTGCCTTTGTTGATCTCTGTGTTCCGTTGGGATCAAAGTGATTAATTAACCTAGGTATCCAAAGTAGGAGTATTTCGTGATTCAGCGCGTGGTGATTTTTTTAAGTTTATTAGCATTGGCAGCCTGTAGTGGCGTTTCTAGAACCCCCCAAGAGCAAGCGATTAGCTATGCTTTAGTGAATGACGTGGCGGTACGAAAATTAACCGATCAATGCAGTAAAGTAAGTGTGGCGGCTAAACAAGCGGCATTACGAGGGTACAGAAGCTGGTGGAAGCGCAATGGTAATCTAGTGGAGGCCGCCGATTACGGTCTAAGTTATAACCTTGTGACCCTGACTAACGACCGTCAAGAAACGGGTGCACGATATGCTATGGGGCTGACGTTCGATATTGTGTCAGAAGCTGAGCAGAGGGTGGCTGATTTATTAAGCGACGGTGATAAAGAGGATACGTGTTTAAGTATGATGTCTGAATACCGTGATGGTGAAATGGATTTAAGCGAAGATACTGAACTCTTTGAAATGCTGGTGAAGCTTCAGCAGACTCAAGAGATGCAGGGTGATGACCATCTTTTAAATATTAGCCGTATAGAGCGTAAAAAGGCTAAAAAGTACTCTCGCAGCGCCTATATCGTTGAGCGTATGGTAAAGCGTGAGGGGTGTGTAAATCCTAAGGTACGCTCTCTTAAAGCAGATGGCCCAAATGAAATTTTAGAGGCTGTGTGCAGCGATAAAACATTCATGCTGGTTCGCTGTGAATGGCGTAACTGTAAAATACAAAATTAAGCCGGTGGAATAAAACCGTCATATAAAAGTGGCGGTTTATTCTAGTACATAAAAAAGCCAGAGAATGCTCTGGCTTTTTTATGCCCATTATTAAATGGCTGGTTGTTGGTTGACCAACTTGCTAATGCGCCTTTGAGCTTTTACCGCCAGTTTACTATCTGGGAATTCTTCAATGATTTTACGGAAGAAGTAAGATGATTTATTGATGCTGCTTTTATTATTATTGCTGCTCATATAAATAAGCCCCAGCTGGTAAAGGGATTTGGCTTTAATGCTGTCACTGGAGCCTGGATTTTCATACACAGTAATATAAACCCCATTGGCATCTTCTAAGCGATCTTGTTCAATGGCCCGCTGACTCATGGGAGTGAGCTCTTCATCGTAAGACACGATAGGTTTGCTTAGCAGTAATTGAGTATCGAGCCTTGCTATGATTTGCTTGGGTGTGAATTGAACGCTTTGCAGTTTTCTGCTTTCGATGACTTTAAGGTGCTTTTCTACCCGTTCTTGCAGGATACTGTACGGAAATTCAATTAGGTGGCGGTGAAAATATAGCTTTGCCTTTTCATCGTCCCGTTGTTCATTTAATTGATTCATATAGATAATTGCCACTTGGTATAGGGCGATACTTTTCATATCTTGACTGTAATCCGTCTTCCCATAACCGAGTAGGTAAGTATTGATCACCTCTGTGCTGCGATTTTCACTGATGCCCATTACAGAATACGTCAGTAAATCAGGCTCTTGGTGTAATGCCGCGGCCGCTCTCAGTCTTTTACTCTGCTGGTATTTTAATAATTGATGGTTGCCAGCACCTGCCAGTAGCACAGGGGTACTGGCAGCACAGCCCCACAAGTGAAGGAATATAATAATGAGTACAGATTTTTGAATGAAGTGAGTCATAGTGTAGGCTTTATAAGAATAATTTTGGTGAGTGTACCGCTAGGTAAAAGTCGTGCAAGTCGTTAGATCAATTAACGACAAGAGTGGCGCTTAATGACTGGTTGGTTATTGAAAAAAGGGCCATGTTAGATATCTTTGGTATTGCTTGGGACTGATGTACTCCTTAAAACGAAGGTCTTGTAAAATACGTCGATATTTTCTCTTATGGCGCTTGGCCATGTGTTTATTTTTAAAAATAGTGAAATGGTATTTGCGTGGGCTAGGCATTAAAAGAGCCAGGAATGCTCCTTGCGCGGCATTAAGTTGCTCGGTGCTGGTATTGAAATAGTAGCGAGCAGCATCATGAATGCCATATATGTCTGGGCCAAATTCCACTAAATTTAAATACAGCTCTAAGATTTCATTTTTAGTTAGGTGTTTTTCAAGTCTGGAGGTGGCGATAACTTCCTTTAGTTTTCGATGTAGGGTTTTATTGGATGTGAGATAAATATTCTTTATGGTTTGTTGGCTGATGGTGCTGGCGCCAAAACTCCACTCTCTACGTTTAATGTTTTCACCGATGGCATTGATAAGTGCATCGTAGTCTATGCCTTGATGATTAAAAAAATCGCCATCTTCGCTCATAACAATGGCATATAATGACTCTCGATTTACTTGCTCAAGGTCTACCCAGTTAACCTTGATGGGTTTATCAGCTTCGCGTAATCGCCACTCTAAGTGTTTAACCACATCTTTTTTAGCGCCTTCCATACCCAGTTGTTCAAAGTGGGGAAGGCTTTCCAATAAAGTGAATGCGGTAAAAGCCATGATGCCAGTTAATAGCCATACCAATGCTCCGGTTACCACCAAAATGGACATGAATAATTTGTAGGGGCTAAGGATTATACGAATGGCCCGATTACGCAGGCGTAACCAAGGGTTAACCTCTAAGTCGTTTAAAGCGTCATCCAAAAAGCGCCACATGAAATTTACCAACAATAGAAAACTGTAACGCTAACGCAAATTGCTCCACTAAGCCAGTGTGGCGCCAGTGGAGTAATAGGGTTCTGTGTAGGTTAATTATGCTCAGATAAATGAGCCATTGCGGCCAGTGCATCGGGGTCTTTGGCTTTGATTTTATTGGCAATATTATTTTGAAAGAAATAATGAAAGTCTTTGCGATGGAGTACGCTGTATAGGCATTCATCGCCAGGCAAAACGGGCGTACTATGTATGTGGTCGGCCTCTACCGCCATACCCAATAAACTGCCGTCAGCATAAAGCCTCCAGCTATGAATCTCTTGAATGTTAAATGTATCAAATTGGTCGTGTGAGAAAACAGCGTGGCTGCCAATTATATCGGGGATTTCTTGTATTATTTGCTCATGGTCGCACCCATCCTGAGGGTAGTATTGAACGCTTTCTATTAAAAAATTAGCTTTATAATCAGGGGCATCAAACAGAATTTTTCCGGTAGCAGGATCCATGTAGCCTTCCCAGTGACCATTTAATGGATCGTTTAAGCTGCGACAAGGCACTAGTTTATTAATCCAAGGCACCATGGCATCTACATGGCCATCGCTCCAAATGGCCCAACAAAGTATCTTTAAGTTGAATATTTGATCCGAACTATCATTGGTGTAGAGCATTTCCAAGCCATCTAGCTCGGGAATGAGTCTGCGTATGGTGGGTTTAACGTTAAGCTTGTGTTGCCTAAAATCAATAACATCGGCTGGTTTGGCCATATAAACTCCAAGACTATGTTGCGACTGCTTCCTGCACATAGTTTTAGTATAGGCCTTCTGGGATAACGGCTATGAACCGATTTGAATAACCAAGTAACTCTTAATAGCTTACGGTAAGGATGCTCTTCATGAACGTAATAAGGCCTTAGAACTGACTCTCCTAAGGCGTGTTAAAAGTAGTATGGCATTAATGCTTAAACCCAGTACTAGGCCAATCCAGAATCCCTCTGCACCCCAGGGTGCGTTTCCGCTTAAACCTAAATAGTAGCCAAAAGGTAATGCGAGCAGCCAAAATGAAGTGACGGTTAATACAAGCGTGATCATTGTATCTTTATAACCTCGTAAAGCGCCTGCACAGGCCACCTGCAAGCCATCACTTATTTGAAACAAGGCGGCATATAAAAGTAAGTGGCTGGCTAGTTGAATGACGCTTTCGTCGGGACTGTAAAGCGAGACAATGCTGTGCCCTAAAAATATAAGAACGCAGGCATTACAGGTTGAAAATAGAAGATTTATTTTTAAACCTGTAATCCAGCAGGCCCTCGCGGCTTCGCTGTTTCCGCGTCCCAGTTCCTGGCCTACGCGTACGGTTAGAGCTAAAGCCAAACTTAATGGCACCATAAAGAGAAGAGAGGATATATTCAGTGTGATTTGATGGGCCGCCACGACATCTGGGCCGAGCCTTGCAATAAATAATGCAATGATACAAAACAGGCTTACTTCCACAAATATGGCTAAACCTATGGGTAAACCCAATGCCAAAATACTGATCATGAATTTACTTTGGGGTAGGGTGAAATTTTTAAGAGGGTTAACGTTTTGGTGGTAGCGGCTAACGAGTGTGTACAGGGCTAAAAGAATGGCCAGTAAATAAAATATAATGCAGCTGGCTAATCCGCAGCCAGGTCCCCCCATGGCTTCTATTGGCCCGTAACCAAATACAAAAATCAAGTTAAGTGGAATGTTTAAAAGCAGGCCAAATATGGCAATGACAGTAACAGGTTGCGTTAAATTAATGGCTTCACTGTAAGACCGCAATGCTTGATGCACCGCTACAGCAGGAAGACCGTAGGCTATGTAGGTTAAATATTCTTGGGTGGTCACTTGAATGTCTTGGGTTACCCCCATTAACTGCATTAAGGGGGTCGTTAAATACAAAAGAAGGAACATGGCCAGTACGCCGATGATGAGCGATAAATACATGCCTTGTTGTAAAATTGTCGCTGACAAAGCCTTATCTTTAGCCCCTTTTGCCTGCGCCACCATGGGGCTTAATGCCACCATTATACCGGAAACCAGCATCACTAAGGGTACCCAAATACTGCTGCCAACGGCAATCGATGCCAAATCTAATGTGCTCGCCAAACCGGCAATAACCGTGTCCACCACGCCCATACCTGTTTGAGCTAGCTGAGTGCCCATAATGGGTAATGTGAGCGCTAAAAGAGGTTTAGCCTGTTTGATAAAGGAGCTTTGCATGGACGCTCTTAGGGGTATGTGAAAACCGCCACAGTATGGTGAATTCGCGCCATATTACAATAGCCCTTGGTGGCGCTGGCAGCAAGGCCGCAGAACTGGTATAAAGCCCCCCAGCTTCATGGTTGTAGGCAATATGCATAGTTACTCTCAGGTCATTTCAGTATTTAACCAGTGTTTTAAAAATGACTTATCGACAGAGTTAGTGCGTGGGGGGCATGAGCCTATTTATATACCCAGTAGTCAGGCTTATCCTTGGAATAGAGTCGTTTTTGCTTATGGGTATTTTTCAAGTGCGTTGCATGAAGTGAGTCACTGGTGCATAGCGGGCAGCGAGCGACGTAAATTGCTTGATTTTGGTTACTGGTACAACCCAGATGGCCGCACCCCTAAACAACAAGAAGAGTTCGCCAGCGTTGAAGTCAAACCCCAAGCGTTGGAATGGATTTTAAGTCAGTCGGCCCATTATAAATTTAGGGTTAGTTTAGATAATTTACATGGCGCTGCGGATGAATCAGCCGCATCTACCGCCATATTTAAAAATAAGATACACGCTCAGGTCCAGCAGTATTTATTGCAAGGTCTGCCTAAAAGAGCAAAGATGTTCAGTGACGCCTTGATCGCGAAGTATCGGCCCAATGAGCCTCTGGATTTGAGCGAATTTAACCAGGAAGAAATATAAATGCCAATTGGATTGATTAAACGCTTATTTCCATCGAAGGAAAAAGCCCCCGAAAAGCTTGCAGCCCCAAAAGCTGCACCTAAAAAGCCTACCAATACATCAGTTAAACCCAAGCCTAAGGCGGCTCTTAAAAACAAAGCGCCTAAAAAAGAGATGCCTAAGTGGGACGCTTCACAATTCAAAGTAGCGGTACAAGAGGGCAAAACTCGCTTTCATGACTTTGATTTAGACGATCGTATCCTTCATGGAATCTATGATTTGGGTTTTGAATACGCAAGCCCAATTCAGGCTGAATCTTTGCCAATTACTTTAGCGGGTTTGGATATAATCGGTAAAGCGCAAACCGGCACGGGTAAAACGGCCGCTTTTTTGGTTACGGTGATGCAAAAATTATTAACCAGCGCCCCTTCTGAACGATTTGTAAGTGAACCTCGTGCGCTGATTGTGGCGCCCACGCGAGAGCTTGCTATGCAAATAGCGGCAGATGCTAAGAGCTTGGGTAAGTACACTGGCCTGAACGTCATGACGGTGCTTGGCGGTATGGATTATGAAAAACAGCGTGTGAAACTCACCAATGAGGTTATTGACATAGTTGTTGCAACTCCAGGTCGACTACTTGATTTTCTTAACCAAAAAGTGGTGTTTTTAGATCAGGTTGAAATGCTGGTAATAGATGAAGCGGACCGTATGCTTGATATGGGATTTATTCCTGACCTTAAGCGTATTATTGGTGCTACCCCAGAAAAAAACTTGCGCCAAACTCAATTGTTTAGTGCAACGTATCCGTTTGATGTTATAGCGTTAAGTGAGAGCTGGACGCATAAACCTAGACAGGTGGAAATTGAACCTGAGTCGGTGGCAACCGATACTGTCGATCAAAAGTTTTATATTATTCAGGAAACAGAAAAAGACAAAGTGCTGGCGGGTATTTTAAAATCTGAGGGAGTAGGGCGCGCTATTATTTTTGCCAATCGCCGCGATACTACCCGTGATCTGGCTGCCCGTTTAAATCGTATGGGTTTGGATGCGATGTTATTAAGTGGTGAAGTCGCTCAGAATAAACGCACGGCTACCTTAGAGCGTTTTAAGAAATTTGATAAAACTATTTTGGTGGCCACAGATGTAGCGGGTCGCGGTATTCATGTTGATGGCGTAAGTCATGTATTTAACTATAACTTACCCGATGACCCAGAAGATTACGTGCACAGAATTGGCCGTACAGGGCGTGCGGGATCTACTGGCACTGCCATTACCTTTGTGGATGAATACGAAGCCTACGGCTTAATGGACTTAGAAAAATACCTAGGTAATAAAATCGTAACCGAATTGCCGCCGCAGGAGTAACGGTGATGGCAAGGACGCTATTATTGATAGCCATTGTACTTTTAAGTCAGCTCGCATTTTCTTTTGATGCTAAGCAAGCTCATGTTTTAATTCAGCAGCAGAAACCTGAGCTATTAGGTGATGGCCGTCAGCTGGTAAGTCTTTATTATTTTGGAAGCAGCGATACCACGTCGGTTGTTGGGTTAGAGCGGGTGGGGGATGATTACCTGCCTATTCGCTGGTTGCTTATTTTTAATGGCCAAACCCTGTTGGGTTGGTATTTTCCAGCTCATGAGTTTCCCGCTAAATTTAATGCAGGTTTTTTGAAATTCCCACAAGGCGTGAGAGTTCAAGATGTATATCTATGGCCTGAACCACCCGGCAGTATCATGATTGGAAAAAAGCAGGTCCCTTTTTATGGGGTTCAGAAAAGTATTGACTAAGTGATAATGAAAACAGCCGTATTGGTAGATGTTTGTTCCGTTTTTTTTCGGTATTACTTTTCGCAGCAACCCAAAATGATCAATGGTCAGGGGTGGGATGTGTCGGCTTTGATGGCCACTGTTCGCTGGTTGTGCAAAAAAGAGCTACTAGAATCGTCTCTGGTCGTCATGGCTTTTGATGAGAGTTTAGGCAGCGGTTTTCGCCATAAAATAAATCCGCAATACAAGGCCAATAGAGCCTTGCCAACTGAAGATGTTATTTACCAATTAGAGCTATTAAAAACAATTGCCCAATATCTGGGGTTTGTTGTATTAACGAGTGATAAATTCGAGGCGGATGATTTAATAGCCAGCGCTAGCGCTCAATTGCTTGACCATCGTTGTATTGTTTATACCCGCGATAAAGATCTTAGGCAGCTTGTTAGTGAGCGTGTCAGCTTGCTGGACGTTACTAATCAAATGCACTGGACACCCTCAGTGGTGCTTGAAGAAATGGAGATTAGTCCTCAACAGGTACCTTTGTATTTAGCCTTAGTCGGCGACAGTAGTGATAATATACAGGGTGTGGAAGGTGTAGGTGATAAAACCGCGCGCGCGTTGTTGCAGCAATTTAACGATTGGTCCCAGCTACTCACCTTTGTTCAGCAGCATAAAACAGTAAATGTAAGAGGGGGCGCGCGTATTCGAGAATCGATTTTGAACAGTGAAAGCTTAGTTAAAGAAAATCTATTGTTAACTCAATTGCGTACCGATGCCGTCATATCTTTAAAATACGAGCCAATAAGTGAACAAAGTTATATTGAGTTAGTGGCATTGCTTGAACATTTGTCACTACAAACCCCTTTAAAAAAATCTATGAAATTGGTGTCAGGATACTTACCATGAAAATCGTCGCTGATGAAAACATCCCATTATTAAACGCGTTTTTTGACGATATTTGTCAATCAAATTTAGTAACCTTACCTGGTCGAGATATGACTCAGGCCGATCTTGTGGATGCTGATGTTTTATTGGTGCGCTCCATTACTCAAGTAAATGAACAACTATTAAAAGGCAGCAATGTTAAGTTTGTGGGGACGTGTACCATCGGGACTGATCATTTAGATAAAGACTATTTATCCAGAAATGACATCCACTTTCAAAATGCACCAGGCTGTAATGCCCAGGCAGTAGTGGAATATGTAGTAAGCAGTTTATTAACATTGGCTGAACGTCGCCAGGTTCCTTGGCAGCAGTTAAGTGTGGGTATTGTGGGTGCGGGGAATGTCGGTGGTCGACTTTTTAAAACCCTTAAGGCGTTGCACGTAAATGTATGTGCCTATGACCCCAATATTGAAGGGCTTAATTCCAAAAAACATAGTCAAGCGGTGTGGATGCAGGATGTAGTGACATTGCATACCCCCATCATCAATGAAGGCGAATTTAAAACCCATCATTTAGTGAATGCTAAGCGCTTAAACGAAATGAAGCCTAATGCTTGTATCATTAATAGTTGCCGCGGATCAGTAATCAATAATCACGATTTACTGAATCACTTAAATTCTCACCCAGAATTTTTAGCCATATTAGATGTATGGGAGCAAGAGCCTGCACCTCAAGATGAATTGATACGGGCTTGTCTGTTGGCCACGCCGCATATTGCGGGTTACAGTTTGGATGGCAAGCTTATGGGGACGGCCATGATCTATGATGCGTTGTGTCAGTTTTTAAAATTGCCAGCGCCTATTAAGTTGGCAGCATTAGCGCCACAGCCTCCTATTAAAGAAGTAAATATGTCGGAGCAGGCTGATATGGAGTTTATGTTACGTAAGCTTGTTCGCAGTGTTTACGATGTACGTGATGATCACTTTAGGATGTTAAGTCTGTTGGGGCTAAACGATAAAGACAAAGCGCAGGGGTTTGATGTTTTACGTAAAAAATATCCCATGAGACGAGAATTAAACAATTTAATGCTTGCCTCACATTCGATGTTGAATACAGACTGGTTGCAAGCATTA
The DNA here is from genome assembly GCA_029938135.1 of Bermanella sp. Classification (GTDB taxonomy): domain Bacteria; phylum Pseudomonadota; class Gammaproteobacteria; order Pseudomonadales; family Oceanobacteraceae; genus Bermanella. The sequence continues at coordinate 5,787 of JAPYOO010000013.1, read as the reverse complement.
GGCCTTGAAATCAAAGAGGCCTAACTGGCCCTTGATCAGATTATTTTTGACACCTTTTAATAATGTCGGATAAGGACTTTTGTACCATATCTTCCGTAATCGGTGTCTCTTTGCCTTTAGCATCCACTAAGGCGGCACCGTGGAAGATGTCGGCATTTTGCTGGCCCGTTTGCTGGGTATCATTACTTGGCATAATCCATTCCCTTTTTTTAGCGTCACCTGAGTATAGGCACAGCGAGATTGTCTCGCCAAGAGAAATATGAAAAATAATGTAGTCCTTCAAAAGCTTGGTCAGAACTTGCCAAGCGAACAAGCAAAAAGGTTGTTTCATGGCCGTGGCGGTCTATTCAGTGGTTGGGAGCAGGTGAATATAGAAATTTACCCTCCGGTTTTATGGGTGATTATTTATCAGCAAATAGATGAGGGACCTCTCTTAGAGCTGCTTGAAGATGTAAAACTAAATGCGACTGATTGGCAGTTGCAGCACATTTATGTGCAACGCCGGTTTCTGGCTTCAAATCCTGTAGAAGTATTTATGGGTGATGAATCGCTGCTGGATGTGGACTTTACAGTGAGTGAGGCTGGATTACGTTATTGGGTTAATTTAGGGAAAAATCAAAATAGCGGTTTGTTTTTGGATATGTGCGAAGGGCGCTCTTGGGTGCGACAGCACAGTGAAAAAAAATCCGTTTTAAATTTATTTTCGTATACCTGTAGTTTGGGAATAGCGGCCGCGTCCGGGGATGCACACACGGTCGTTAATGTAGATATGGCAAAAGCGGCCATTAAGCGTGGTCAGCAAAATTTAGCATTAAACGAATTAGGCGCTCGCAGTGTTTCGTTTATTGCGCAAGATATATTCAAAATGGTTAAAAAGATAAATCAAAAAGGGCCATTTGATTTATTAATTGCTGATCCACCGAGTTTTCAAAGTCGCTCATTTGATGTGCGTAAAGACTATCAAAAGCTTCTGGAAAAATTTAAACCCTCGTTGGCCCCCGACGCTACCTTAATGTTATGCCTAAATAGCCCCGCGTTAACGGTGGAATTTTTAACGTCGTTAGTGGCGGAGGTGCTTCCTGAAGCCGTATTGGCTGAGCGACTGGCTAATCCTGATGTTTTGGCCGACGTGAATGAGGATGCTTCGTTAAAAGTACTCATATTTAAAATGACCACACCAGCCTGCTAGGGCGCTAGCAGGTGCTCTTCCAGTAAAGAGCGTTGCTTAATACTAGATTGCTCCTTAAGGGCGCTGTGAAGCCTTTGGGCGAGGGTGTTTTGATGCTTTTCAACTGAGCTGAGCTCAGTATCGCGGTCCACTTCAAAAGTGGGCCGAATAAGCTTCACAAACGCCTTTTGCGTTAAGGTGCAGTCTTCAACCGACTCTTGGTGGCTGATATTAGAATATCGAATGTACCCTTCTTCGTGTAACCAAGTGATAGCACCTATGGCCGATAGATAGCGATTGCTGTGTAAGCCAAATTCATCCATGTCATCCGGCCCGCTAATGTCTTCAATGTATAAAGAAATTTTACGGGGAAATTGTTGATAAAGGCTTAAAAGCGTTACGCTAATATCGTGAAAAAAATCTTCAATATTAATGTCGATCATAATTGGGTGCCCTTAAGTCTGCTTACTGTCTGTAGCTGGCAAAGAAGTGTTCCATTTTACCGATGGCTTCTTGCAAGTCATCGCAGCGGGGTAAAAAGACCAGTCTAAAGTGATCGGGCTCATGCCAATTGAAGGCGCGGCCGTGAACCACTAATATTTTTTGCTGCTCTAACAGATCCAGTACCATTTGTTCATCATTTTGAATGTTAAAGCGCTTGGCGTCCATTTTTACAAAACTGTAAAGAGCGCCTTGGGGTAGGGTGCAACTTAAACCAGGAATGTCATTGATCAGTTTATGACTCAGCATGCGCTGCTCGTATATACGGCCACCAGGTCGGATGAGGTCGTTAATACTTTGGTAACCCCCTAATGCACTTTGAATAGCGTACTGGGCTGGCACATTGGCACACAAGCGCATACTGGCCAGCATGTCTAACCCTTCTAAATAATCGCGCGCTTTATGTTTGGCACCACTGATCACTAACCAGCCACTTCGAAACCCGGCTAAGCGATATGTTTTAGATAATCCGTTAAAGCTAATAATTAATAAGTCGTCTGCCAAGGACGCGGTTGCAATATGCTCGGCGTCATCAAAGATGATTTTGTCGTAAATTTCATCTGAAAAAACCACTAAATTGTGCTGGCGTGCAACTTCCAATAACTCCAGTAACACTTCCTTTGGGTAAAGAGCGCCGGTGGGATTGTTAGGGTTAATTAGAACAAGCGCACGGGTATTAGGCGTGATTTTGCTTTTGATGTCCTCAATATCAGGGTACCAATTTGATTGTTCGTCACACAGATAATGTACCGGTGTGCCGCCGGCAAGACTCGCGGCTCCGGTCCAAAGGGGATAGTCGGGAGCCGGGATTAAGATTTCGTCGCCATTATTTATAAGGCCTTGTAATGCCATTACAATTAATTCACTGACACCATTGCCCAGGTATATGTCCTCAATCTCAACCCCCTTTACGCCTTTTTCTTGGCAGTACTGCATCACGGCTTTGCGTGCACTGTAGATGCCTTTGCTGTCGCTATAACCTTGAGCATTGGGTAGTTGATGAATAACATCCTGAAGGATTTCATCGGGGGCGTTTAAATCAAAAGGGGCGGGGTTACCGATATTTAGTTTTAATATGCGGTGACCTTCATCCTCCATGCGCTTGGCTTGGGTTAAAACGGGCCCGCGGATGTCGTAAAATACATTCGCTAATTTATTGGATTTGCGCAGTTCACTCATGAAAAATACCTCGACCGCCTTGCTGTGTATGGGCAGTGTGAAACCATATTGCGAGCGATGATACCTAGCTTTTGGGTGTGCTCCAAACTCTATCCATAATTAGGGCAAGATTTATGTGTTTATGGAGCGCACATCTTATTTTGCCTTACTTTAATTATGATTAATTGATAACGCGATACAGTTTACGATTCGAGTGGGTTTTATTAATATAGAGCCTGCTTTATAAATAAATGAAATATTTTAAGGGTTATTCATGGGTAAAATAATAAAAACCAAAGAGCAGTGGTTGCAGGAATTGGGGCAGGATGCCTATCGAGTGACGCGTGAAAAAGGTACGGAAGCTGCTTTTAGTGGTGCCCTTTATAAAAATACTCAGACAGGTACTTATGTCTGTAATTGTTGTGGTCAGGCATTATTTGAATCCAACAGTAAATACGACAGTGGCTGCGGTTGGCCGAGTTTCTTTGTTCCTTTGAATGGCGAAGCGATAGAAGAGATTAATGATTCTTCGCATCATATGCAGCGTACCGAGGTGTTATGTACTAAGTGTGATGCACATTTAGGTCATGTATTTCCAGATGGGCCACAGCCTACGGGTTTAAGGTACTGCATCAATAGTGTGTCATTAAAATTTAAAAAAGATGAATAGAGCTGCATTTTTGCCTTAATAGTCTTTTATTTATTAATCAATCCGTTTGTTTGATTGCGTACAACTTAATTGTCCGATAACTTAATAAAGACTAAAGGAGATTAATATGTCTATTTATGAATTCAATGCTCTAGATATTCAGGGTAACGAGCGCGCTTTAAGCGAGTATAAAGGAAAGGTTGTGTTGGTGGTGAATACGGCCAGTAAGTGCGGCTTTACACCTCAATACTCCGGTTTAGAGGCGGTGTATGGGGATCTCCATGAGCAGGGGTTTGAAATTTTAGGTTTTCCTTGTAATCAGTTTGGCAAACAAGAAAAGGGCAGTGACAGTGAAATTGCTGGATTCTGCCTTAAAAATTACGGTGTTAGTTTCCCGATGTTTGCCAAAATAGATGTAAATGGCGAGCAAGCCCATCCTTTGTATGAATATCTTAAAAAGGCATCGCCAGGTATTTTAGGCAGCAAGGGTATTAAATGGAACTTTACTAAGTTCTTGGTGGGCAAAGATGGGCGAGTTGTTAAGCGATTTGCACCTACGGCAAAACCTGAAGATATAAAAGCGAGTATTCAAGCCTTATTGGCTGCGTAAATAAGGTAGGTGAGTCAACATGGGTTTATTAAGTACTGAAACATGGAGTTTAAGAAGTGAGTAAAGCGGATGAGCTATTAAAGTTAGATAATCAATTGTGTTTTCAGTTGTATAGCGCATCGAGGGCTATGACAAAGCTATACCAGCCCTTACTTAAACCTTTAGATCTTACCTACCCTCAGTATTTAGTGATGTTGGTCTTGTGGGAAATGCCCATGGGTCACAAATATACGGTTACAACCCTTGGGCAAGCGTTACGATTAGACAGTGGCACTCTTACGCCCCTGTTGAAGCGCCTGGAAGCCAAACGCATGGTTCAACGACAACGCAGTCATGTGGACGAGAGGCAGGTTTGGGTGCGCCTTACCGGTCTTGGTGAGTCGCTCAAGCAACAAGCGAAACGTGTTCCGGAAAAATTACTGTGTGTTACCAATAGTACGCAAGAAGAGGTCGCTGTCGTGCGTGACATGCTTAAAGGGTTATTGGCGACATTGGATGCTTAAGTGGGGTGTTACTCTCGGTCGTATTGATTCTTTTTTTGTTCCAAGTCATTCTCCTCTTGAATTTTTTCAACCCCAGAAGCCAACTTGTTCGCAGTGGACTTATTGCTCTCTTTTTGCTGTTCTGCAATCTTAGCTTCAGTTTGAACGATGAGTTTCTTTAGTGTTTCTTGCTGGGGTTTTAAATGTTGTTTTATAGGGCTTTTCAGCGTGATACTCAGTGCTAGTCGTAATTTCCCTAGGGCTGGACGGTACTTCTTCATTTTTAATGCGTTGCGGGCTAGGGTGTAATTTAAATCTAGGCCAATTCTATAGCTGATGACTTTCAGGTTTTTAACGACCCTTGAAGCATGGGCTCTTGGTATTAACCCAATTTTAACAGAGGATAATATTTGTGCGTGGAGGTATTTGACCAAGGATTTGATTTCATGGGCGGTGTCGGCGTTATCGATGACGGTCCATTTCGCTAGGCGCGCGACACTATCATCTTTAGCGCTTATGGTTGCGTCTAGCTGGGTTTGCAATCCTTGGTGCAGATCATTGAGGTGATCTGTTTCACTTCCGGTTTCTTGTACTTGATCTATGATTTGCATTAACCGTTTAATCATAAACAGCTTGGTAGGGGTATCCATGTATACCTGAGGCACCACTGTTAAGGCCGTTTGCATGCGACGTAAGTCATCGTGCAGGTCAACCAATAGCCTCGCCCGCTCGATGCGGCGCTTCTCTAAGTAGCTCTTCATGGCAAGACTGCCCACTAATGTGGCCAGTATGAGAGCGCCTAAAATGACAAATGTGGTCATATAGTACAAAATTTCCTTATAGTAAGAATAAGTGTAGACGTTATTTTAATAATCTTTCTTATAAAAAACTTGACCTATTTCAATGAGATACATAGAATGCGCGCCATCTTGAGACGACAGCTGATGTCTTAAGCCTAAGTGTCCCGTTCGTCTAGAGGCCTAGGACACCGCCCTTTCACGGCGGTAACAGGGGTTCGACTCCCCTACGGGATACCACTTTAACTTACGTTTAAGTGGGTACTTAAAACCTTCGGGTTTACCACTTTAGAATGGTGAAGCATTCTAATAAAAATTTAGAGAAGCCTTTTGCAATGTAAAAATTGAAAACGGGTGTATCTAATTGTTGCGGGAATAGCTCAGTGGTAGAGCACAACCTTGCCAAGGTTGGGGTCGCGAGT